>NZ_JBIVNJ010000068.1:0-18999 GCF_044753585.1 Streptomyces sp. NPDC088354 | reverse complement strand
CGCCGCCATCTGGCACAACAACGCAACTAACGCGCCGATCACCCGGTCACTGATCGCCTACGACCACTGACCGGAGATCGGACTTACTCGTCTAGGGTGTGGAGCCCGGCCCTTGTCGCCCCGCTGCTGGTGGCGCCGCCACCATCGTGGACCTGCCCGCGCCCGACTCACCCCAGTCATCGCACGGGTGGCCAGCACGGCAGTGCGGCTCTGTGCGGCGATCTGCACGGCGTTGAGACGGCGGCCGCGCCACCCGCTTCCCGGCCTGAATCGGGTGAAATCGTAAGGCAGACACTGTCGCTGTACCGTGGAAGACCTACCCGCAACGCCTGCCCGCGGTCACTTTGGAGAGAGCTCAATGGCAATTCGGTTCGACGTGGAGTCGCTGCCTCCCGGTGATCGCGCGGATGCCATTCGTGAACTCTCGCGGTCGGTGAACGGCCGGATAGAGGTGCACCTTCCGCGGGATCCGGCTCACCTGAGGGTGGTTGCGGACATCAACACGGTGGGTGCGGTGGAAGTCGCGGGAATCGACTGGAATGTGGCGGGCCTCCGGCGTGCAAACGCTCCTGTCGAAGAGGACATGGTGCCGCACGTTTTCCTCGTACTGCAGGAGACGGGGGTCACCCGGTTCAGTCAGGGAGGAAAGCGGGGAGTGATCCGGGCGGGCGATCTCACGGTGATCGACAATGCGAAGCCCTACGACATCTCCTTTGACCATGCCGTGAGTGCGGTCGTCGTTCGCGTTCCCACGCACGTGCTGGGGCTGCGATCGTCCCTGCTCGGTCAGGTCGCGGCCGCACGCATCGGTTCGGAGCGCCCGCTCGTGGCTGCCGCAGCGGCGTTCTTCGCCCGGCTGGCCCGCCAGCGGGCGGCCGTCGGTGATGCCGAGGCCGCCATGCTCGCGCAGCCCTGCGTCGACCTGATCAGGGCGGTGGCCACGACGAGCCTGGACCGTGACGACCTGGCCAGAGGGCCTCTGCACCACACACTTCTTCAGCGCGTCGAGGAATACGTCCGCCTCCACCTGGCAGAATCCGACCTGACCGCCGCACGTATCGCCACCGAGCATCATGTCTCCGTACGCCAGCTCTACCTGACCCTGTCCCGGGCCGGAATCACCCTCGGCGACTGGATAAGGACGCAGCGCCTCGAGGAGTGCAGGAGAGAACTGGCATCGCCCGTGCATCGATTCATGACGATCGAGGCGATCGCGCACCGGTGGGGGTTCGCCAGCGCACCCCATTTCAGCCGCGTATTCAAAGCGACGTACGGCGTGAGTCCTCGCGAGTGGCGATCGGGACAAGCGGCGGACTGAACGGACGTTCCGTCGGCAACGCTGCGACCCTGTCCGAAGTCCGGACCGGTTTCATCGCGGAGCAGGGGTCACGACAAAAGCGCTCCATCCTCCGACTCCCTTGTCCGTCACCGGGGGACCGGAATGCGCGTTCTCCGATGTTTCCAGGCTAAGCGGTACACGGATCGTCGTTTTGTCTTTCTGTGCACGGATCCGCCCACCGGCTTGCCTCGCCGTGCAAGGATTCGGGTCCGGCGCCCGGTCCCGGACAGCCGGCCCCCTGGGTGCCCAGCCGCTGCGCGGTGTGACGTCTTGCTGACACCGCGCCCCGCCGAAGCATGCAGGGCGGCGCGCGAAGGGCTGCCGACGGGCTGCTCACGAGCGCGACTCGCGCGGCGCGCCGGCCGGCAACCCGCGTTCATCTCTGGACGTATCGGGCATTTTTCCCTGGTTGCCCTTCTCGGTTGCTTCGTCCTACTGTCCCCGCCGACGACGTCGTAGGCACCGAACCCGCGGGGGTCGACGAGGAGGGGCGCCCCGGGAGGGCCACCTCGCGTGGGCTCTCCTCGGCGAGGGTCAGGTCCGTCCGGCCCCCGGTCGCCCTCTGAGTGGGCGGGGCGCCGCACCGGAACCGTCTCCGGAGCCACCGATGCACGTCACATCCCGGCGCCGGGTACCAGTGCGTGCCTGACGTGAAGCCGTACCAACGAAAGGCTCGACATGACCAAGATCGCGATCATCCTCGGCAGCACCCGTCCGGGGCGCAACGGCGCCGCCGTGGCGGACTGGGTTCTCGATGTCGCCAAGCAGCGTTCCGACGCCGAGTTCGAGCTCGTGGACCTTGCCCTCTATCCGCTGCCGCTCCTGGACGAGGCGCTTCCCCCGTCGCTCGGGCAGTACCAGAACGCCCACACCAAGGCGTGGGCGTCGAAGATCGCCGAGTTCGACGGCTTTGTGTTCGTCACCCCCGAGTACAACCACTCCACCACGGGTGCCCTGAAGAACGCGCTCGACTACCTGTACGCGGAGTGGAACAACAAGGCCGCGGGGTTCGTGAGCTACGGCTCCGGCGGCGGCACCCGGGCCGTCGAGCACCTCCGCCTCATCGCGAGTGAGCTGCAGATCGCCACGGTGCGTGCGCAGGTCGCGCTGTCCCTCCTGACCGACTTCGAGAACTACAGCGACTTCAAGCCGGGCCCGCACCACCAGCCCACCGTTGAGGCCATGCTCGACCAGGTCGTCAGCTGGTCGAAGGCCCTGCAGCCGCTGCGTGCCGGCGCCTGATCAGCCGCTGTCCGAGTGCCCTGTCTCCCCGGGCCGCCCTGCTGAAGTGCCGGACGGGCGTCGCGGGCGTACACGGCGAGACGGGGTCTCTGTTGTGCACGGCGTCCATCGACGATGGCCAGTGGAGCGCGAGCAGTTGAGCGGCAACAGCGTGACCGGGAATCTTTAGATGATACGTGTAATATAAAAACTCATTGTCTGCCGCCGGGAATATGCCGCCTTCCTCGCACCTGTGCAGCTCCCGTCTGCGCGCGCGGGGCGACCCGGCGGGCAGTTGCCCGTTCACCTTGCGGCACCGTTTCACGAGGGATCCCATGACTTCTGACGTTCCGTTCGCACGGGTCGCGTCCGCGGAGGCGGCCGAACTCGCATCGCTGGTGAGCGGCCCGGTTCTGCTGCCCGGCGACGAGGGTTACGACGCCGAGTGCCGGATCTACAACCTGAACGCCCCCCTGGAGCCCGCGCTCGTCGTCGGTGCCGCCGACGCGGCCGACGTACAGGCGGCGATCCGTTTCGCGGGCCGCCAGGGCCGGGCGGTGACGGTGAAGACCACCGGGCACCAACAGGTCGGCGCTGCCCGGGGCGGCGTTCTGATCAGTACCCGGCGCATGAAGGGCATCGCCGTCGACGCCGGCCGGCTGCGCGCACGGGTCGAGGCCGGTGTGGTCTGGCAGGAGGTGATCGACCAGGCCGCCGCCGTCGGGCTCGCCCCGATGAGCGGTTCCGCCCCGCTGGTGGGCGTGGCGGGGTACACCCTCGGGGGAGGACTCAGTCCGGTCTTCGGCCGAAGCCGGGGATACGCGGCCGACCATGTCCGCTCGCTGGAGGTGGTGACCGCTGATGGCGAGTTGCGTCATGTCACAGCGGACAGTGATCCCGAACTCTTCTGGTCCCTGCTCGGAGGCAAAGGCAATTTCGGCGTCGTCACCGCGCTGGAATTCGGCCTGTTCCCGGTGACCCATTTCTACGGCGGCGGAATCTACTTCCCCGGCGAACGACTTGCCGATGTGCTGCACACCTGGCGCACCTGGCAATCGGACATGCCCGAGGAGATGTCCTCCTCCGTGGCCGTGCAGCGGCTGCCTCCGCTGCCCGACTTGCCGGAGCCGCTCCGGGGGGCGTTCGTGGTCCACGTGCGGATCGCCTACCTCGGTCCGGTGGCCGAGGGCGAGCGGCTGATCGCCCCCCTGCGTACGGCCGCCCCGGCGCTCATCGACACCGTGGGCGAGATGCCCTTCACCGCGATGGGGGCCATCCACATGGACCCCCCGGCACCCATGCCCTATTACGACCGAACGACGATGCTGCGCGCGTTTCCCGCCGAGGCGGCCGACCAGCTGATCGAACTGCTCGGCCCCGGGTCGGGCTCCCCGCTGGTGAGCGTCGAGATCCGCGTGCTCGGCGGCGCACTCGACCGTGAGCCCGCGGTACCCAACGCCGTCTCCAGCCGAGGGCTCCCCTTCGTCCTTTTCGGAATCGGCGTGGGCGCCCCGGACCAGGCCGAGTTCCTGAGCGGCAAGCTCGACGAGGTGATGGATGCCATGGAGCCCTGGGCGGACGAGCGCAGGATGGTCAACTTCCTCTCCATCGAAGAGGCCACCGACCCGGAGCGGTTGAGCGAGGTCTACGGCGCAGAGCGCTACCGGCGTCTGGCTGCGGCGAAGAAGGCATACGACCCGACCAACATGTTCCGTGTGAACCACAACATCTCGCCCGGCTGACGGGGCTGGGCCTTCGGGGCCGGACTCGACCGTCCGGCCCCCAGGGGTCCCGGTCGCCCGTAAAAGGCGCCGCGGCACCGAGCCGTCCCCGCGAATGCCGGCCGTCACGAGACGAGCCCGGCCCGCAGGGCCTGCTCTTCCTCCCCTACGGGTTCGTCGGCCTGATAGGCGTGCTCGGCCCAGATGGTCTTGCCCTGCGGGTGGTGGCGGGTGCCCCAGCGCTGGGTGAGCTGGGCGACGATGAACAGTCCCCGGCCGCTTTCGTCGAAGGTGCAGGCGCGTCGAAGGTGCGGGGAGGTGGTGCTGCCGTCGGTGACCTCGCAGGTCAGGCCCGTGGCGCAGCGGATCAGGCGGAGCCGTACCGGTGGCTGGGCATGGCGGATGGCGTTGGTGACGAGCTCGCTGACGATGAGGACGGTGGTGGAGGTGGCGTCGTCCAGGCCCCATGTCCTCATGGTGGCCGTGACATGTTGTCGCGCGGCAGAGACAGCCGCGGGGTCCGCAGGGAGGTCCCAGGTGGCCACCGTGGTGCCGTCGAGCGTGCGGGTGCGGGCGGCGAGCACGTGCAACCGGCGTGGTGCTCCCGCTGCCACAAAGGCCTCCAGAGCAGCACGGCAGGTGTCGGTGAGCGATGACTTCGGGTCCACAAGTTGCTCGGGCGCCTCGAGTCGATCGGTGTCCTTCCCGGGATCGGGCGGCGCGGCGGAGTGCGAGGGCAGCAGGAGCACGCTGCCTTTCCTGAGCCGGATCTCGGCGGTCCCGACCTTCGCCCGCGCGCTCCCGAGCGCTACCCCGGCAGGAAGGTCCACGGCAGTGATCACACCGTCAGGGGCGATGACGCTGGGCGCGGGGTGCCCGGCGCAGGCGAGGGTGCAGTCCGCGGTGACGGGGTCGTAGACGGCGTACAGGCAGCTTGCCGTGACATCGCGGGTGCTCTCGTCGGGCCGCAACCGACGGATGACGTCGTGGAGATGGGTGAGCGCCTCGTCCGGTTGCACGTCGATGTCCGCCAGCGTGCGCACCGCGGCACGCAGTTCGGGCACCAGGGCGGGGGCCGGCTCTCCGTCCTCGGTCACGCTGCCGGCGACCAGCGCCACGCGGGCTCCGGACAGCGGGATCGCGTCCAGCCAGTGGGCCTGCGGCCTTCCGTCGTCGGTCCGGCAGTAGGCGAGTTCCATGGCCGCGGGTTGCGGCAGGCGCCCAGGCGCCGGTCCGGCCTCCCACAAGAAGGCGCACGGGTCGCCAGTGGCCTCACGTGGTGCGGAGACGATGCGGCCCGTCTCCTCACGCCTTCCGGGACGTACGGCGAAGACGCACCCGGCCTTCTGGCGGAGCCGGACCCGGCAGATGAGCAGGCTCATACCGAAGGACAGAAGGGCTGCGGCGATGACCACCGTCCGGCCCCCCTCCGACACGCCCGGGATCACGAAACCGTAGATGGCCACACTGCCCGCCAGCGTGCAGGCTCCGACGATCAGAGTGTGTCTGACGGGCAGCAGGGCGGCCGCCATCAGGGGGGCCAGCACCGAGTAGTCCGACCAGCGGACCAAGCCCACCGCAGAGACTTCCAGTTGCACTGCGCAGGTCGCGGCGAGATAGACGGCGAGCAGCGCACTCGGGTGCCGGAGCAGGAGGAGTCTGGGCATGGCCATCCTTGTCACCGTCCCTTCTGACGGGGTGCGCAGTGCCTGCCGGACGATGCGCATGGTGTGTGGCGCGGGAGCCGGGGTCTGTGCGCGGGTGTGCGGGCCTTCGGGCTGTGGAGGATCACGGCGGCGCCTGTCCGCCGTGGACGGGGTGCGTCGGATGGTGGACAGCGACGAGGGCCAGGTCGTCCTGGAGGTTCTTCTTGCCCGCGTGCCGGTCCACGTCGAGGCTGACGTGCTGCACGAGGCGGCTCGGGCACTCCCAGGTCCATGTACCGGCACGGTCGAGGACGGGGAAGAACTCGCCGGCGGAGTCGCGGGCCTCGGCCAGGCCGTCGGTGTACAGGAGCAGGGTGTCTCCGGGGCCGAAGGCAACCGTGTCGAGGCAGAAGGCGTCGGGGGATTCCGCCGCGAGCCCCAGCGGCGGGGCGGGCCGGGCGACGGGCAGCAGGGTGACCTGGCTGCCCTGGCGCAACAGCGGTGGCGGGTGTCCGCAGCTGACCACTCTGGCGACTTCCTCGTCGTCGGGGAGTTCGATCAGCAGGGCGGTGATGAATCGCTCGCCGCTGTCGAGGGTGTCAGCCGTCAACTCGCTCAGGTGCCTGCGGACGCTGCGTTCCAGCGCGGCCGCGAGCTCCGGGAGCGTGCGGAAATGCTGGGATGCCTCACGGAAGGCACCCAGGACGGCGGAGGCGTCCTCGATGGCCGGAAGACCCTTCCCCCGGACGTCTCCGATGAGGACGCGCGTGGTGCGGCCGGTGCGGGACGCCGCGTACAGATCACCGCCCACCAAAGCGTGTGCGGCCGCGGCGCGGTACATCGAGGCGATGCGGAAGGGGCCCACCTTCGGGGGGATCGGGCGCAGCAGCACTCGTTGAGCGGCCTCGGAGACAGCCCGCACCTGAGCCAGCTCCCTCAGATCGCGGTCGTGCATGGCCCGGGAGGCGAGGACGAACGCGGACACTATGAGCACCGCCCCGATGTGGATGGGCAGCAGCGGTGAGTGGAGCAGGCCGTCGTGGTTGTCCACGAGGAGCACCGCCGCGGCTGCCACGAGCGCGACGACGGCTGTGAAGCGTGTTCGTGCGAACGTTCCCGTGCACGTGGGAGCCGCCACGAGCAGCGGGGACAGGTGGACCGCAAGGGGGGCGAACGACGCGCCCAAGGTGATGGCCGTGATCAGCAGGAGCGGAGGCACCGCGTGTCCGCGCATCCCCAAGGGCCCGGTGCCCCGGTCAAGGGCTTTCGGCCGCTTGCGCACTTGGGGGCCGAATGCCGGGAGCAAGCGGGCTCCGTCGTGGGCCGCGCGCTGGGCGGCGGGCGAGCGAGGGCAGAGGTGCGTCACGAGTCGGGGGAGTGACCCGACTTTCCTGGAGGTGCTGCGTCGTATCAACATGGCGCGGCTTTCGTGCCATCGCGGCGTGGAGGGTGAGGATGAGGCTCGATGAGTCCACCGGCGGTGCGCCCCCGGCGAATGGTCTTCTTGGCGAGGCGGCGGTCATACCGGTGATCGTCCGGCCAGAGGGACAGGCCGGGCAGCGGCCTCCCAGCGCGTCGGGCCGCTCAGTACGGCTCGCGGTGCGCGAGGGGTCGACTGGTGCGTGTCCCAGAGAGGCAGGGAGACCAGGTGCGGGTCCACGCCGGTGCTGTGCCGTCTTCGGTATGTCTGCGGCTCTGTTGGCGTCACAGCTCCGCCGTCCCTCACTTTTTCGTATGGTGGAAGTTGTGTGCCGATATGCGTTTCAACTGTGCGACGTGCGGTTCGGTGCGTCAAGCGAGCCGTTACCCCCTCCGTTCGGGTCGGGTGCGGCATGAGCGGCGTCGCGTCCCACCACGCTTCACCGCGGGGCACGTGAAAGGCGGTTGGACGACCCGGGGGTCTGCCGTGGGATCGGGTCACCCGCCTCTGCGGGCTGGTGAGGTCATGACCGTCCCCGACGCGACTCGGGTCGGACGGCCGCCGGCGACCGCGGCAGGGCCTCAACGGCACCCGCGGGCAACGGCCTTCGGCGTCGTACGGGTCGTGTGTGCGACGCGGTGAACCGTCCGCAAGCGGCTGCGGTGAGAGCGCCGTCTCCGTGGCTCCGGTGGCGAAGTCCTTCTCGTCACCGGCGCGATGTCGGAACGACCCCTGGGTGAGGGCTGTTTGAGCGGATGGGTGCCCATCCCTGCCCCCGGGGCGGCAACGCCCATATTAGATTGTAGGTGCCATCTTACATGCGGGAGCGCCATCCGTGCTCCGTGGAACGTGGACGGTTTCGTGCGCACTCGCCGGTGCGGGGAACGGCTGCGGGTGCCGGCCGACCGGTCGTCGCCCCGCGGGAGCTGGTCCGCTGTGCCGACTGGGGTGCGACCCACGGGCCGCTGCGGCAGGGGATAGACGGCAGGCATAATCTTAGCGTCGAGGTGTCTGCCCGCCCGTCCTCGTCACAGCCCGCAACGCGGCAGATGACCGGCGGGCACTACGGAGGGTGAGGGATGAGTCGCGTCTCGCAAGCAGAAGCCAAGGCCAACCGGGAGCGAGTGGTCGCCGCGGCCTCTCGGCTGTTCCGTGAAGACGGTGTGGCCAAGGTGGGCATCGCGGATGTGATGAAGTCGATCGGCCTCACCCAGGGGGGCTTCTACAAGCAGTTCGCCTCCAAAGCCGCGCTTGTCGAAGAAGCGGCCGCCAAGGCGTTCGCCGACAACCTGCAGGACCTCGAGGCTCTGGACCAGGAGACCGGGGAGCACCAGGCGGCGTGGCAGTCGCTGCTGGAGTCCTACTTCTCTGTCGACCATCGCGACAACCCCGGCACCGGCTGCCCCGCGGCCGGTTTCGCCGGCGATGTCGCGCGTGAGCCCGAGCACAGGGAGACCTACGCCAAGGGCGTCCAGAAGGTCGCGGAGTGGATCGCGCCTGGTGACGCCGGTCTGGCCGCTTACGCCACGCTCGTCGGCGGCCTCATTCTCGCCCGCGCCACCGCGGGCACGCCTGTGTCGGAACAGATCCTGCGGGCTTCACACGCCGCGGTGGCGAGCGCTGCCGGCAGCGATCAGCCGGCACACGGCTGACGGGCACGCCACTTCGGTGTCCTGACCCGCTCGGCGTCCCGTAGGCGTGTCGGCGGAGGGCGTGCCGGCCCCCGCGCCCTGGGCCTGACCGGGACGCGCCGGGCCGGGGCGCCCCGGCCTCCCGTCGAAGCCCGAGGCCGGCCGGCCCGAAAAGGCTCGTCAGCCGCACGCGCTGTCGCTGGGAGCCCCAACCACCTCTGCGGCGCCGTGCATTGCCACCGCGCCCCCTCACAAGCAGGAGACCGAACCCCGTGACCTGGTTCACCACGGACAAGCCCGAAGTGTTTCGCTCCGAGGCGGGGGCATTTCTCGCCGCACATCCCGACCTGCACACCATGCTGCTCTCCGGGCTCGACACGATCGAGCAACTGCGGTCCGGGGGCGGAACCCCGTCCGCGGTGCTGGGCTGGTGGCGGGAACCGGACGAGACGGCCACGACGGCCGCGTTCGTGTGGATGCCACCGCACCTGCTGACCTCGAGCCGCCTTTCCCCGGTCGCGGCAACGCACCTGGCCCGATTGCTGGCCACCCGGGCGCAGCCGTTCACGCAGCTCCTGGTCGACGACTCGTCGGTCCGTGCCTTCTCCGAGGCATGGCAGTCGGCCACCGGCTCCACGCCGAAGAGCGGGCCGCACCTGCGCCTCTACCGTCTTGACCAGCTCGTGCGCCCTGGCGTCGCACCACCGGGGGCACCGCGGACGGCGACCGCCGGGGACCGGGCGCTTCTCCATGACTGGTGCACCCGTTTCGTCACGGAAGCCGGCTCGCTCGGGGCGGATCTCGACACCTTCATCGACGAGCGGATAGGCCGGGGCGGCTGGCGGTTGTGGACGGTAGAGGACGAACCGGTGGCCATGGCCGCCATGACGTCGGTGGTAGCCGGCACGGCTCGCCTCACCCCCGTCTACACGCTGCCGGACCATCGGGGCCGGGGCTACGGCTCCGCCGTCACCGCGGCCGTTTCCCAAGCAGCACGTGACGCCGGTGCGGAACACGTACTCCTCTTCACCGACCTCGCCAATCCGACGAGCAACAGCGTCTACCAGCGCATCGGGTACAGCCCCGTCTCCGACTACCGCATCCTGGCGCCCTAACATACGAGATCAGTGGACGGTCCCATGGTTGGATCACACGGTCGGCGAAGCAACGATGTGAAGCCGGCCGGACACACCACGAGACACCCGCGGGCCGTTCGGGTCCGAGGCTTTCGGACAGAGGTAACACCCATGACGGACGCATCGAGCAGAACTGATGAACCGCTCGCGGCGGGCGCATCCCCGGGCAGTGGCCGGCGAGACCTGTGGCACCCCGGCACCATGGCCTCCGTGACCGCCAACTTCCGGCAATACCTGACCGGCTGGGGCACGGGGGACCGCGTTGACGGTGAGCTCGACTACTTCCGCAGTGGGCTGGCCCAGCCGCAGTTCAACGGAGTGGTCCGTGTCCGCTCCCTGGACGCGGTGGAGCGGTCCACCGCCGACGCGCGGGACCGGCTCGCGGGAGTGCCCTGGTGGTGGTGGGTCGGCCCGGACAGCCCCGCGGGCACGTCGTCCGCCCTCGCCGAGCGCGGCGCGAAGGAGCTCACCACGATCCCGGTGATGGTCAGACCGCTCGACCTGGCGGTCGATCCGATCGAGCCACCGGCCGGCCTGCGGATCGAGGAGCTGACCGGTCACGGCCGGCTGCCAGAACTGGTCCGCACGTACAGCGCTTCCATGGGCGTCGCACCGGGCCTCGAACCCGACATCGTGCGGATCGAGTCGCAACGTCGGGACAACGCGGACATCGTGCGTCTGGCGGCGGTCCTCGAGGACCGTGTCGTCGGGACGACCGTGGTGATCGCGGCCCACGACGTGGCCGGGATCTTCATCGTCCACGTCGCGGACACGCACCGCCGGCACGGCATCGGCACAGCCTTGACGGCGGCGGCGCTCCGCGTGGGCCAGGATCGCGGCATGGGGCTGGCGGCACTCGCCGCGAGCCCGGCCGGCGAGCCGCTGTACCGGCGATTCGGTTTCGTCGAAGTATCGCAGTACCGCCTCTTCACCTTCCCCGCCTAGCCTGATCCGCCCCCTGTACGGAACCGGGTACTCCAACCGCAGCTGCCCGCGGCCGGGAGCAACCGCGTACGGGGGGCGGTGATGGATGTCAGGGAGCCGTGATGCCGCTCGACCGCCGGTCGGGCTCAGGGGCCAGTCGAAGTTCCCGGCCCTGCCACCGTCGGCGCAACCAGCGGTCGTGGCTGGCGACCACGATGGCGCCGGGTCCGGTGCCGAGCGCCTCCTCCAGTTCGTCGCACAGACGGGGGGAGAGGTGGTTCGTCGGTTCGTCGAGGAGCAGCAGATGGGGCGGGCGGGCCACCAGCACTGCCAGCGCCAGCCGGCGGCGCTGCCCAACCGACAGCTCCCCGACCGGTCGGTCCAGGTCGGCCCCGTGCATCAGGCCGAGCGAGCCGAGCGGCACCTTCGCCGCCCGCGCCGGACCCACCGCCGCTTCATACGTGTCGCGGACGGTACGTGCGGGCCGGTTGAACACGGTGTCCTGGGTGAGCAGCCCCACCGTCACCCCGCGCCGGCGGTGCACCTCGCCCTCGGCAGGGAGCTGTCCGGCGAGGACGGCGAGCAGCGTCGATTTGCCGGCCCCGTTGCCGCCCGTGACCAGCAGCCGGTCGGTCGCCGCCACCTCCAGGCGGTCCAGTGCCAGCCGGCCCGGCACCCGTACGTCCCGTAGTGCCACCAGCGGCTCCGAGCTCTGCTCGCCCCGCCTCGCCAGGTCCCCGGCGGCGAATCGCAGGGGGCGCGGTGGCTCGGTGACCTGGGTGCGCTCCAGTTCCTCCAGGCGCCGGGTGGCGTTGCGTACCCGGCGGGAGACGGAGTTCTGTACCCGGCCGGCCCGATGGCCGTAGCCCATCTTCTCGTTGTCGACGCGGCCCCGGTCGGGGGCGACCCGGTGCGCGGTCACGCCCACCGACTCGCGCAGTTCCTCCCGTTCCTCCTGCTCCTCGGCGTACCGCCGCTCCCAGCGCTGCCGCTCGGCGTGCTTCTCGGAGAGGTAGGCGCTGTAGTTGCCGCCGTACCGGACGGGTCCGTCCACTGCCGGGTCGAGGTCGATCAGGTCGGTGGTGACGGCGTCGAGGAACGCCCGGTCGTGGCTGGCGACCACCACGGTGCCGGGCAGGGACCGGATCTGTGCCTCGAGGAAGGCGGCGGCTTCGTCGTCGAGGTGATTGGTGGGCTCGTCCAGGAGCAGCGCGGACGGCCGCCGGACCAGCAGCGCGGCCAGGGCCAGCCGGCCGCGCTGCCCACCGGAGAGCGAGCGAAGGCTCCGGTCGTGGCCGAGGGCGCCCAGGCCGAGGCCGCCCAGTACCAGCGCGGCGCGGCGGTCGGCGTCCCAGGACTCCCGGTCCTGGGCCTGTTCGAGGCGTCTGCCGTAGGCGTCGAGGAGTTCCCGGTGGCCGGGGTCGTCCTCGGGCACGCGGGCCAGCTCCTCGCCGAGCCGGTCGAGTTCGGCGAGGTCCTCACGGGCCTCGCGCAGTGCCTCGTCCAGTACGGCGCCGAGGGTGGAGTCCGCGTCGAACGGCATCTCCTGGTGGAGGAAGCCGACGTCGCGGGGGCGGGTGACGCTTCCCGCGTCGGGTTCGTCCACGCCGGCGAGCAGCCGCAGCAGGGTGGACTTGCCGACGCCGTTCTCCCCGATCAGGCCGATGCGGTGGCCGGGGGAAGCGGTGAGGCAGACGCCGTCGAGGACGCGGCGTCCGCCGAGGTCACGGACGAGGTAGTGGGCGAGCAGAGCGGGCTGGGGCACGGGGGATACCGTCCTGGCGTGATCGGTTCTCGGTCCGCCGGGCGCAGGGCCTCGGACGCGGACCACGTCACACGTCGGCGGCTCACACCGCCGGTGCCCCCGTCTCCTGCAGCACCCCGTCGGCCAGCCGCAGCCAGCGGCTGATCCCGATCTCGGCCAGGAACCGCTCGTCGTGGCTGACGACCATGAAGGCACCTTGGTAGGAGTTGAGCGCGCTCACCAACTGGCCCGCGCTGACCAGGTCGAGGTTGTTGGTGGGCTCGTCGAGCAGCAGCAGGTGCGGGGCCGGTTCCGCGCACAGCACGCAGGCCAGGGTGGCGCGCAGCCGCTCACCGCCGGAGAGGACGCCCACCGGCAGATGGGCCCGCGCGCCCCGGAAGAGGAACCGGGCGAGCAGGTTCATCCGCTCCGCCTCGGGCCGCTCGGGCGCGAACGCGGCAAAGTTCTCCGCCACAGTGCGGTCCAGATCCAGCAGATCCAGGCGTTGCGACAGGTACGCGATCCTCCCGTCGTTGCGCTTGACCTCCCCGCTCTCCGGGGCGAGAGCCCCGGTGACCAGCCGCATCAAGGTGGTCTTGCCGGCGCCGTTGGGCCCGGTCAGCGCGATGCGCTCGGGGCCCCGGACGCTCAGGTCGACGCCGCCCGCCGCGAAGACCTCCTTGTCGCCCAGGAGGATCTGCATGCCCTCGCCGAGGAACAGGTTGCGGCCGGCGGGCACCTGGGTGCCGGGAAGCTCCAGCGTGAGCCGCTGCTCCTCGCGCAGGGCCCGCCCGGCCTCGTCGAGGCGGGCCTTGGCATCGCTGACCCGGGAGGCGTGCATCGTGCCGGACCTGCCCGCTGCCTCCTGCGCGCCGCGCTTCATGTTGCCCGCGAAGATCTTGGGCAGCCCGGCGTTCTTCAGGTTCTTCGCGGCGTTGCTCGCCCGGCGATCGGCGCGCTCGCGGGCCTGCTGCAACTCCCGCTTCTCCCGCCTCAGTTCCTGCTCGGCGTTGCGGACGTTCTTCTCGGCGACCTCTTGCTCGGCACGGACGGCCTCCTCGTACTCGGTGAAAGTACCGCCGTACAAGCGCAGTTCGTCGCTGCCGAGTTCGGCGATGCGCTCCATCCGGTCCAGCAGCGCGCGGTCGTGGCTGACCAGGAGCAGACAGCCGTTGAAGTCCGACAGCACGTCGTAGAGCTTGTGCCGGGCCTGGAGGTCGAGGTTGTTGGTCGGCTCGTCGAGCAGGAGGACGTCGGGGCCCTTGAGCAACTGCGCGGCGAGCCCGAGGGAGACCACCTGGCCTCCGCTGAGCGTGCTCAGGCTGCGGTCCAGGGCGAGGCCGGCCAGACCCAGACGGTCGAGTTGGGCGCGGGTGCGCTCCTCGATGTCCCAGTCGTCACCGATGGTGGCGAAGTGCCTCTCGTCGACGTCCCCGGACTCCACAGCGTCCAGCGCGCGGATCACCGCGGCGACGCCGAGCACCTCGGCGACGGTGAGGTCGCTGGTCAGGGGCAGGGTCTGCGGGAGATAGCCGAGCGTGCCGTTCACCGACACCGAGCCCGTGGCGGGCTTCAGCTCACCGGCGATCAGCTTGAGCAGGGTGCTCTTCCCGGAGCCGTTGGGTGCCACCAGGCCGGTACGGCCGGGGGGCACGGAGAAGGACAGGTCGTGGAAGACGGGGGTGTCGTCGGGCCAGGCGAAGGAGACGTTCGAGCAGATGACAGCGACGTCGGACATGGAAGTGACCTCGGAGGTACGAGGGCAGAGCGCAGACCTCTGCCCTGGGCAGACGTGGGAGAAAGGGGTACGACGAAACGGACCACCTCGGCAGCGCTCCTGAGCGCCGGCCGGTGGCCGTCAGATCCGGGTCTCACCCGGAGATGTCGTCGTCACCCGCCACGTCTGTGACTCCTCATTGCTCGTCCTGTGTCAGCGGCCAGCATAACAACACGCTTCCGTCCCGTGTTCTCGACCGGCCCTGCTCATGATCGCGATCGGCGGTCCCGCAGGTTGCCGCGTAGGGGGGACGGACCTCGGCGCGCCACGCCCGATGGCCTCTGCCGGGCGGCCTCCCCATGGGGACGGGCCGCACGGCCCAGGCCGGCTTCACAACTCACCCGACCTGTGCGGCCCTTCCCATGTCACGGCCCGACAAGGACGCTCACGATGCCACTGCCGCCGTACTGCTATTCGGCCTGGATCGCGTCGGCCGGGATCTCGAAGACGAGTTCGAGCCCGTCGCGCTCGTTCCCCCGCTCGCGAACGCACGTGAACCCGAAGCCCGCGATGGTGGCCACGGAGGCGTCGTTGTCGGACCTGACAGTGGCCCGAACGGTCCTGACACCGGGTTCGGCGGCGGCCCTCACGAGCAGCGCTGCCAGCATGGCGCGGGCATAGCCCTGGCGGCGGTACGCGGGTACGACGGTGTAGCCGACCTCGACCATGCCGGCCTCGTCCGGCGGCCCATGGAATCCGGCGTCGCCGACAACGGCCCCGTCCGGCTCTGACACCGCGGCCCGCACGATCCAGGGCGCGACAGACGGGTCCTCGGCGAGCTGACCGGCGCGATAGCCGAAGATCCCGCGGGCCCGGTCGGAGACGAAGTACTCGTCGAGGGCGACCCCCGCCTCGGCGCTGCCGCCGGCGAGGTCCCCCTCGGCCAGCGCCCGGAGCGCCTTCGCGCTGAGCTCGACGAAGCGGACGCGTTTGGGGACGGAGAGAAGTTCGCTGCTCATTGCGGAGATGCTCGCCCAGTGCCGCAAGGCTGTCCACCGTTTTACGGCCTCGGCGGACGGTCGGGCGTGCCGGCCTGGCGGCTTGGGCACCGTCCATCTCCCCTGAAGTCGTTGCTCCACCTCCGCGTCACAGGGACCGGCCAGACTGGTCGGTCGGGACGGCAAGTCCCCTATCGGCGCTGCTTCGTCACCTCATGTCGAGGCGCACAACCGCCCCGATCTCGACCAGCTGGGCGGGCAGCGCGAGGTCCGAGACCCCCATGACCGTGCTGGTGGGGCGATGCTCACCGCAGTACGCGGCGTGCAGTCGGGCGACGGTGTCGAAATGCTCGCGCAGGCCCCTGACAAGGATGGTGGTCTCGACGATTTGATCGCGGGTGGCGCCGAAGTGCTCCAGTACCCGGTCGAGATTGCCGAGGGTCGTGCGCATCTGGAGTTCGAAGTCGCCCTCCCCGATGAAGGCCCCGGTACTGTCGTGCGACAGCTGCCCCGAGATGTACAGCGTGTCACCGGCCTGCACGGCCTGGCTGTATCCGTAAAGCGACTCCCACGGCATACCGAATGCGAATTCCTGGGACTGGACGGTCACGGCTCTCTCCTCGATCTCCTGTGGCCCCATCCGTGTGGACAGGGGGGCGACATCTGAGACCGGAACCGGCCCAGAAGTGTGACGACGCCCCACGCGGGGCGCCGGCGGACCCCTGTGCCATGGCCTGTCGTGAGCCGGGAGGCCGGCAGGCAGTGCTGGGTGCAGGTGTCGAGATCAGCGCCAGTACGCTGTCAGCGACTTCGCGAGAGCGATGCGGTCACGGACGGGCGGCAGCTCGCCGACGATCGCGAGCCGCACGACCACGGGGGAGACGTGCCGTTCTTCAAAGCTGTCCTGCTCGACTGGGTCGGAACACTCATCGTCCCGAAATGGGGTCCCGCCCGGACGGGGCCCAGGGGGGCTTCGTGGATCCGACACTCGTTGCGGCGACTCGGGCGTGACTCGTCCGAGGCGGAGGTCCAGCGGGTCAGTGCAGCCCTGAGCGCCGCGGGCAAGCTCCCTCATGTCGTGCGGGGCTGGGCGGGAGCGGACCTGTCGGCCGCGGCACACCGTGACAGCTACGATCGGTGGATCGATGCCGCGGGAGCGGACTCGGTCCTGGCCGAGGAGATGTACACGGCGCTGTCCGATGCGGCCGGGAACGCCTTTGCCGCCGATGTCCCGCCCACTCTCGCGGCGTTCAAGGCAGCCGGACTGAAAGTGGCGATCGTCAGCGACATCCACGTCGACATCCGCCCCGCTTTCCTGGAGCGCGGCCTCGACGTGTACGTCGACGAGTTCGTCCTGTCCTTCGAACACGGCGTGTCCAAGCCCGACCCCGCCATCTTCCACGTCGCCCTCAGCCGGCTCGGGGTGCGGCCCGAAGAGGCACTGATGGTCGGCGACCGCTCCAGCCACGACGGCGCGGCAGTCGAAGCCGGGATCCCCACCCTGCTCGTCCCGCCGTTGACGACGGTGACCGAGGAACGACTGCACCTCGCACTCGCGGCCTGCGGTATTCCCGCCCGCTGACCGCTTGGTCCGCGACAAGCCCCCGCCGAGCGTGCACACGAGGGCATGAACCACGCTGCGACCGGCGGACAAGGCGGCGCGGCGCTGTGACCGCGACCGCGACCAGCGGGCGGGCACGATTCAGGTGGCGGCATCGCGCCGGCCGTCGGCGTCCGCGCCGGACGCCAGCTCCTTCTTCCGCTGCCGGTAGGCGCGCATGGACGCCTGAGAGCCGCATTTCGGGCCGCAGTACGCGCCAGAGCTGTTGCGCGTCCGGTCGAAGAAGCAGAAATGACAGGGCTGGTTCCGGCATGCCCGCACTCGGTCCCACGTGCCTGCCATCGCGAGCTGGGTGATGGCCGCCAGGACCGAGCCGAAGAGTCCGGGGATTCCGGTCTGCCCGGTCGTCAGGGTTGCGCCCGAGCACGTGACGACCGTCATCAGCGGATACCTCGAAGCCATCTCGCGCAAGTATTCCTCCGTCTCCGCGAGCATCCCCGGCGTGATGTCCTGATCTCCGGCGTGAGCGAGCAGCACGGTGATCAAGGCATCGCGAAACTCCCGGGCACTGGTCGCGTCAGCGTCTGTGACGAGGGTGGCCGGTGCGTCCATACCGTGTTCCCGCAGCCACGCGCGCAGAGTCGCCGCGTTCTCGAAACGCTCCGCGAGTCGGTGAGGGCCCGCAGGGTGCGTGTTGACGAATCGCAGCAAGGTGTCGGCCCCTGGCGGCTGCGTCATCGGACGGCGCTCCGTGGTGGATGAGGGCATGGCCGGAGGCCTCCTCGCGGAGTGGAAGGGCGACTCCGAAATGTTAGGCACAAAACGGCATCAGTGGCAACTTTGCCTGGTGGGCAGTACGCCTCCTGGGTGAGCGCCGGGTCCGGCAGGGCAACGCTCCCCGTGCGGTGATACGTGCCGCGCTCCGGCCCTTTCTCGTGCACCGGGCTCCTGATGGAAGCGGTGGAGTGACGGACATCCCCGCCGAATGGGATGTCCGTCACCGTCGAGAAGGTTGCTCGTTGCGATCTAATCTCCTACGGTCATAACACCGAGATGGTGAGCCGCTGGGAAGGCCAGCCCCGTGCGCTTCGGCGAACGGGCGGAGCGGAAGATCCGCCGGCGAGCGGGCGCAGGGCTCACGCGCCTCCGTCCCGCAGATCACCCCGGCCCTCCGCTGGGGCCGCAAGCCAAGGTGCCTCCCCAGGCTCCGAGGCAACCGGTACCTCACGCTCGTGAGACCCGCCGACATCAAGAAGGAACGACCTCCACATGGACATGAAGCTCGAACTCACTGTGCTGCCCGTATCCGACGTCGATCGGGCCAAGGCCTTCTACGAGCAGGTGGGATTCCGCCTGGACCTCGACAAGGCCGTCGGCGAGCACTGGCGCGCCGTGCACTTCACACCGCCGGGCTCCGGAGCGTCGATCATGTTCGGCACGGGCCTGACGTCCGCCGAGCCGGGCTCGGCCCAGGGCCTCTACCTCGTCGTCTCGGACATCGAGGAGGCCCACGCGGACCTCTCCCGTCGCGGCATCCGGGTCAGTGACATGTTCCACGACGCTGGTGGACTGCTCTACCACGGCCACGAGAACGGGCAGATCACCCACCGCCTCGACGGTCAGGGCCGACTGGCCGGCCCGCACCCGGAGCGTGCCTCGTACGGCTCGTTCCTGACCTTCAGTGACCCCGACGGGAACGGCTGGGTCCTCCAGGAGATCACGCAGCGCTTCCCCGGCCGCTGACAGGACGACAGCCCAAGAACCTGCGCCGCAGGCACGAGGCACCGAAGGCAACCCCGAGACGGACGGCAGCCGGGCGCCGGCCGGGGGGGGGGGCCGGCGGGCGGGCCGGGGGGGGGGGGGGCGGGGGCGGGGGGGGGGGCGTAGGGGAGCACCCACGGTGGGGCCGGGGGGGGGGAGGGGGGGGGGGCGGGGGGTGGG
>NZ_JBIVNJ010000067.1:12391-19046 GCF_044753585.1 Streptomyces sp. NPDC088354 | reverse complement strand
GGCACGGTCTTCCACTCGGATCACGGGGCGTAGAGAACTCCATGATCTTGGAAGCCGTGCCTGTCACGTTCCGGGGCACCGCCGAGCTGGCAGATTGTCACGAACCGGGCGTCACGCGACTACGCCGAAGCCCTGGGGCCGGGCCGTGGCGGGTTTCGGAATCGCATGCCAGACCTGAGACGGCCGCGAGTTCAGATCAACGCGCTGGCGGCCCGGTCCACGAGTCGACTGGCGAAGCGCCGCCCGGGGCGGACCTTCCGGGCGGCGGCTGTTCAAGCCGGGTCTGCAACAAGGACCGTCAGGCGTAGGCATTCACGGACGCTGCGATTACGGTCAGCAGGCCAGGGCGTTGCTGGCAATGAAGTGCTTGCAGTTCCTGAACTGGTCATGTCTTCGGTGCGTATCGAACGCCAGTCGACACACACCGAAGGGTCGGGATGGCGACCCGGCAGGCAGGTCCTGCTTGCTCGAGGTGTGTCATGGAGCAGGGTGGCGCCCTCTGTCGCACCGGAGCCCGATGTCTGCTCTGTGCCGGTAATCTCTGATCGAGTGGGAATTTCTAGGGTAGCTGTCGTCACTGCACTCGGTTCTTGACCACCCTCATGATCGTGTCAATGTCTGTCGCCGCAGATCCTTCCATTGCTGGCAGTAGCACCTGAATGTGGACGAGTGGTCACCCCGGAACCAAACCGCCGCCAGCGTGGTCCTCAGATGTAGGGCTCCCGTCGGCCATGAGAGGATGGCCCACAGCCGTTGACACGGTGATTCACAACCGCTGCAGGACTTGATGGCCCAGGCGGGCGAGACTGCTAGACGGACCACCCATACTGGCTTCGGTGTCCAGACCCAGCGTGGCGACTCGGCGCTCTCGACGGCATGATGGTGCTTCCCCCGCTGGCGGGCGGTGCGTGCCCCCAAGGGGCTGTGAGAGATGGAGAGCGTGTGTCACGTCAGGTAGTGACGGTCTGTCCCGAGGGCACCACCGGCTTTCGTACGATCCAAGAGGCACTGGCGAACGCCCGCAGTGGTGCTGTCATCAGCGTGCGACCCGGAACGTACGAGGAAAGCCTCGTCATCGGGACCCGGGTGACCCTCGTCGCCGAGCAGGCCCGAGGCAGCGTGGAGATCCGGCCCCGGCGCGGCAGTGCCGTGACGCTGCGGGCGGACGCCGTGATGCTCACGGATCTGGTACTTCGCGGTCGTGACGACGAGGTGCCTGCGATCGACGCCGTGCGGGGACAGGTCGCCATGGACGGCTGCGAGGTCACCGGTTCATCGTGGACGGCTGTACTGGCACGGGAAAACGGGTCGCTGGCGATGCGGGACTGCCGAGTCAGTAATCCGGTAGGCGCCGGTGTGGTGGTGACCTCGGCGGTCGACAGCCTGCTCGACAACTGCACGATGGAGCACCTGAGCACCTCGGCCGTGGTAATCGGCGAGCGCGGCCGGGTCACCGTCCGTGGCTGCACAATACGGGACGCCCAGGGCAACGGCGTCCTTGCCAACGGCGAGGCACAGGGGTTCATCGAAGACTGCGACATATCCTCCACCGCCAAGCCATCCATCGCCCTGGAGGAGCACTCCACCACACGCGTGGTCCGGACGGTGGTGCACGACACGACGATCGGTGTCCACCTGACCAGCGCCTCCCGCACCGAATTGGAAGAAGTCAGGGTCACAGCCACCACCGGCCCGGCCTTCATCATCTCGCACGGCAGCGACCCGCTGCTGCGCCGCTGCCGCACTTCCCGGACCGAGGGTAACGGCCTTCTGGTCACCGATCGGGCACGTGGCACCTACGAGGACTGCTGGCTGGACTCCTCACAGGCGCCCGCACTGTGGGTTGCGGGCTCCGCCTCCCCCACGCTCACTTCGTTGACGGTACGTGACTGCGCTGCCGAAGCCGCCGTACTGCTTGAGGATGAGTCCACCGCGGAATTCGACCGCCTGGAGGTTCTCGACACAACAGGCTCCGCAATCCGTATCCGCACGGGCGCCAACCCGATGCTGCGCCGCGTCCGAATCAGCCGCACCGGCGCCAATGGCGTCGAGGTCGTCAAGGACGGGCGAGGACGGTTGGAGAACAGTGAGATCGATCGCCCCGGTGCAGCGGGCCTCCACATCGAAGGACTCGGCAATCTGTATGTCGGCAGCACTACGGTGCTGGCTGCGACCGGCCCAGCCCTGCTGGTGGGTGAGCAAGGCACGGCGACCGCCCGTGACTGCGAGTTCCGTGAGCCCAGCGCGGACGGCATCGTTGTCGAGGCTGAAGGCGAGCTCACCGCTACCCGGGTCCGCGTGACCGACGCCGCCGATAGTGCAGCAGTGGTCCGAGAAGGTGGACGTGCCGCACTCAACGGATGCACGCTGGCTGGCAGTGGCCAGGACGGTCTGCGGGTGGAAACCACGTCCCCGGTCTCCGTCGTCAATTGCACCGTGCGCGACAACGCCGGCAGCGGTCTCGTGCAGTCGAAGTCTGGGGACCGACTCGCCGTCGAGGAGCTCACCAGTACTGGAAACGGCCGGCGTGACGCGTGGGGATACGGCGACAACGAGGGAACGGACCCCGCCGGAACCATGCCTGGCGGCGATACCTCTTCCGAGACCGGGCCGCTGGCCGAACTGGAGTCCCTGATCGGCCTGTCCAACGTCAAGCAACAGGTCCGCACACTCGTCAATCTCACGCAACTCGCGCAGCGTCGCGCCCAACTCGGCATGCCCGCACCCCCGATGAGTCGGCATCTGGTCTTCGCTGGGCCGCCCGGCACCGGAAAGACGACGGTCGCACGTCTCTACGGCACGATTCTGGCGCAGTTGGGCGCCCTGCGTTCGGGGCACCTGGTAGAAGTCTCGCGTGCGGACCTGGTGGCCCAGGTCATTGGTGGCACCGCCATCAAGACGACCGAGACCTTCAACCGGGCGCTGGGTGGCGTACTGTTCATCGACGAGGCCTACACGCTGACCAGTGACAGCAATCACTCGGGAGCGGACTTCGGGCGGGAAGCTGTAGACACGCTTTTGAAGCTGATGGAGGACCACCGCGAGGACGTCGTAGTCGTGGTCGCCGGATACTCCGGAGAAATGCAGTCCTTCCTTGCCTCCAACCCGGGCCTAGCCTCGCGCTTCTCCCGAACAGTGGAGTTCGAGAACTACTCGGTGCCCGAGCTTGTGGCGATCATGGAAAGCATGTGTGCCCGCCATCATTACGAACTCGGTGATGGCACCAACGCCGCACTGGCAGCCCACTTCGAACGCATGCCCAGAGACGCGACTTTCGGCAACGGCCGCGCAGCACGACAGGTGTTCGAGGAGATGGTCGATCGCCAGGCGGTGCGCTTGGCGTCCCAGGCTGAGGTCGGGGAGCGAGACCTCTCACTGCTCCTTCCCCAGGACATCAGTGAGCAAGCTGCCGCCGAAGGTACCGCGGACGTCATGCCAGGACAGAGCAACGCGCTCGAGCGGCTCGGCGACATGATCGGGCTGGACGCGGTGAAACGCGACGTCACCGATCTGGTCAACCTGCTGTCCACCGCACGGCACCGGCTGGCCGCCGGACTGCCCGCCCCCCGGATCAGCCACCATCTCGTTTTCACCGGGCCGCCCGGCACCGGCAAGACCACCGTGGCCCGCCTCTACGGTGAACTCCTTGTTTCTCTCGAAGTACTTCCCCGCGGGCAGTTGGTGGAGGTGTCGCGCGCCGACCTCGTCGGCCGGTACGTCGGCCACACCGCCCAGCTGACCCGCGAGGTCTTCGAACGGGCCCTGGGCGGTGTGCTGTTCATCGACGAGGCATACACGCTGACGCCCCCCGGCGGCTCCTCGGGCGCGGATTTCGGGCAGGAGGCCGTGGACACACTGCTGAAACTGATGGAAGACCACCGCGACGAAGTGGTCGTCATCGTCGCCGGTTATACCGAAGAGATGGAGGCCTTCATGGCCTCCAACCCAGGTCTGTCGTCCCGTTTCTCCCGACGCGTGGCCTTCGCCGACTACACCTCCGACGAGCTTGTCACCATCGTACGGATGCATGCCGAGGCAGCGGGATACGAGTGCGGACCTGGCGTGGGCGCACTGCTTCGCGCGCATTTCCACTCACTACCGAGGGACCGGTCGTTCGGAAACGCGCGACTCGCCCGGCAGGTGCTGGAATCGATGATGACGCGTCAGGCCGGTCGCCTGAGCACCATGACAGCACCAAGCGTGGACGATCTGCGTCTGCTGCTCCCGAACGACGTGCCGACGTCGTACGCGGCAACCTGAGGCACAAACAGCGACTGCACGACTGGAAGGAACAGATGAGCGCCCCAGAGAGGGCAAGTGCAGCGCGGGAACGCAGAGATCGTAAAGTACGCCTCATGCGTCGTCCCCGCTTTCCCTCGCATCTTGCACTCCCGGCCCGGCTTGCCGCTGTAGCGTTGGTCCTCAGCGCTGTGCTGGGGTCACCTGCCGCGTCCACCGCGCTTGCGGCCGACGCCAAGGTGGTACAGCTGCCCGTGATGCCGACCCAGCTCGAGGCTGGTGCCGACTGCACCAAGGCATCCGAAGAGAAGGCCACTTCGGAGCCGTGGCAACAGCGGTACCTGCAGTTCACGCGGGCCTCGCAGTTCTCCTCCGGGTCCACGGTGACGGTGGCCGTGGTGGACACGGGGGTGTCAGTCACAGCACCGGCTCTGAAGGGTCGGGTCATCGCACTTGGCAGTGCGGGCCAGGACTGCGTGGGGCATGGCAGTTTCGTCGCGGGATTGATCGGAGCGGCTGCCACGCAGGGGGTAAAGTTCGCCGGTGTCGCCCCGCAGGCGCGTATCGTGGCGGTCCGTGGCACGGATGCCCGCGGGAAGGCGACAGCCTCGAGCGTCGCGGCGGGAATCACCCAAGCGGTCCAAGCAAAAGCCCAGGTGATCGTCGTGTCACCAGCCCTGGCAAACAGATCGGCTCAGCTCACCGCAGCTGTCGACAACGCCGTCAAACACGACGCACTGCTGATCGCTGCGGCCGTACCCGATCCGCCCAGAGCCGGCACCGCGAGCAAAGCCGCGCCAGTACCCCGCGACTACTGGCCGGCAGCCCAGTCCGGCGTCCTGTCGGTACTGGACATCGACGCGGACGGCAAACGCCTGGATGGCGCGTTGTTGCCCCGGGCTGCCGATCTCACGGCTCCCGGGGATGGCGTGATCAGTATTGGTCCCAGAGGTACCGGGCATTTCATCGGCTCCGGCGCCTCCTTTGGGGCCGCGTTCGTAGCGGGCGCGGCGGCCCAGGTACGTTCCGCCCACCCGGAATTGTCCGCCGAACAGACTGCGGCTCGACTCATATCCACTGCATACCCTGATGTGGTTCCCCGTCTAGATCCCTATGCGGCGGTGACGGCTGCGACTACCGCGGCCCAGGGCCAGTCGGCCGTACAACACCCGCTGGCGCGGGACAAGCCGGTTGTTCTGCCTGCTGATGCCGGGGCGCTTCCCATGCGGCGCGCTGCGCTGTGTACGGCGATCGCTGGTGCAGTGCTGTTCGTCCTAGCGTGCGCTGCCGTGGTCGTTCCGCGCGGTCGGGCGAGAGGTTGGCAGCCTGCAGAAGTCAGTCGCTCGGCGGAACGAGGCTGAGCCTGTTCTGGTTTGACCGGCGGCTGCACCCGGAGCGCTGCCCTGCAGAGCAGGGTGTGATCGCATGGAGTTCTGTAGTCTCCGCGTGAGTACGCGTGGGTCCGTGACGTGGGCCATTTTGGAGCGCCCAGCCGTCCGGCCTCGGTACTACCGGTAGTCCCGGCACACCACCTCGACGCCGGGGTGAGCCTGCGAGCCACCGGGCGACCGTTGCGGTCGTCCGGTGGCGGCAGCATTTCGACCGGCTGGAGAGTCTCGATGCCGGTGAGGGTCGTGCCGGCGTTGTGACTTTTGCGCAGTGCGAACTCATCGACTCGAGTACAGCGGAGTCGAGGGTCCGGGTTCGGGAAGGCGGCGGATGAGGCGCAGCAGCGTCGACCTGCTCACTCCGGCCGCGAGCACTTGCGACAACTGGGCGCGCGCCCGGCCGACGTCACCGCAAGGCACTCCAGCACCCTGTGCAGGCCGGTACTGCGCCGGCCATGCCGGAGGGTCGGCTGGTCGGCCTACCCGGCGAACACCAACTGCTTGCATGGACGTTGACGACGGCGGAATCGCGGCAGCCTTAACTCGATCAGCGCCAGGGCGCCCGCCGACTGCGCTGTCAGCGAGTCGACGTACGACCGGCTGTTGGACCTGGCCGACCGTGACCCGCATGAGGGGCACGCGGTCCGCTCTGCAGGCGGTCCGGGCCTGTATGGCCGAACGCCACGTTGTCGATCATGAGACCGTCGCCCTTGTGAAACCACAGGTCCTGGCGGTGGATGTCAGCCACGGTCGTTCACGATCGCGGTTTCGGTGACCCGACGGGGCCTGATCGCGGAAAGTAATCCGGAATCAGAATTTAGCCGTCGCCGGTATCCCCTTCCCGAGGCAGCACTTCTTCTTGTCGCGGAGGTCCGCCGAAGCAGATCAAACCCGGGGCTGAGACACGGTGGTGGGGGGGGGGGGGGGGGCGGCGCCCCCCCCCCCCCCCCCACCCCAACAGGAGGGAAGACGGCGCGGGGGGGCGGGCGCGCCGCAGGGGCGGAGAGGCCGGGAGAGGCAGGGGGAGT
>NZ_JBIVNJ010000067.1:0-12381 GCF_044753585.1 Streptomyces sp. NPDC088354 | reverse complement strand
GGTACCCCCGCCCCGAGGCAGCATTTGTTCTGGGGGCGTTGGCCCGCCTACCAATAAAAACCGGGGGGCTTACCCCGGGGGGGGGGGTGGGCCGCGACGCCCCCCACCCCACCACCGTTCTTCGAGTATCTGTCAGGAAGCGGGCTCGTCGTCGGCCAGTGCCGTCTGGATCAGAGTCGCCTTTCGCCGTGAGATGTACTGGGCCCGGCCGGGCACCAGGTTGCGGGGCTTGATATTGCCGAAGACGTAGCCTTCCGAGGGCGGGCAGGACAGCAGGACACCTGGGGTGTTGACCTCATCCATACGGCGCAGCAGCTGGTCGTTGAGACCGCGAGAGGCGCCTGTCGCGGAGCGCACCGCGATGATGTGCAGCCCGAGTTCGTGCCCGAGAGCGAGGTGGTCGAAGAGCGGGGCGAAGGGGTGGTCGAAGTTGTTGCTTCCGACCACCATGTCGTAGTCGTCGATGAGTACGAACAGGCGTGGGCCATTCCACCAGTCCGCCAACCGCATCCGCGCGGGAGTGATGTCCGGCCCTGGCGTCCGGGTCTGCACCGCCCGTGCCGAGCCGGCGACCAGTTCCTTGAGTACGTCGATGGTGACCGCGTGGCCGAGTTGGTACTCGGCCGGTACTGCGTCAACGAGTTCGCGCCGGTAGTCGACCAGCAGGATCCGGGCGTCGGCGGCGCTGTAGCGGGCGGTGATGGCGTTGGCCACCAGACGCAGCAGGTTGGTTTTGCCACTCTCGGTGTCGCCGAGGGCGACCATGTGCGGGGTGCGGCTGAAGTCGTGCCACAGGGTCGAAAGGGTCTCCTCGTCCTGGCCCAGTGGTAGCCGGAGTCCGTCGCCGAGCTCGGGCGCGGGCAGCGCTGAAGCCGGCAGGCGGTGCGGGAGCATCCGTACCGCGGGGGCGGTCGGCCCGGACCAGCCGACGGCAATCCTCTCCGTGAGGGCGGCGACACCGTCAGAGAGGTTCTCGACATTGTCGATGCCGTCGATGCGGGGGAGTGCCGTCAGAAAGTGCAGTTTCCCGTCGACGGTCAGGCCGCGTCCTGGCTGTCGGGGCACCGTAGCCGCCTTGCGGACGTCCACCACGGAGTCCATAGGGTCGCCGAGCCGGAGTTCCAACCGGTTGGCGCTCTGGTCACGGACCTGAGCGCTCAGCTCGACCCATCGGGTGGTAGTGACGATCAGGTGGATGCCGTAGTTCAGGCCGCCGGTGGCGATCTGGTTCAGGGTCGGCAGCAGGTGGTCAAAGTTCTGCTTGACCTGTGCCCAGCCATCGACGACGACGAAGACGTCACCGTGTGTCTCGACGGAGAATTCCCCAGCCGCGCGACGGCGCCGGTAGGTGGCCATGGAGTCGATGCCGTTTTCGAGGAAGAACTGCTCGCGGTGTGTGAAAACGGCGGTGACCTCGGCGACGGTGCGGCCGATGCGCTCAGTGTCCAGGCGCGCCGCGACCCCGCCGACATGCGGCAGCCCGGCCAGTGAGGTCAGGGTGCCGCCTCCGAAGTCCAGGCAGTAGAACTGCACCTCGGTCGGGGTGTGGGTGAGTGCGAGTGAGGTGATCAGGGTGCGCAGGACGGTGGACTTGCCGCTCTGTGAGCCGCCCGCGATGGCGACGTGACCTCCGGCGGCTGCCAGGTCCATGATGAGAGGGTCGCGGCGCTGGTCGAAGGGTTTATCAACCAGGCCGACGGGCACCTGCAGGCGGCCCGTGCCGGGCCATCGGGTGGCACTGAGACCCCGGTCGGTGGTGGTTTCCAATCCGGGGAGCAGTGTGTCGAGGGTGGGCGGCACGTCGAGTGGCGGCAGCCACACCTGGTGCGCGGCGGGTCCGGAGTTGCGCAGCCGGTCCATGGCCACTGACAGCAGACTTTCGGCGGACTCGGTCTCCTCCTCCTGCTCCGGCTCGGGCGCAGGGCCGGAGGTGCGGGGGACCACCCAGCCGGCCGTCCACGGGACGACCTGGCTCGCGACGCGTGCTTGAGCAGCGGCTCCGCTCCGGTGCCGGTAGGGGCCTGAAACGTAGGCTGCGCGGAAGCGGGTCAGGGCCTCGATGCCGCTCTTCAGGAAGCCGGCGCCAGGCTGCGACGGCAGTTCGTAGGCGTCGGGGACGCCCAGTACGCCGCGGCTCTCCATCGCGGAGAAGGTGCGCAGGCCCAGCCGGTAGGACAGGTGGCTCTCAAGTTGGTGCATGCGGCCCTCGTCCAAGCGCTGAGAGGCAAGCAGCAAATGCACGCCGAGGGACCGGCCGAGGCGGCCGATCATGACGAAGAGGTCCATGAACTCACGGTGCGCAGCCAAGAGTTCGCTGAATTCGTCGACGACGACGAACAGGCTCGGCAGTGGGGCCAGCGGGGTGCCGGCAGCGCGGGCCTTTTCGTACTCCAGGGCAGAGGAGTAGTTGCCCGCAGCGCGCAGCAATTCCTGACGGCGAATCAGCTCGCCGTGTAGGGCGTCCTGCATGCGGTTCACCAGGGCAACCTCGTCTGCGAGGTTGGTGATCACGGCCGAGGTGTGCGGCAGTTCGTCAAGGCCCAGGAAGGTCGCGCCTCCCTTGAAGTCGACCAGGACAAAGTTCAAGGTCTCGGAGGAGTTGGTGAGGGCCAGGCCGAGTACCAGGGTGCGTAGCAGCTCGCTCTTTCCGGAACCGGTGGCACCGATCAGCATGCCGTGCGGTCCCGTGCCGCCCTGTGCGGACTCCTTGATGTCGAGCTCGACGGGCACACCATCCGCGCCTATTGCGATCGGCACCCTGAGCCGCGCCGCGCCGGTGTGGCGTTTCCACAGTGTGGCTGGCTCGTGGCGGTAGAGGTCCGGGATGCCCAGAAGCGTAGTGAGCTGCACTTCGCTGCTGAGCGGTTCTGCGGCATCGGTGGTGAGGCTCATACGGTAGGGCGCGATGAGCCGGGCCACCGCCTCCGCCGACGCCAGTCCCAAACTGTCGGGCCGGCCCAGAAGGGTGGTCTGTTCCTTGCGGTTACGGTCGGTGCGCACCAGCCTCACGGCTGCCGGGGCCACGTCGAGACGGAGCGTGGTGCGTCCCGGGCGCCAGGTGAACGCACCCGACAGGTCGAGCACTATGGCGTTGCGGAATCCGGGGCCATCCAAGCGGTGACCTGACGGCACGGTGATGCCGTCGACGACGATCACGGTCAACGGTTCGTCGCGGCCGGGTATCGCGTCGGGATCGAATGCGGGGCGCTCGGCGAACTCGGCGCCGAGCAGGTTCTCTAGGTCGTTGAGGGCGCCTGCCACCATTCGGGCCTGGCCGGCGCCGTCCTGCTCCTGAGGATGCAGGTTGTGCGGGAGCCACTTGACCCACTCCCACTCTGCACGTCGCTCGTCGTCGACGCACAGCGCGATCCACAACTCCTCCGGCGGATGAAACAGCGCCAGTTGGCACAGCGCAGCCCGGACCATGGCCCGGGCGGCAGCTTCGTCGCCTCGTGTCAGTACCCGTGACCAGGACCGCAGGTACAAGGCGATGGGCTGGTCCGGGATGGTGCCGTAGGCCCGAATGAAGCGGCGCAGCGCGTGAGCGCTGAGGGGCTCGAGGTCCTCGACGGGCTTGGTGGCCAAGGGGTTGAGGCGCATAGCCAGTTGCTGGTCGCCGACGGCTATACGGACTTCGGCGAAGTCCTCGTCCTTGACCCGCCGCTCCCACAAGCGGCTCGTGCGGACCAAGGTGCGCAGGACTTTGGGGTCCGGGTGCCGCCAGGAGAGCGCCAGCTGCTGCTCGACGACGGCGCGCTGGACCTGCCGTCGGGTCTGGGTCAAGTACCGGAGGTAGTCGCGTCGCTCACCCCTCAGTCGTTGCTTGCGCTCGCCTGATTTGCGCATGACCTGGCCGACCATCATGGCTGCGGAGGCGAGCACCATCATGCCGAGCGCGATGTAGGTGAAGCTGCTGTTACCACCGCCGGGTCGGATGAACATCAACATCATCGACATGGACATCATCGCCATGGGCAGGTAGGTCCACACCGCGGAGCTGTCCGGGACGGTCTCCGGAAGCGTTGGTGGTTCCTGCAGGCTCAGTTCGCCCTCGGGCATGTCGGGGCCCCGGCGGCGGGCCGGCCGGCGGAAGAGAACCACACTCAACGGACACGCTCCTTTGTATAAGGGTGGTATGGATTTTTGGTCCCGAGGAAGAATGGGCTTTCGCCTCATGGTGGAGCAGACCGTGGAGAATCAGACACGTCCGCCCTCGACGCGCCATCACCGTGAACGTTGGTGGTCCACCGGCGGCTGCTCGTCGGTCATCCTCAGGGGGACATACCTGCCGAGCAGGCGGCGATCGGGGTCGCGGGTCGCGCGCCGGTCGCGACCTCCCGGTTCAGGTCCGGTCCGGTCGGCAGCATGGTCAGGAGCGGTGAGGGCAGTGCTCGGGCGTCGCCCTCGCCGTAGCCCAGGGCGTTGAGTTCCGACGCGGAGGGCACCCGGTACTTGGCCCCATCGTCGCCCACGAGGTAAGTGGTGGTGCCGAACGTGCCTCCGCCCGCGCCAAGGACCCGGACAAGCGCTCCGTGACCGGGACGCACCACGACCGCATCTACCGGCTGGCAGGCGCGGGCTAGGTGCTCGCCAGCGGCGGGGGCGGCCGGGGAGAGCGAGCCCTCCTGCACGAGCCGGGAACTGACCCGGACACCTGTCGCTCCAGGCTCCACCTGGGCACACAGCGACCAGCCGTCGGGGACCCGTGATGCTTGCGGCGGCGACTCCGGCAGGCCTCCCGTGGAGGGGTCGCGGCCTGTCGTGTTCGGCGCCTGATGGCCTTTCAGGATCTCCGGCCCGATGGACAGCGCGGTCGGTGAGGCACCGGCGTATGCCTTGCTCCTGATCTCCGGGTCACCCAGCAGCAGGGCAACGGTGGTCGCGGTGACCGGGGCGAGACCCTCTTGGCGGAGCAAGAAGTACTGGTGGTTTGCGCTGCTTTGGTCGCCAGCGGGGGCGCTCCCACTGGCGGCAGTGTCGCTACCCGGCACGATGACGTCGAAAACCTGGCCTATCCGCGTCACCTTGTCACCGAAAGACGGCCCGGCGGTTCCTAGCCCAGGCACCTTGGGGGGCGTCAGTTCCGCGCCTGCGACCAGAGAGTTAAGGAATGCCGCGGACACCGGACGGGGCGCCACCGAGCTGTACCCGAGTGATGCGAGGGCAGCAGACTTGGTGTCCACCAGCAGCCTACTGCCCTGCCACACGAGATATTGCTTGCCGTCAGGGCCGCTGACCAATACCGCGCTGTCTGTATGGAGCCCCTTTCCGGTCAACGGGACCCCTACGGCGAGGGTCGTCATCGCGTGACGGCCGTCACTGGCGGCGGAGTTGGCAACGGGTGTCTCGGCTATCCGCGAGCAGACCGTCCAAGCGCCGGTCTCCAGGTCGCCGGGGGCCGGTACCGCGTCTGGCGCTCCAGTGATCCCCACTGCCGCACCTACGGGTGTGTCACGCAAGGACGGCGTCTTCACGGCGGTGGTCTTCAGGTCCGCCCCGCCGATCAGTAGGGCGGATGCGTAGTTGCGTACCGGTCGTAGCCGCCCGCCCAGGTACAAATAGCGGGCACCGGTGTCCTTGTTGACAATCAGGGTCTCCCCGCTGCGCCAGGTGCTGCTGGCACCGGGCGAGACCAGGCCGAACACCACTGCACCCGCTGCGATCGCGGCCCCGATCACCAACCCGATTCCCGCACCCCGGGTGGTGCGCCCCAGGGGGCTCTCCGGGGCGTCAGGGTCGGCCAGCAGCATGCCCGAGGTGATCCGGCCCATGGTGAAGACGTGGGCCTGCACCTGGTCGCGCTTGGATTGCATGGACGGCGATCCTTCCCGTCGGCCGATCCGCGTCGGCCGGGTCAACTGTTGTCTGCAGGGTCAGCCATTGAGGGCGCGCAGAGCGGCAAAGATGCCGAGCACCCACAGCGTCAACGGCAGGAGGGCGATTGCCAGGAGCGATTGCAGGATTTCCGCCGCCCGACCCCAGTAGGGCAGCATCCGCCGTCCTGGCACGGTCCACGAGGCCACTGCGAGGATGGTTGCCAGCGCCAGGAGGAGCGCAACCAGCACGGGACGGTCAGCGGGCGCAGTGTCCTTGGCGAGCGCAAGCAGCAGTACGGCAGCACCCCAGGCACCGGGCAGGACCAGCGCCAGCCGCTGCCACGTGTTGACCATACCCCGGCCGTGTACCAGCAGAAGCAGTGCCAGGACACCGGCTGTCAGGGCTTCGGAGAGGGCGGGACGATTGGCCAACGGCACCAGGCAGCCTGCGCAGAGCACTCCCGACGCTGCGTAGAGGCCAGTCATCCAGCCACTCGCGAATTCGGTGCGGGTGGTCACCTCGGTGCCGTTGTAGGGCTCGATGCCCTCCTGGAGCTGCTGGGGGTTGGTCGGCAACGGCGGCATCCGCATCCCGGCCAGCTTGAACGACAAGGTGGGCACGAAGCCGCCGAGCAGCACAGCCAGCGATGCCACCGTGGCCGCTGCCCCGTCCGCGGCCACGTCGAAGACACTCATCAAACCGCCTGCCAGTGCCCCGGTGACGGCGACCAGCGCAGCGGCGACGAACAGCGGGGTACGCACCGCCGTCAGAGCCAGCGCGAGCACGGCCCCACCAGCGCCCGCAGCGGACGCTGCAAGGAGTCGTGCGCCAACCACCTGATAGCCGTGCGGACCCGCTATCTCGCCGCCTGGCATCAGCCAGCCGGCCACTGCCAAAAAGGGCGTGGCCATGAAGCCCAGCGTGGCGGCCGCTGCGGCATCGCCGACCGCTCGGCTGGCGGACGCGGCCCCTGCGAGCAGGAGGAGCCCGGCAGCACCGGCCGTGACAATGCGTGGTCCTGCCGGTCCCCCGGGCCATGTCAGCACCAGCAGGCCCAGGGTGAGAGCCGCCACGGTCATGCCGAGTAGCAGTCGGCGGCCGGCAGCGGAGGTCCAGCCATGCAGCCCTTCCTGGGTCACAACTGCGATGCCGTCCACCAGGTCGTCGATACGTACCTCCGGCATCGCGTCATTGTGCGGCCGTAGGTAGAGCACCTCCCCGTCCCTTAGATCCATCGCATCCACGGTGGCCTCGTCCTCCAGTGGCGTGTCGCCCAGCCTTTGCAGGACCCAGCCGTCGTGCTCCAGACCGGTTTCCTCGGTCTCCTCACCCGCGTACCGCAGCACGGTGGGCAGCAGATCTGCGACGGGTACGTCTCCTGGCACGGCTAGGTCGATGGTCCTGGACGGGGCACGGACCGTGAGGCGGCACAGTCCTGCAACAGAGCTGTCGGTCATCGGGGGTCTCACGTCTCCAGGGAATCGGGCCGCGCACGGGCCAGGGGGCGACAAAGGTCGACGTACGCGTCCGCGGTGCCGGTCGCGGCCACTTGGGCGCGTGAGTCGTCGACATGCAGACTACTGATTCGACAATCGAATGGAATTTTGGCCCTAGGGAAGTAAGGGGTCGTCTACGTGTGAGCGTTGCATGGAGTCGCGCATGTCCTAAAAATGTGGCACGCACGTCCTATGAGTGTGTGATGGGTCAGTGCTTCGATGGGAAAAACTCTTATGGTGAGGATCTAGTGGGGGACGTATAGGATATGTCAAGCGTTCCCCTCGGCCACCTTAGCCAGGGCTTGCGACACTCTAAGAGCCCCGTGGTCAGTGCTTCCTCCATAGAGGCGACGACCTTGCGTCGGGTGTGCCCTTGCGTTGGAGAATCCGCCGTCGCCGTGAAGCCTCGTGTTGGGAACGTTCCGGTGCGACGGCAGAAATGATCATTCGAATTTTACTGCGACGGGATAAACCATCCCCGGATCGGCCTTCCCCGGCGTCACCGTCTCCGAACCTCGGAATGGGATTGCCGACTGCATCTGCGATCGGCGCCTTTTGTAGGCTCTCACCAGCGAGTTCATTGCCCTCACGTCGCACTTCCGGCAGTGCCGGATTCGAAAGGTGGAACCATGGCAGGCAACGGCCAGCAGTCAAACGAACAGTCGACCCGCAACGGCATCCAGGCACTGGAGAGCGCGTTCAGCGGCATCATGAAGTGCCGGCAGGACGTCGACAACACTCGCGCAACACTGTCCGCGGGATACCAGGGCAGTGACGGTGCGCAGTTCGGAACCCTGCTGACGCAGTGGGACGGACAGTGCAACAACATCCTCAGGACCCTCGAGGACATGGTCGACAAGCTCAACCAGAGCCTGATGCAGCACGGCAAGGCGCAGGGTGCCTCCAACGATGCGATCAACCAGGCGTACAACCAGTCGCAGGCTGCCTTCGACCAGCTCGTCGGCTGATTCAGGCCGGGTCTGCCGGCTCACGAACCCCAGCACGTACGCTTACTCACCGAGCAGGAGAGATGTCATGGCCGACATGACCGACGGTTACATCTACGTCGACTACAACCACATGAACAACGCCGCCGACGACATGGTCCAGCAGACCAAGGCAATCGCCAACACGCTGGCATCCCTGGAGGCGGAGCTCAACGAGTTGCGGAAGTCGTGGTACGGCGAGGACGCCGCGATGTACGCCCAGAAGCAGGCGGCGTGGAACGCAGCGGTCAAGAACATGGAGACCCTGCTCAGCTCGCACTCCGCGCTGCTGACTGATGTCTCCGACAACTACCGCTACAGCGAGAACTCACTGTCCCAGATGTGGTCCGAGGTCGGCATCGGCCGCTGAGTCCACGGCGCCGGGCCGAGTCATCGGCTCCGGCGCCGTTTAGTTCGCCCGCAGTCCCCGAACACCCGAGAGGAACCACGCCATGGCGGATCTGACTCACCTGGACTCACAAAAGCTCAAGGCGTTCAGGGAGGGGGACTTGGCAGCGTTCATCACAGACCTCAAGAATATTTCGGCGGACGACCCTAACGGCGTCCTGTCCCTGCACAGCATCCTGAGTGGGAACATCCCGGCGGCACACCTGGGGGAAAACCCAATCCTTGCCATCGGTCTGATGGCAGCCGATGACACGGTGTTCGGGCAAACGCTCATTGCTTCGACCAAAAAGTCTGCCACTTCCATCAATGACATCCTGGCTAAACAAGAAATTCTTTTCAGGGACATCGACAACAACCTCGGGGAGACGATCACCAAGCTCCTCAAGACCCAGGGCGGCTCGTTGGAAAGTATCAGCGCTGAGGACATGCTCGACATCTGGTCGGATGTAGACGATGACCTGGAAGGATCCGAACCGCCGAGTCCGTCCACGGACTCAGTCCTTTAACGTCCACTCAAGAGCGGGTCCCTGCTGGAGCCGCCTCCCACCCACCGCACTTCCGGTATTTACCCAGCGGAGCCCGGCATGGCAGATGACCCGAATGACTACTGGCGCAAAGCCGTCGCCCTCTACACCGGTTATCAAATCCCCAACAGAGGCGAGGTTTTCGACGACCTGAAGGACCCTGATGGCATTCCATTGTTCCGGATAGGTTTCGGGCTTGCATCAACGCCTGGCGGAAGCGGTCAACTCACTCCAGAGAATTTCACCGCAATGTCTGCATGGCAGGCCAATGGCCTCGGAGACTATAGCATCGCCTACGTATATGAATCAGACGGTGGCTGGCAGCTGAAACAAGCCAACTGCGTCTTCATCGGAAGCCCAGGGTCCGACTCCGGCCGCATACGTCTTCTGACAGGCGGTGAGATCTGGGAAGCAGGAAAATTCAAGGGAAGTTTTTCCGGATCAGAGTGGGACCTGACCAAGCTGTCACAGTATCTGGGAGGCCCAAAAGTCGCTCTTGAGTATTTGAAGGCCAACCACACCACGCGAGGACTCTCGTGGCACGGCTACACCGTCGCCGACCCCGATGTCGTCGATTTCGGGTCCTTCGAACGTACCGCCCAGGCGTTCGATCGCACAATGAAGTTCTTCGAAGACCACGGCGAGATACTCGCACAATGGGAGACCTCACTCGGAGGCGAGGACGCGGTGTGGCACGGCGAGGCTGCCGGCCTGTTCGCGCAACTGATCCATCAGCTCAAGAAAAACTACGAGGACTACGCGGACCAGTTCACACCATCCGCCGCAGCCGCCGCTCCGGCCATGCCCGGTGGTTTCGTGCCAAAATCGAAATTCAGTCAAGCTCTTGCCACAGCGCAGAACGCACTTATGGCCGAGGTGCAGAATCTCAGCCAAGCCTGGGACGAGTTTGCAGCCGATGGCAGGCACGATCCACATTTGTGGCTATATCTCGTCCTCAATGATCTAACGGTATGGGTTTTGCAAAACAATATCATGCCGAGTAAGGTCTACAAACCGTCACCTACTGCCGATCCCCAGTACATAGCGGGCCCCGGCTTCTCTCAGGTTCACCCTGTCTACGGCAACATCAATGAGAAGGCAGCCTGGAAGAAAGTCGGAGAAGAGGCTGTCACGAGATGGAATAATCACGTTCAGGTGACTCTTGTGGATAAGGCCGCCCAATCGATGGCCAACCTCAAGAGGGCGTGGTCGGACCTCGAAAAGGCTTTTACGGAGGTGCGAACCAGGGATAATACAACGCTGACCGCATCCTATGCCGACAGTGAGCGGAAGAATGCACAAAAGGAGGCGGAAAAGGAGAAGGGTAATCTCAATAATCTGCTGAATAATCTCGGAAACGGCCTGGGAGACCTCGGAAAGGGCGTCGGGGACAGCATCGGCGACCTCGGCGGCAATATCAGCGCCCTCGGGAAAAACCTCGGGGGTGGTCTCGGGAACCTCAGTGATGGTCTCGGCGAGAGCCTCGGGAACCTCAGTCAGGGTCTCGGCGACGGTCTTGGCAACCTCACTGGTGGTGCCGGCGGCGGAGGTCTCGGGAACCTCACGGATGGTCTGGGCGAAGGTCTTGGGAACCTCACTGGTGGTGCCGGCGGCGGAGGTCTTGGCGGGCACACCAGCGGCCTGGGAGCCGGCCTGAATTTCGGTGCCCTCCCGGGTAAAACAGACGACGGCAACTCCGCCACGAAGGGCAGCACGCTCACCAACCCCGATGGAAGCACCACGACCCTCAACTCTGACGGAACATTGACCACCCGGTACCCAGACGGCACCAAGCAACTCCTGGACCCAGAGACCGGCGTCATCACCACCACCGCACCCGATGGGACGGTAACGACCGGCGACCTGACGGCCCCAGCCGGCCACGTGAACCCCGACGGAAGCACAACAACGCTCAACCCGGACGGCACCCTCACCACTGTCTTCCCCGACGGCACGAAGACGACCATCGACCCTGAGACGGGAAACCTCACCACGACAGACCCGGACGGCACGGTCACCACGGGCACCATCGGCTCCAGCCTCGGGGGCTCGCCGGGCGACTTCGACATCCCCGACTTTGCCGCGCCCCCCACCACCAGCAACACCCCGGACATCGACTGGCACAACTTGTTCCCCGGTGGTAGCGCGGGCAGCCCCGCAACGCACGGCGGTTCCTCCGCTCTCACCTCCGACCTGTCGGACGGACTCGGGACGGGCGGCCAGTTCGCCGACTACTCCGCGGACTACGACGCCGACAGCAGTGACCTGCTCTCCGGCGGCGCTCTCGGTGCCCCGTCCTCCTCCGATCTGGGACCCGGGACGGCGTCGGCGGCGCCCCCCGGCGGGGTACCCCTGTTTCCGGGACTGGCCTCCGGTATCGGCGCGGGGTCCTCCGGCGGGATGCCAATGATGGGCGGCATGGGAGGCATGGGCGGTGGGGGTGGTGCTGGAGACAGCGGCAACAAGGGAGAACGTGTCCGCAACGTCCTCTCGGACGCAGGCAGTGCGCCTACACGTGGCCGCTCCGGAAACCGGCGCAATGCTGAGGACGACGAGGACATCGCCGTCGCCCGCCGCAGGGCAAAGACCACCGGCTCCGGCGCCCTCTTGAGGCCTCTCGGCGATAACGCCAAGGCTCAGACCACGATGAGCGGCGACCGCAGCCGCATCATCAGTTGGGTACAGGAGGAGGACGAGGACGTGTGGGGCACTGACGAAGGCGGCGCGCCCGCCGTCATCGGGCGCTGAGAGCAAGTGGCATCTTTGGGAAGGCGACGGCCACATGAGTGAGATGAAGGAAACGATCGAGCAGCGTCTGGCCCAGGCCATGGCTGACCTGGAAGCCACCCAGGCTGCTGTGGCCGAAGCACAGCGCGAACTCAGCTCTGCCACCTACACCATCCGGTCCCGCGACCGGTCGGTGGAGGTGACAGTCGGCCCGCAGGGCGAACTGGCCGCCCTGCGTTTCCTGGAAGACAGGTACCGCACTATGCCAGCCTCCCAGCTGGCGAACAGCGTTCTGGAAGCGGCTCAGGAAGCACGCTCCATGATGGCTCGTCAGGTGATGGAAAAGTTTGAGCCTTTTACTCGTGGGAGTGAGGCTTTGGCTGAGTTGCCGGGTGTGTCGATTGACTGGGCGAATATTTTTGG
>NZ_JBIVNJ010000066.1:0-19867 GCF_044753585.1 Streptomyces sp. NPDC088354 | reverse complement strand
GTCGCGGGCGTCGGTCTTGGCCTCGCCGGGGTAGAGATCAGCGATTCGCCGCATCGTCAGGCCCGGCAGATAGGCGACACGACAGCCGGCGTCACGAGCCACCGCCAGAGGCAGTGCACCTATGGAAGCAGGCTGGTCCACGACCACCAGGACGGTGCCGTGCTTGGCCTGGAGCTTGGCAAAGACCTCGCGGAGCTTCGGCTCGGTGTTGGGCAGCCGCTTGTCGAAGGCCTTCTTGCCCTCCGGGGTGAGCGCCGTCGCATGATGTTCGCCCTTGCCGACGTCCAGACCCAGATAGACGCCGATGTCACCCTCACCAGCCACCACGTGCTTGCTCCCGTATCCGCGTTCTTCCCGGCCTCACCTGCGGCATCAGCGTGCCGGCATCCACGTTACGAAGAGACTGCCTCACCCGGTCCGGGATCGGCGCTCATGCCCCTAATCAGCGGTCTGCCAATGCCTCCGGCACCCGGTGACACCACCTTTTCGATCATCATCGACTGGGGGATCAAGTCATGCCGGGGCCGGAGGCCGGGAGCCTCATTGCGAGGCCACGAAGAAGGTAACTGTGAGAGTAGAGCTGCGGCCCGGGTTGGGCTGCTGTCAGGATCGACGCCGACGTTCCGGCATGACTCACAAGGTAACTGACGGCTCATCAGAGCGTGTCGTGCCCCCGAGATGTCTGCTGGGCGTCGGTGTCGGCCTGGCCCACCCCGTTGGCTTGATCAGCAGCCTGTCCGCCATTTCGACGTGACTCATCACAGTTCTGCCACGCGGTGACTCCACCCAGGCCGACGCCGACCATGGCCGTCCCGCCCATGAAGGAGAACAACCACGTGACCATGCTCGTAGAACAGGTCGACGGCGTCATCGGCGTCGACACCCACCGTGACACCCTCGCCGCTGCGGCCGTGAGCCCCATTGGTGCCGTCCTGGCCAGCACTGATGCCCCCGCCAACGCCCGTGGCTACCGTCGGCTGCTGGACTTCGCCCGCGAGCACATCCCCGGCCGTCGTTGCTGGGCCCTGGAAGGCATTGGGTGCGGTTCCTTTCGAGTGACGGCCGCGATCAAGTTGTGAGGTCATAGTCCCGCTGGTGAGTGGGGCAGGCGTCATGCCGGAAGACCATGCGGCGGGGAACCGTGCTGCGTCGGGATACTGGGCGGGTGAGCGACGCCATGGCTGAGTACGAAGCGGATACTGAACAGTTGATGCGAAGGGTCTATCTCGGCGTGCGCGAGGACAGCCTTGACCCACAGGACGTCGTCGCTCTCGCCTGCGAACTGCTCGGCTGGTTCCATCACACCGACGCCATCCTGGAGGTCGTCGAGCGGAACCCGGCCGAGGTGCCGCAAGCGGAGATGACTGCCCTGGCCCGGCGGATCCTTGACGACGTGGGCTTCGATCCCGGCTTCGACCTCGCTCCCGAGCGTTTGGAGACGTTGCGTGCTGCGCTGCGAATCGTGACTCGCGATCTGCCCACGCGTGGAATCGAGGGCGAACCGGAGATCGAGATCCTGGAGGACTGGTTCCCGGTGGGAGCCGGTGTCCGTCTTGCCGACGGCGAACGACTCAACTGGGGCGGCCCCATCCTGCCGAACATGTGCGACGACCCGGCCATGGCCTTGGCCAGCCTGGCGATCCTGATCCAGGAGAGCCTGCTCGAATGGACCTGGGAGGTCTGGCCGGTGTGCCCCGGGCATGACCTCGGTGTCCACGGCTCGGAGCGGGATCGCGAGGCTGTGTGGTGGTGCGCAGGCGATGGCGGACACATACTGGCGCCGGTCGGCGAACTCGCGAGCGCTCTCGGCCGCCGTCGCCCCAAGTAGGGTCGGATGGGCGTGCAGTTCGTTTCGGACAACCGCCGGGATCAGGCGGTGGGTGCGTGGTGGTCCCGCTGGTCGGGTGCGGGGTAGAGGCGTTCGTGTTCGCGGGCGGCGTGGTAGCGCCAGTAGGGGTCGAAGTCTCCGTTGGCGAGGACGGCACGCAGTCGCAATACGGCTTCCGCTCCGTGAAGACCCCAGCGGGCGCCGGTGATGTCGAGGCGGTCGGCGATCAGATGGCGGCAGGCGCCCTCGACCGCGCCGGTGGCGATCGGCCAGCCGTTTTCCAGCGCCGTGTCGTAGCGAAGCTGGTCAAGGTGGCCAGTCAGGTAGCGGTCGCAGGCGTCGACAGCCTTGCGCCGGGCAGCCGGCAAGTGTTCCCGCTCCGCCTGGCTGATCATTTCGGCAGCGGTGTGCGCAGCTTGACCTGCGAGGATGGCGGTAAGACGGTCGGCGGCCCATGCTTCGGCTTCGGTGGTGCCGGGTTTGTAGAAGGCGTGGGCGGCGGCCCAGACGTACTCGGCGACGTGTACGAAGTCCAGCAGGATGTGGACCGTGACGCCGCGGCGGCCGGTCTCTGCACTGATCAGGTCGAGTTGGTGGCGGGCGCCGTCGACCAGCACGACCCACGGCCGCAGATGCTTCGGGTCACGGGCCTCGGCCTGGTCGAAGGCGTCGGAGATCACCTCCTCGGGCGAGCGGACCAGCGAGGCGGTGCACCACTTGTTCTCGGCCCGCGGTCCCGGCCGGGCGGGTCGCTCGCCGCTTCGGCCGCCGGGCGGGTGGATCACGTCGTGCGGACGTCTGGGGGCGGGACGTGTGTCGAAGACGCAGGCCACCGTCGCCATCCGCTTCCGGTTCGGCTTCTCGCCCGGCGCAAGCCGGCCGCGATGACCGACCGCCGCTTTCGCGGCGGCCCTGCGGGTGGCCTCCCGCAGGGCCTCAGGCCGCATGACCACGCCCTTGCCGTCCGCCTGGATCACCAGCGGCATCATGCGGCTGCACGGGATCGGGATGTGGGTCCGGTAGAAGCCCTCGAGATCGACCGCGGCGGCGACCACGAGCTCTTCCAGCCGGCGTTTGCCGAGCACGTTCCCGCAGCGGCGTGTCACGGCATCGTGGGCCTGGTCGAACGAGCCGCGGACGGCCTCGGTCACCGCGAGCCGTCGTAATCCCGTCGAATGCCGGCCCGTCGGCAGCGACAGCACAGCGTCGGCGGGGTGGACGTTGCCCACGCCCGGGCCCCGGTGGGCGACTCTGGCGACGCGGACCATCCCGAACACGGTGGCCAGCCACCGCGAGTGTCCCGTCTCACGCCAGGGCCGCACCCTGCCTTCCGGCCCCACCACAACCGGCCCGATACCGGAACGAACCTGTCCCTTCTCCCGCGCCGCGCGCAGGTCGAGGTGGTCCTGCAGCAGCAGACGAAGCAGCTCCCGCCCGGCCGCGTCGAGGTATTCCTCCAGCTCAGTGTGGGTCCATGTGCCCGCATCGCTGCCCGACAGCGTGGCGGTCAGCGTCTCGAAGGCGCTGAGGGAGTCGGCAAAGGGGTCAGCGGTGGCATGAGTGTCGTACGGTGTCATCTCCAGGGCTCTTCCCGTCCAGCATCGATTGGGTCGCACCTTCGAATGTAGGCGGGGAAGAGCCCTGCTGTTAACGGGAGTTGGGCGAGATGGTCCCGCGGCGGCGGGCCGGGGTGAACATGCCTGGGGTGTCCTCGTCCAGCCAGCCCCGTTCCACCAGCCGCTTCAGCTTCGCCCTCGTGCCCTCGATCTTCCCGGTCTCGGCCGGCAGCCCTATCCTCGGCACGACCTGCTTGGCGCGGACCGGCCCCGGCGCGTCCGCCACCACCTCCATGATGTCCCGATACACCCGTGGCAGGGTCTCCGACCCCATTCCGGGCTGCCAGTTCGGTACCGTCAGAACCCCGATGACCTGCCGCTCGGCCCCTGCATACGCCGACGTCATCGGCACATCAACAGGCGCTTGTCCGGCATCGACGGCCGCCACCGACCTCTCCGGTCCCATCTCCGCGAGCACTTCCGCGACCGTCTCCCGCGCGATCCGCAACCGCTCCAGCCCCTCCCTGGCCATCTCCAGCTTCCCGGACAGCTCGGCGAGTTCGGCTTCCAACTCCTCCACCCGAACCCGGGCGGCTACCTCGCGCGCTTCCAACTCCTCGAACAGCGAGCCCATCCGCCACCCCTCCTCCACGACCACGGTAGAGACGAACGGCCCTGAACGCAGCCCCGCTCAGTGCTTTTCCAGCTCAGCCCTTCCCTTCAGAGGAACCGCACCCATCGACGTTGAGATCCTCCAACGCACCCCGGGGACCGGGGGATTCATCCCGATCCCAAAACGCTGGACGGTCGAGCGGACTTACGCCTCGTTCATGCTCCACCGCTGCCTGGCCCGCGCCTACGAGACCCTCCCTGGCCGGTCCGAAGCCATGATCCACCTCACCATGCGAGCTCATGTCCCGCAGCCTCACCGGCGAGACACCATGTCCTGGCGCGACCCGACATCAGCAGACCAAGACCGCATACGAGATATAATGGCGGGAGAAAACAACCTCTCATCCGGTTCTGCTTGTTGCGTCAGGAGCCGATGACTGCAGAGACGGCACGTCTGGAGAGGCCTCGCAAGCGACGTTCCTCCTCAGGTTTGATGCCCATGCGGTTGAGGTGAAGGTGCAGACACCGATGAAGGGCGTGGGCAACTGGCCGCTCCCGGGAAACCTCGAACAGATCGCGAGTTTGTAGCGCGGTCAGATCGTTTCGCAGCTCCCGCATGGACCCAAGCCAGTCTAGTACGGGCAGGTCAGGGCCAGACTCCGGTTCGGCTGTGTGTAGGCGGCGGGCCATGCCGACCAGGTCATCACGAGACGCCCGCCATGCCGCTTCATCTTCAGCGGCCAGTTTCCTGCTGGTGTTTGCCGGTGGTAGGGACACATGGGTGGCCAAAGTCATCACCATTGCGGTGGATAGCCGTTGGGGGAGAGGCAGGGGCACTGTCTGCAGGGCGATCCGCGCCGAGTCGCAGAAGTGTCTCTCCACCGTTGCCAAGGAGAGGCCGCGTCCGAAGGACGCACATTCCGGGACGTACTTCTCGAAGGAGATCGTATCCGGAGATCGGAGATACGGCTCGTAGCCCTCAAGTGCCTCTAGACCGGCGAAATGGGCGGCCCAGTCTTTGTAGGAGGTTTGTGTGACCAGGTCCCGTGAAGGGTTCGCCCGCAGGTATGCGGAGAGCTCGTCAGCCAGCTCCGACCGGACGCGGTCGGAATGTTCGGGAATTGCCTGCACCCTGACCCGCAGATGTGGACCGCCCTCCCAGTAGCGCAGGTAAAAGAAGCCCCGAATCAGCTGCTGCTTGCTGAGTCTATTGACCAGCGGAACTACTGCGTCGGTGAGGAGGGTGTCGAGGTCGTCGTGGCGGAAGACGTGGGCACTGGTCCAGGACAGCGTCGCGTGGTCTTCATGAGAACCTGTGGGGCGTTTCACGCGTGGGTGTCCAGGTATTCGTTGAGCCAGCCGATTGCCGAGAAGCCATGGTGTTCCTCGATGGCATTGGCAGCCAGATGACAGAGCAGATAGCGGGCCCGTGGCGGGATGCCCATACGGGTGAGCTGTAGGTAGCTGAGGGCCAGCACCATACGGTAACGGTGAAAGTCGGTACTTCCCATGATGTTTTTGAGATACGACTCGTTCTGGAAGGCGCGGCGGAGGTAGTCGGGAAAGGTGGGGTGTGCCAGGAAGGACTGGCGCGCGTCCTCGGAAAGCCCCAGGACACCGCTACGGACCGTCGGCTCTGCCCGCTCGATGCATTGCCGGAGTATCGCAGCCCAGTCGGTTACCAGCGGCAATGGAGTTGCCGCTGTACCGTTCAGGGTGGCCACCATGGCGGTCATCAGGTCCGCGATCGTGGCACGATGCAGGGCGTACTGTCGGTCGAAGACCGCGCGGGCGGCTGCTGGGTCGGCGCAGTCGCTGAGGAAGCCTTCTGCGTGACTGCGGAATGAGCCAGCGTTACGACGCATCCCCCCGATGGCTTCTGCAGTGGTGAGTAGTAGCAAGAGGCCCGTGAGGTCTGTTGGTCGGTTGCTGTCCTTCATGTGGCGCACCGTCTTCAGGAAGAACGGGTTGCTATCCACGTAGAAGTCGGTGACGAGCTCTTCGATCGGAATGCCTCCCATTTGGTTGGCGCGGGAGACGAAGTTGGGGTATGTGACGGTGTTGTCCGGTATCCACGGGGTGAGCGGACCGTCTTCCTCCTCTAGTGCGGCAAGGTGCCTGTGCATAGGGATTGCCGCATCGGGGTCGAGTCGGTTCCTGGAGGGGTGTTGTTCGAGATAGCCGCCGATGCCACGGTCGATGGCGGGGCGCACGTGTCGTGTCCACGCGTCCGCAGAGGCCGAGACGGTGACTCGTAGGTGTGGACCGCGCCTCCAGTGTGGGACGACGTAGGCGGCATTTACGTTGTCCCGGATCTCGTACAGGAGAGGTTCCATGGCGTCGAGCAGCAGCCCGGAGCGGTCAGGGGAGTAGTAGTAGACATGGGCGGTGTGCCAGTTCGCCGACTGGGTCATCCGGGCCTCCGGGCGAGATCGAGGACCAACTCCGTGACGTGAGCTCCGTCGACCCCGTAGAGCGGAGCGTGTGTTGTCTCCGGGAAAACTTCTTCCAGGATCAGGGTTCCGTCTCCCTGCCGCAGGGAGCGGATCAGGGACTGTAGAAGGAACCAGCTGGCCGCGTCGACGAAGACCGGTTTGAAGCTCTTGCCGTGGGGGCCAAGTCGGCCGCCTTCGTCGATGATCCTGGCGAAGAAGCGTCTGGGCAGGTGCTGCATTTTGAGCCAGCGGGCGAGCCGGAGCAGGTAACGGGCGTCACCTTCGGCACGACCGGGTTGGGGGAAGGAGGATGTCGGCATGCGCCAGGACTCCCGGGCGACTGTAACGGAGCCGATGACGAGCCGTGGCCGGTGCACGATCGTGTCCTGGGCCAGTACCTGATTGCGGTCCCGCAGAGCCCAGCTGTTGCCCAGTGCCGCGGGATGGACTCCGAACACCTGGATCATCAGAGCTTGCGCGGGCGGTAGGAAAGACAGGGTCATCAGTCCGCGGTGTACAGGGCGGACAAGGGTGCCGTCAGGGGTGTGCAGGCGTAGGAGTCCTGAGTCGGCGTGGTAGGCGACATTCAAGTCTGCCAGCCGGACGCCCGGGGGAACCGAACAGGCGCCGTGCGGATAGTCGATGCCTCGCAGGACCTGAGGCCTCAGGTTGATGTTGCTGTCCGCGTCGGTTCGGAATTCGGCGAGGTCGGGCTGGGCTGCAAGCTCTGCTGCAGGTGAGCCGAGGAGGTGCTGGATCCTGCCGATGCCGGTGTTTGGACCTGTCACGATCATGTTCGAGACGAAGATTGGGGCGTCGGGTTTGCCGGCGAGCTGGCCGTAGCAGCAGACCGGTCCGCTGACGCCTACGTAGGAGGGTCGGTTTGTGATGAGTTCACGGGCAGCGGCACGTGGAACTGGATTGGTGCCGTAGGCATTCAGCGTTTCCCGGGTCTGTCTGCGTAGTTGGAGCAGTTCTGTGAGACGTGGCCCGAGCTGGTGAGAGGTGTCACCGTCCGTGTCGAGGGGGGAGGGTCTGCGGTGCAGAAACCTTTCCACAGTTGGGTGGCCGGCCAGGACCGCCGGGTCGTGCAGCTCGCGGTAGAACCTTAGGAAAGGTACCGACACCCCATCGTCGTGAAGCGCTCGGAAGAGATCGGTGGCCGCGAGTTTGGCGGGCAGGCTCGGATCGTAGAGGGCGTAGACGTCACAGACGACGCTCAGGTCTTCGCAGATCTGACGGAGCGCTGGGCGTGACAACTTCACCACTGGGTCGGGCAGGACTGCGCTCTCGTGCAGTAGGTGCCCGCTAATTGCCGCGTCATCGGATGAAAGGCGGGGGGCATTGCGACGCCAATCCAACCTGTTCCCGGTGGTGCAGTGGGCATAGGAGCGTGTGGACGTGTCGAGCTCCTGCAGCCGTGTGAGCAGCGGGTTGTCCGGGGCATGCTTGCTCACCCAGTCCAGGAGGTCGCCTGTAGCGTGCAGGGACCGGTCGGTGTACGGTCTGCAGCGTTCGACGAGCCCGCTGTCGAGTAGGGCGTCGAGGAACTGCTCGGCTTGTTGTGACTCGGTGATGTCTGCATGTTTCGTGGTCAGTTTGGCGATCACGTTAGCTCGGGTTCCCCCGGGGGCGGAGGAGACGGCTTCGAGGACTCGGCGGAGTCCGGGCCCGTAGGGGAGGCAGTTGATGGGCTCGCTGGTGCCTTCGCCAAGGAACCAGATGTGGTTTCCTTCCCGTGTCGCGGAGGGATTGACCCGTAGTTTCACCGCGTCGCGTGCAGTCGGCCAGGTTGCGAGGGAGGCCCATAGCCCGTTCAGATAACGCCGGTCCACTTCTACGACTCCGTCAATGCGGAGCGTTTCGGCGAAGGACGCCGCTTCGTTTGTGTGCGTCCATTGGCCTAGGCCGCTTGCGGTGAAGGTCGCGTACGGGCTGGTCTTCATCGCGGCACGGGCCACGTATTTGGCCAGTCTCAGGAGGACGCGGCGTTCGGGAGCCGTTCCGTCGGGTGTAGCGAGCCAGCGGTCCAGGTGGTGGGACAGGGAGGTACTGCTCTGGCCCACTCCTTGACGGAAGGCGTCCAGAGCGGCCGCTGCGCGGAGCGCTTCTGTACGTTCGACCACTTCTCCTGCGAACAGGGGTGCAACGGTGGCCTCCAGGTCGGAGAGGCGACCGCGCAGGTCACGCCAGGCGGTGACGCTGACTTCCAGGGGCGCGGGCAGCGTCGCGCGGACCTGTGGGGACCAGAGTCGTGGAGGGGAGAGCTGCGCTCTGAAGAGGTCACGCCGCAGTGCGACGAGGTGCGGCCGCAGGGGGGAACCGGGGCGTGAGCCGATGACGGGGTGCAGTGCGTCGGCCAGACGCGATGCTTCCGTAGCGACCTGGTCGGATAGGTGCAGGATTTCCGTCACCCGGGCCCAGGTACGGGAGAAGCACAGTGCTTCCACGTACTCTGTGGCGATCGCGGCCACGCGCACACCGAAGAGCGGTCCTGCTTCGAACACCATGATGCCCCTCTTTGCCGGATTGCTGTGGGGTGCTCCGGCTTACGCCGGAGCACCCGTTCACCTTGCTTCGAGGGTCAGACGAGGTCGTCTTCGTCTCCGAAGAAGCCGGTCGTTGAGCTAGGGGTGCAGCGTCCGCAGACGGAGGAGCCGGCCAGCTCGGTCATGGCGTGGCCATCCGTGAGGTTCTGGGGTAGGCCGTCGGTGGAGGAGACGCTGATGCTGCTCACCGTCAGCTCGGACAGGTCGAAGAGCGACTGGACGGACATGTGTCTCTCCTTGTTACTCGTGTTCGTTGCACCGGCTGGTCCAACGTGTAGGGGAGCGGCGCTCTGGCACTGCGCCTATGAACAGGGCGCTCAGCCCGCGCCAGGACGGATCCGGTAGCCCGAGAGCTGTGTCCGTCCGGGGGTGGCAGAAGTCGGAGTGGATGCGGGATGTCAGCCCGAGGGCGGCTGCAGCGAGCGCCGCATGCTGGGTGACGATGCCAGCCTCGATTTGTTGGATGCGGTACCACGCGTCACCGTATTGCTCGACACCTGCGAACGGGTGGCCTGCCGGTACGACGACGATGGCGGCCTCGCCGAGGGCAAGTGCCGCAGCGTCGAGGGGGCCCGGGGCTGGGAGCGGTGCGGCATCTCCAGGGCAGCGGGTGAGTCGTCCCTGGTGGTAGCGGTAGCCGCCGCGGCCGAGGCCGGCCACTCGCAGCACCACGACGTACAGAGCGCACGTGATAAGTCCACTGGAGGTGCCGGGTAATGCACTGGAGTAGCCGCGTTCGGCAGCGTGGAGGAGCCCTGCGCACTGGCGCGCCTCGATGGGCACGGGGGCGAAGCCAGCAGGCGTGGATGCCCTGCGGTTGATGCCCCGGTGCAGCTGGATGGGCGCTGGGGGTGGCAGGGACAGTGAGGGACCGCTCGGTGGCGGTATGGCAGGCGGCGGACCGCCGGTTCCCAAGCGGGGAGCGGTGTGCAGTGCCAGCAGATGCGGCAGGGTCCTGTTTATCGCGGGCAGAGCTTCGGCAGCAGTGAGTCCTTCGCCGGCGAGGTTGGGGGGGTGCTTCGGAGCTGGATGTGACGCCTCGCCGGAATGTGTCATGCCGTGAAGGCTCAGGAGTGTCATGACTCCCTCCGCGTCTGCGTCGAGACCGAGGAGCCGTGTGGCGGCCGGGCCGTCGAAGTGTTGGATCACCTTGCCGAAGGCGCCTTGTTCCTCTGCGAGCGTCAGGAACTGTGCGGCGAGCGCTCCGGTCTCCTGGCACTGGAGTTTGTAGGCGAACTCCCCGTAGCGGATGCCTGTACGCCAGAATACGCAGGTGAGGATGATCACCAGATCGGGTCTGTCGCTGCTGAGGGCTTGGCGGTAGTCGCCTGCGCGTACCTGTTCCAGAGCGTGATGTGCAGGGTGGTAGTGATGGAGTCCTGAGCCGTCGGCCAAGTAGGCCTCGATGGGGTACCGGGCCCCGCCAGAGGGGACTGGGCGGCAGCCCGATACGACGCTGGTGCCTGGGCGTATCGTCTGGTCCCATCCCACCCTTGTAACACCCAGTAGCCGGCGGAGGAGGGGACCAGGAGTGCCGGCGAGCTCCCCGAGTGCGACACGCGTGGTGTTTGCGTACTGCTTGAACGCTGGCGCCGCCGGGGTGTCCGTGTCGACCTCGTTCCTCTCACCCAGGGCGGCCAGGAACCTCTGGATCGCCGTGCCCCTCATGAGAACGGGTGGGGGTCGGCGTTGAGTTCATCGGGCGAGAGTCTGCCGACCCTGTAACCGAGCTGCTCAGGAACCGTCAGCAGTCTCGGTAGATTTGCTGTCCTACGGTAGGGGTGGCCGAATGCCATGGGAACGGTGCCCGGGACGAGGACCTTCGCGGACCGCAGTCCTCCTGCCGACTGCTCGGTTGAGGTGGTGTCAACAGCGATAACATCCAGGCCCGTCGCGAGGTAGCGCGCGGTGAGCTCGTCGAGGTCAGCTGACAGGTCGTCGTACTTGGGCCAGGAAGCTTGGGCGGTGAGGGAGTCCAGTGTCACCCGTGAGTTACTGAGGGTGAGGAAATCGGTCCGGGACCGGCTTCCAGGATGGGTGTAGAGGGCAGCGTGCTGGTCCATGCTGATCAGCAATGAGGGATCGTCCAGCAGCGGTGCCACCACGTCCGGCGTGTAGCGAGCGCGAAGTCCGTATAGAAGTGGCCCTAGTTCCCGCAGCGCCGACAGTATGGCCCGTTCGGGTGCGAGGTGGGCGGCAGCGGCGAAAGCCGATGCAGGGCCGGCTTTCTCGTCGCGATGGCGGGCCAACGTGACGACAGCGGGGATGCGCTGCTCCATGAAGGCGGCCAATACGGTGACCTCACAGTCGAAGAGCTGCTCGATCAGGCCGGCAAGCACTGGGATACGCCGATCGGCAGCGGATTCCAGATCCACGTGGGGCAGCGGCAGTCGGCCATACCACGCCATTAGGAATGCATCGCGCTCGGCCACCTCAAGCAGTCCATAGAGAACCGCCTCCTCAATGGTGGATCCCAGCGCACAGCCATTGGATGTTTCGCCGAACCACGCCGGAGTGGCGTCGACCCCGTAATAGGCAACTGATTCTGGTACGAGCAGTGCTTTCCCCTCGCCAAAGGAGTGGGCCCAGACCCAATTTGTCTCATGGTGGGGCGAAAAGAGAGTGTAAGGGTATCCGTGTATAGAATATAATTCATCGGCCGGGGTGCCTAGCGTGCGCGGGTCGAGGGCTCGCTCTGCCAGCTCAGCGTAGGAGCCGCGTATGACGGTGCGACGACCGAGCGGGCGCTCGGCAGCCTGGCGTTCGAGAGCCTCGGCGACAGCCATGACCTTGGCGGTATCGGAGTCTTCGGCCCGTCCGTAGCCGTGCTGGGAATCATCGGCATCCTGTCCGGTGGCCCGACGCGCTACCGCAGTGGACACGCCGCCCAGCCAGGCTGAGTCCAGTGAGCTGATCAGTCCGGTCTCAGCGTCTACGTAGAGGTCACGCAATTGGCTCGCCTGCTCATTGATGTCCCTCAGTCGAAACGTGTCAGAGGTGGCTTTGGGTAGCCGGACGCGAGGCCACTTGGCGGCGAGTTCCGTGTCTGGAGGAAGGTCTGCGCAGCGCGGGCAGGACGGGTCCGCCAAGAACGGATGGCGGCGCATTGTCCCATCCAGAAAGGACATGCGTAAGACAGCACCCACCGTACGGGTGTTTGTCGGCGCGAACTGATCCATCACCAGTGTGCCAACGGTGTTGAGAATCGTCGGCGGTATGACCATGTTCCCAGCTGGTTGTGGCCAGCGCCGACGTAGTTCTTGTCGCGGCGTGGTGTCTTCCCGGTTGCGGTGGCGCCTGCGCGCCACACACAGAGCACATCCAGGAGTACCAGGAAGCGTCAGCGGACCGATGGTGATCCATCCTGGCTCCGACCGAATGGGTAGCCAGGGAATCCCCTCGGCGGCTGTGCGAGCGTGGATCTCCTGCAACGGGATGTCGACCGCGACTGCGCCATTATGGATGTCGGAGCTCAACGCGGCCACCGAGCCGATGCGGGTGAACGGCAGTGAGTCGGCGAGGGGGCCGCGGCCCAGTACGGCGGTGGAGCGAGGGTCAGTCATCACAGAGCACCACCCGGGCTGCGAAAGCGGGACCTATCCTCGGCAATGGAATTGCGACAGGCGAGAGTTCAGTGACTCGCTGGAGCGCCCGCGTGAAGGAGTCGACGCCATGTCCGCAGTCCATGGGCTCCGGCCACCGAGCAGCGTGTCCTGCTAACTGTGGCTGGCCCGCCAGCTGCGCCTGCCAATACAGCAGTGCCCGCTCCATGACACGAGCCTGCGCCTGACCGGGCGTGGCGGCGACCGCTCGTGCGATCACCATGCCGTTGACCGACACTGTGTAGGCGGGCAGTCCCAGGACGCCGGTCAGTTCGTGGACTTGGTAGCGTTCACCAGTGAGATCCAGCAGGCGTGTACATTCGGCGGGGAGTGTCACGGGCGGTCCGGATCGGTCTGCCAGTAATGCCTCGCAATGTGCCAACAGACCGGCCTCTACCGCCTCGCCCCATGTCTGTCCGGCAGCCACACCGACTAGCGAATCCGTCGGCACGACCCTGCGCTGACTACCGTCCACGAGGCACGTTCCCCATGCGGCCTCACGAGCCAGCAATGCCGCGTGCACTGCCAGTGCTGACATTGCGGCGCGCGCTCGGGCAGTCTGTCCATCCGTGCCCCAACCGAGAACGGGGATATGCTGGCTGGGCTGCAACGGGGCGGGGATAGTGGCCATGCAGGTGGGTAAGGGTAACTGTGGCAAGTCCTGTGCGCTCAAATCGTGGAGCGGTCCGAGATGGGGGTCTACGAGTTCTTCGACGCCGCCCAGGAGAGCCGCCAGCCTGACCCGGGGTTCCGCCTCGAATGAGGAGACTGCGGCGCGCGAATGCTCTGGGTGACGTGCAGGGTCTTCGGCGGGACGACGGAATCGGTGAGTCGTGGTTTCCAGGGTCTGCACATCGAAACGATGCAACATCGTGCTCGTGTCGGCGTCAGAGAGAACACGAGGATGATTGTTCTGGGTGCCGGTCAAGTGACGGAAACAGGAGAGAGTAGTCTGGGCGGCGATCAACTGCGGGACGCTTCCGGTCAGCCAGCTGCTGTCCCCGGGCTCCGGCATGACCGGTAGCCGATACCATGCCGGGCCAGCGGCGCGTTCGGCCGTCAGCACGCCGGTGAGCCATACCTCATGGGTGCGCACCCATGCCTGTGCCAGCGGCACACCTGCTCGGGCACACATGGCGCTGGACCGTGCCAGGCGAGCGGGGTCGTCTCCGGTTTCGACTTGCACCACGACGTTGTACTTGGTGATCCAGGCTGCGGTTTCGTCTGAGAAATCAAAGCTCTCGGCGGAGTCGAGGTATTGCCAGCCGCTTTCCCGTCCTGCACGACTGATTGCGGATGCAACCGGGCTGTCACCGGTCAGGAGAATGCGTGCGGTACGCAGACGCTGGAAGCGTGCCTCCGCGGAGTCGTGCCGATAGCGTATGAAGGCGATCTCGCCTGCGTAGCGTTTCAGTTCGGACTCGCTGAGCGTGTGTGGCGCTTCCTGTCGGGAGTCCATGATGAAATGGTTTTCCAGCAAGGTGTCAGTGAGCTGCCTGATCAACTGCTGGTGAGGGCTGGGCAGTCCGGCCGCGATCTCCGCGAGGCTCCGAGTGCCGTCCCAGTGCGGCGCGAGACGATGTATCCACTGGTATGCGTGCTCTCCGGTGACTACACAACTATTCTGCTCGCTTTGGATGTACACGCCGCCTTGACACTCGACGTACCGGACGTCGTCCAGTAGGCGGGGGTACAGATCTGATGAGGCTCCGATTGGCAGGTCATCCATGAGGCCCACACCTATGCTGGTGCTCGCAACCGGCGCCCCTTCTTCGACCTGTTGCCATGACCGTCATTCGACTGCGTGGCATATGGAGCTTGCCCGACTGCTTCACTGACTGTCCCCCAATCACGCAACATCGAACGCAAATGGAATCCGCATGAAGTGTGCACGCTCTACTGGTCCAAGCGATAGAATATCGGCGCCATAATATCGCGACAGTGGCGCGCGCGACCGATGGGGGCGCGGCGCAGGGGTACCGCGACTTGAGGTCGAGCAATAGTCAAGGGTTGTCGGTGAGCTGATTTCAGCTGTCACTGCTGTGGTTGAAGCTGTCCCGGCAGTGGTACGGATCCAAGTGGTGCGGCCGGCTTCGGTGAGGATCTCGTTGGCCGCGATGTTCGTTCCGGCGACGGTCTTGAGTTGGAGCCAACTGGATGACGCGAGCAGGTTCTCCGGCTTCCAGGGCAGCTTGAGCGTGATGGCGCGGAAGAGTGACCACTCCCGCAGGCGCTGAGCCAGGTTGGGGCGGGTCGATCGTGGTCTGGGTCACCGCCTGGGCCCACTCCCCGGAAGACAGGCCGTGCAAATAGAGCTGCGGCGGCACTTCGGAGACCCTCGGGGACTTGCAGCACCACGGCGGAAGAATCTTCGAGGAGAACCGCTCGCGCTCGCCGATCTCATCGTCGACGCGACAGTCGTTGACCCGCGGGTCCTTGACCTCGGCCGGTCCGGCGACGGTGACCACGGTCCTCACCTTGTGGTGGCGGTTGGGAACCACGAGACGCCGGGCCGTACTCGTCGGTCTCGGCCGAGAACTCGGGCTATGCATCGGTGGACTTCCGCTTCCAGCGCGGCGGCCAGCATCCGGCGAGCGCCGCCCCGCACGATCTCGTCGATCAGGGAACCGGACTGGGTGGAGCCGTCGTGGGTGACGACGCTGAACACGGGCGTACTTTCCCGACCCGCGCTGCAACGCGGGCCTACTCGGAGACCTTACGGATCATTCGGGAAGATACGCGCCAATAGCGGCGGCAGTGGTGGCCGTCATGCGGGCCAACCGCCCAACAGATGCGCCGAGGTGACGGCTTCAAGACATGGTAAAGACATCACCCCTGCGCGAAGAATCAAACTTTCGTCTGAATATCCTCCACGGCAGGCAGTACCCAGCAACACTTACTGACCAACGCCTTGGAGACCGTCATTACCAGCAACCCCTCTCGTGTACGCCGCGGCCGCATAGCCGGCGCCGCCTTCGCATCCCTGGCACTTGCTGTCGGAGCGCTCGTCTCCGCGGCACCCTCCCAAGCCGCGTCCGAGCACAACAACCATACGCTGGCCGGCTCGCACCCGGTGTGGGCAAAGACCACGGCCGACCGTGGCGACCTTCCCGGCTCCACCAAGCTCACCATCCGGGTCTACCTGGCCGGCCAGGACCCGACGGGCTTGGCTGCGTACGCGCAGGCCGTCTCCACCGAGGGCAGCGCGCAGTACGGCAAATTCCTGACTGCGGCCCAGGTACAGCAGCGGTTCGCCGCCACCGACCAGCAGATCGCGGCCGTACGCAGCTGGCTCACTGGCTCTGGGCTGAAGGTCACCTCGACCACCAGTCACTACATCGAGGCCACCGGCACCGCGTCCGAGCATGCCAAGGCCTTCGGCACCGGCATTCACCAGTACGCCGTCGGCGGTAGTCTGCGGCATGCTCCTGCCGCCAATGTGGCGGTCCCGAGTTCGGTCTCCTCTGCTGTGCTCGGGGTCACCGGGCTGACCACTGTCACCCCGAGGGTCAAGCCGAACTCTGTCCGTGTCCGCAGCTCCGCGGCCGGGGCTGGCAGCACGCCTGGTGGCGGTATCGCCACGGAGGCTACCTGCTCTGACTACTGGGGCCAGAAGAAGGTCAACGGCGGCCCGACGGGCTATACCAAGCACAGCACCTACGACGAGTGCTCCTTCACGCCCTCGCAGCTGCGCAAGGCATATGGGGTGTCCGCCTCCGGTCTGACCGGCAAGGGCGCCACCGTGGCCGTCGTCGACGCCTACGCCTCCTCCACCATGTGGGCCGACGCCAACCAGTACGCCACCCTTCACGGTGACAAGCCGTTCAAGTCCGGTCAGTACACCGAGATTTACAACTCCTCGCAGTGGAACAGCGAGGACCTCTGCGGCGGTCCCGAGGGCTGGGCCGGAGAAGAGGCCCTGGACGTGGAGATGGTGCACGGGCTCGCCCCGAGCGCGGACGTTGTGTACGTTGGCGCCGACTCTTGCACGGACCAGGATCTCCTGAGCGCGCTGTCGACCATCGTGGACAAGCACCTGGCCGACGTGGTGTCCAACTCCTGGGGCGAGATCATGCACTCGTCCTCCGGCGACATCGACCCGGCCGTGATCGCAGCCTACGAGCAGGTCTTCGAGCTGGGCGCTGTCCAAGGCATCGGCTTCAACTTCTCCGCAGGCGATTGTGGCGACTCCTCCCCGGCCGCTGCTGCCACCGGGGTCAACTGCGACCCGTCGACCACTCGGGCGCAGGCCAACTGGCCCGACTCCGACCCGTGGGTGACCTCCGTCGGCGGCACCGCTCTCGGGACCGCCGACAAGAGCGGCAGCTATGGCTTCGAGACTGACATGGGCACTCTGCGTTCGGTACTCACCCCGGACGGCGCCAACTGGTCGCCTCTCCCGGGCTCCTTCTACTTCGGTGGCGGTGGCGGGACCAGCGAGGACTTCGCCCAGCCGTGGTACCAGCACGGGGTCGTCCCCAAGTCGCTGTCCGGTCGGCTGATGACGGGAGCCAAGTCGACCTCCGCTCGCCGCGTGACTCCGGACGTGGCGGTCAACGGCGATCTCTACACCTCGGTCCTGGTCGGCATCTCCGACGGTGCCCCCTACAGTGAGGGCGGCTACGGCGGCACCAGCGTCTCCGCACCGGAGTTCTCCGCCATCCAGGCCGACGCCATCCAGGCCAGGCACGGCCGTCCGATCGGCTTCGCCAACCCCACGTTGTACCGCCGCGCCGACAGCAAGGCCTTTCACGATGTCATCGACCAGGCCGCCACGCACAACAGGCCCGTGCTCAACGCGATCTTCGACGCCGGCGTGATCGATGGCTCCCTGCGAGCCCGCCTGGTCGCCTTCGGCGAGGACACCAGCCTCAACGCAGTCAAGGGCTACGACAACGCCACCGGCGTCGGCACGCCCACCGAGGAGTACCTGAACTCCTTCAAGTAGCCCCAACGCACCCGCAAGGGGCCCGACGGATCACACCGCCGGGCCCCGGGGCGTACAAAAGGCTCAGCGAAGAAAGTTCACGACGGCCAGCCTTGAGGATCTCATTGGCCCGCCGCAGCTCGGTGACCTCCTTCTCCAGATCCCTGATCCGCTCACGCTCCTGCTGGGCGGCAGCCGCCTGCGGATCGGCCTGAGCCTCGGCCTTCTTCACCCAGTGCCGCAGGGCCTCGGGATGAATCCCGAGAAGATCTCCGACCTCCTGGAGGATCCCCGACCGCCCCGGGGACTGCCTCTGCTTCTCGGCGACCATCCGCACGGCCCGCCCGATCAGCTCCGCTGGGTACTTCCTCTGCGCCGCCATGAGCGCATCCTTCCAAGGTTCAGCGCTCTGCACCGAACCCGGAGCGATTCAGATCGCGCCGCCCCGGCGCCCGAAGTACTTCGGGTTCGGCCGCGCGTACACCGACGGTACGGGAACGACGAACCGCATCCTGTCCACCGAGGCGACCAGGCCCCCGCCCCAGCCTTGTGCGAGGCCGTGGACGCCTGGTGGGCGATGAGGGTCGCGTTCGCGGCCCGGAAGGTTGCCAGCCTCAGGTACGATCACCACCTACTTCTGGACACCACGCTCACCCCCGACGCCTATGCGGCGATGGACTCCTGGACCCTGAAGCAGCTCGACCTCGACCCTGGGGACATCGGCGACAGCACTGATCAGAGCCTGTGGCTGGACCAGTTCCAGCACACCGGCGAGCACGGCACAGCCGTATCCTGGCCCCGGTGACCTTCACCTACAGCTGGTCGGCCAACCCGGTCGACGGCGCTGCCGACGACGTCCTGCCGCTGACCAAGCCCCGCGTGCACACCATCACCTCAGAGACCGGCGCGCAGACCACTGTCAGCTACATGGAACCAGACCGCCTCGCCAGGCAGTCCAAGCCGGCCCTCGACGCCAACACCCGGCACTGCTACCCGGTGTACCGGTCACCCAACGGCGGCCCGGACCCCCAACTGGACGGGTTCCAGAAGTACCCCGTCTCCGCCGTCACCACCATCGATCCCGCCGGCGGCTCCGAACCGGCGACCTACACCTGTACCTACTCCGGCTGTGCTTGGCACTACAGCGACGACCCCATGACGTCGGAGAAGGAACGCACCTGGCCGATCTGGCGCGAGTAGCAGAAGGTCACGCACCTCACCGGTGGCCAGGCCGATACGCAGCCCAGTATCGTCTCCGTCTTCCTACGCGGCATGAACGGCGACCGCACCCTCCACCCGGATGGAAAGACACCGAACCCCGACAAGAACAAATCCGTCACGGTCACCGGCATCACGGCCGCCGGGATCACCGACACCGACCAGTACGCCGGATTCCTCCGCAAGTCGGTCACCTACGACGGCGCCGACGAACGCTCCGGAACCGTCGACGACCCCTGGTCCAAGCGCACCGCCACCCAGCACAAGTCCTACGCCGACACCGAGGCGTACTACGGGGTGTGTCAACTTAACGGCTGATCTTGGTGGTTGAGGTTCAGTTGTTGGCCGGGGTGAGCCGGCCCTCGAAGGCGATCTGGAAGGCGTTGAGGGGGGCCTTCCAGCGCATGGTCCAGCGCTTGCGGCCCTTGCCGGTTGGGTCGAGGCTCATCAGTGCCAGGTAGATGCACTTCAGAGCGGCGGCCTCGGTCGGGAAGTGTCCGCGGGCCCGGACGGCCTTGCGTATCCGCGCGTTGACGGACTCGATGGCGTTCGTCGAGCAGATGACGGTGCGGATCTCGACGTCGAAGGAGAGGAAGGGCACGAACTCGGCCCAGGCGCTCTCCCAGAGGCGGACGATCGCCGGGTACTTCTTGCCCCAGGTCTCGGCGAATTCCAGGAACCGTGTCGTGGCCGCGTCCTCGGTCGGCGCGGTGTAGACGGGCTTGAGCGCCTTGGCGATCTTGTCCCAGTCCGCACGCGAGGCGTATCGGAAGCTGTTGCGCAGGAGGTGAACAATGCACGTTTGCACGATGGTGCGGGGCCAGACGGTCTCGACCGCGTCGGGGAGGCCCTTGAGCCCGTCGCAGACCAGCATCAGCACGTCGTCCAGGCCGCGGTTCTTCAGCTCGGTGAACACGTGCAGCCAGTATGTGGCGCCCTCGCCGCCGTCGCCGGCCCAGATGCCGAGGATGTCGCGGGTGCCGTCCACGGTCACTGCCATCACGACATAGATCGGACGGTTGGCGACCTGACCGTCCCTGATCTTGGTTCTGTCGACGATCTTGTGGTCCAGATCGGGTGAGGGCTCATCGTGCGAGTAGGACTCGTTTGCGAAGAAGGTCGAGGCCGGCTCGGCCGAAC
>NZ_JBIVNJ010000065.1:0-20505 GCF_044753585.1 Streptomyces sp. NPDC088354 | reverse complement strand
GGCGCATCTTCCGCCACGCCCGCTGCAGCCCCAACCGCCTGTCGTCAGCAGCCAAAGCCATCCTCACCCTGGAGAAGCAACGCTGAAAAAGCTCAATAGCTCATCGGTGAGCCGGAGCGGGGGTAGCGCAAGAGCCCACCGACCCGTGTGACGCAGGCCTGCCGCCCTTCCGGGACGAGATCCCCATGGTCAGACCCGCCGCGTCCGCGATGGCGTCGCCTGGCGGAAGCCCAAGGACCATGCGGGACGTGATCCCCGAGGCGAGACAGGCTCCGCCCGGCGCCGCCAGCTGCGGCGGTTTCATGTCCTCAGCCCGCCGGCAGGGGCCGACCTCTCAGACGTTCGCGAGCCGTGAGCTCTCCAGCAGACCGAGGTCCCTACCGGTCGCTGGAGACACGAACGGCTCGTGAGATGGCGTGCCCGGAGCACTTCTATTAGAGCGCCGCGTGCTCCACACGGACTCGAACTGCGTAAATGTGCCGATGAGTGAGGGAGAGAGCAACCTTGAGCAGAGGTGTTCTGCGGCATCGACTGGGCGGAGAACCACCACGACATAGCCCTCGTCGACCAAGACGGGGACCAGTTGGCCAAGCTGCGGATCAGCGACGACAGCGCCGGCTTCCACGCCCTGCTGGAGCTGCTGTCCCTCCACGGCGACAGCCCCGAGGCCCCGATCCCGGTGGCCATCGAGACACCGCGCGGCCTGCTGGTCGCCCGCCTGCGCGCCACCGGCCGCAAGGTCTACGCAATCAACCCGCTGGCCGCAGCCCGCTACCGGGACCACAGCAGCGTCTCCCGAGCGAAATCGGACGCCGCCGACGCCCGGGTCCTGGCCAACATCCTGCGCATCGACATCAAGGCCCACCGGCCTGCCCGCGGATAGCGAGCTCGGTCAGGCCGTCGCTGTGCTCGCCCGCGCCCACCAGGACGCGGTCTGGGACAAGGGCCAGTTGGTAAACTAACGCCGCTCCCACCTGCGCGAGTAGTACCCTGCCGCGCTGCTGGCCTTCCACGGCAGCGGCAAGCTCGGCCTGGATTCCGCCCACGCCCGTGCCGTGCTGGCCGCGGCACCGACCCCGGCCGCAGCCGCCAAGCTGACCCGAACCCAGCTGCGCGCATTGCTCAGCCGGGCGGGCCGGCTCCGCCGCTCCCTCGACGATGAGGTCGAACGTCTGCGGGAACTCTTCCGCGCGGAGCAGATGCGACAGCTGCCGCTGGTCGAGCAGGCCATGGGCCCACCAGACCGCGGCCCTGCTGCAGCAGCTCGACGCCGCCTGCAAGAGCGGCGACGACCTGGCCGAAGCCACCAAGGAGGCGTTCTTGTCCCATCCGGACGCCGAGATCATCACCAGCCTGCCCGGCCTGTCTGCCATGTCCGGGGCGCGGGTACTGGCCGAGATACCGCACCCGCTTCGCCGACGCCAAGTCCCTCAAGGCCTACGCCGGCGCCGCACCGGTGACAAGGGCGTCGGGCCGCAGCCACGTCGTGGTCGCCCGCACCGTGAAGAACCGACGCCTGGCCGCCGTCGGCTACATGTGGGCCTTCGCCGCTCTGCGCTCCGCCGAGCCACGCACCCACTACGACCACCGCCGGGACACCGGCGAGCGCCACACCGCAGCCCTCCGAAACCTGTTCAACAAGCTCCTTGGCTGCCTCTACCACTGCCTGCAGAACCGCACCCTCTACGATCCCGAACTCGCATTCGCATACTCCCTCGCACTGGCGGCGTGATCGCCTGTCCGCTCTGCACGGCGAACCTGCTCACAGCGGTGGTGGGCGCGGCTTCAGCAGACCCAGGAGCCTGGGAGCTCTTCACGGATGGCCTTAAGATCGGTAATCGTGCGCCCGCGCGCATGGATCCAGGACTGGTCCTGAAGGCCGTCTCGGCGCACCAGCCGGCCGGGAGCCGCGTACCAGCGCACCGGTGAGTCGTCCTCGCTCGCCCACAGGGGATGGTCGGGCAGGTCGACCCGGGCATAGCGGGTGTGGAGAGTCGGCACCAGCGCGTCGGGCAGCTCGCAGGCGTCGTAGAAGCTGGCCGCCCCGAAGAGAGACTCGCTCAACACCAACTCGACCCAGGCCAGGGACATCCGATCGAAGAAGGGAATCCAGCCCTGGTGCGATTCCACTACCACCGGTGGATCGTCCTGCTCGATCCGGGCGAGAGGGATTCCCCACGAGGCGCAGTCCTGGTTCTCACGGCAGAAAACCAGGACGCCGCCCAAGGCGTCATCGACATAGAGTCCGGCGGGCTCGACCAAAGGGTCCTGCTGCCGGGTCAGGTCCTCCCGGCGGCCGAGGAGCGCGTAGCCCTCACGCAAGGCGGCCGGCAGCTCGAAGCCCAAGTCAGCCTCCGCAGCCGCCAACTCGTCCTCGGAGCAGCCGTCTTCCGACCGCAGCGGACGGCCCATCCATGCGTCGGGAAACCAGCGCCCAAAGTCCCAGACCTGGGAGCGAGTACGCACTCCGCCTCGCAGCGCCACCGACACATCAGGACCGTCCAGCATGCCAAGGACGCTACCGCCTCCCTGCCCACCCAACCGCACAGGAGACGCGAGCCGCCGCGCCCGTCCGATCGTCGGCGACTCGACTTGACTCGCAGACGACATGAGATGTCTCGTCGACGCCGGTCAGCCGCCGCTGGCGTTTCTTGACGATCTGCGGATCGAAGCTGCCCTCGCGGTTCCGCGGGACGCCGATCTCCACCGGTCCGACCTCGGTCTCGATGGTCTCGGAGCAGATCCTGTTGCCGCTGTTGCCGCTGGCGGCACCAGCCCGGTCGTGCTTCCCGTACTCAAGGTGGTCGGTGACCTCGCCCTCCAGGGCGGACTCCAGTACCCGCTTGGTCAGCTGCTGCGAAAGCTCACCCTCCCCGGCCAACAGCATCCCGTCGGATCGGGCACAGTCGACCAGCACCGCGATCAAACTGCTCATCCGACACCGACTCAGCAGTCAACTCGATGGCCGGCTTCTCCACGCCCGGGTGCTCGGTTGGCTACGTAGGTGAGAACGAAGAACGTATGTGGGCGGGTTTGGAGAACGTTCTGGCCTCGGCGGTGGGCGAGATGTAGGCGAGTTCTGGAAACGCCCTCCGGGCAGGCTCGCGATCGATGGGCTCCGTGAGGTGGAATGGGGGCGCTCGGCGTCGCTGGCGTCGAAAGAACGGGGGTGCGTGGTGGGGACGATCCTCAAGGGCCTGAGCCGCGTTCGGTGGCACGAGCTGACGCACGCGTATGGATCAGCGGAAGAGGTTCCGGGCCGGCTGTCACGGGTGGCGTGGGGCGATGCACTGACCAGCGCTTCAGCATTGAGTGATCTTGGGCTGTGGCTTGGTGAGCTGTCCGTCTTCGACGCGACTGCCGAGGCGGTTCCGTTCCTGTGGGATCTCGCGGTGACTGACACTGTCGCCAGCCGCTCGGGTGTGGTCCAGCTGCTCATGACGATCCTCGAGCAGGCCAATCCTCCTCGGCTCGACGTTCAATACGCGGCCCACCAGGCCGTGCTCGACGGCAGAGGCCTGGCAGACAGGCTGGCCGATGACGGAGATCCCGCCGTGCAGGCAGCGGCTCAGGACTTGATGGCCGCGATCGACAACCACGCATGTGCGGCCTGCCGTCCCGCCTGACCGCAGGCCCGTCGTTGCTGACCCGGCGACCGTCCACCGTGCCGGGGAAGGCGGTGCCAGCGTTGTTCGTCAGCTGACGCTCTGCCGTTCGGCGCGTGCTCGGGTGGTGGCGAGGCGGTAGGAGTCGGTGCCCGTTTCGATGATGTTGCCGCCGAAGGTGAGGCGGTCGACGATGGCCGCGCAGAGGCGGGGGTCGGTGAAGGTCTTGGTCCAGCCAGAGAAGGACTCGTTGGAGGCGATGGCGACGCTGTTCTTCTCCTCGCGTTCGGTCAGGACCTGGAAGAGGAGTTCGGCGCCGCGGCGGTCGAGTTCCATGTAGCCGAGCTCATCGATACCGAGAAGATCGACGCGTCCGTAGCGGGCGATGGTCTTGGTCAGCTGCTTGTCGTCAGCGGCCTCGACGAGCTCGTTGACCAGCTTCGTCGCCAGGACGTACTTGACCCGGTAGCCGGCCATCGCAGCCTCGGTGCCCAGCGCGATCAGCAGGTGGGACTTGCCGGTGCCGGAGTCCCCGATGAGGCAGAGGGGCAGGCCCTTCTTGATCCATTCGCATTTGGCGAGCGTGTGGATCACGGCCGCGTCGATGTTGGGGTTGGCGTCGAAGTCGAACTTGCGGAGCGATTTGTCGCGGGGGAACCCGGCGGCCTTGATGCGGCGTTCGGAGCGGCGCCGGGCCCGGTCGTCACACTCGGCCAGCAGGAGCTCGGCGAGGAAGCCGAGGTAGGACATCTGCTCGCGCTCCGCGGTCTCGGCGAGTTCGGGGAACTGGGAGCGGATGGTGGGCAGCCGCAGCATGCGGCAGGCCTGGTCGACGGCGGTGGTGGCGGCCTGCTCGGTGAGTCCTCGCTGGCGGGGAAGGGACACGGGCTTCTCCTCTTCAGGGGGTGGTGCGGTCGGGTCGGCGCAGTCGCAGGAGTTGGTCGTAGTGGGCGACGGAGGGCAGCGGGCGGGTGTCGGGCGGCAGCTGTGCCCGGACGGCGGCGGGCAGTGGGGCGATACCGGGGGTGGCCGGCTGTGGGTCCTGCAGCCCGGTGTCAGAGTCGGCGTCCGCGGCCTTGCGGGCCTCCAGTGCGACGGCGTCTGCGGTCAGCGCGCCTGTCGCCAGTGCCGCGGCGAGGCCGGTGATCAGGGGTTCGTGGGGCAGATGACGGCTGAGGAGGAGGACTTCGATCAGAGCCCTGGTGCCGTCGCGTTCCCCGTGGGCCTTCACCGCGGCCTGCCACCAGGAGTCGTGGATCGGGGTGAACCGGCCGGCTGCGCGGGCCTGGTCGAGGGCTGTGGCGCCGGGCAGGGCACCCGGCTTGCGGATCAGGGCCTCCAGATAGTGGTCGAGTTCGAGGCGGGTGGCGCCGCGGGCGATGAGCCGTTCGTGGCGGGCGACTTCCTCGCGTCCGTCGTAGACGACCAGTTCGGAGGCATGGAGCATGACGCGGACGGTGCGGCCGATCAGACGGACTGGGACCGAGTAGCGGTTCATCCGGACACAGATCTGGCTGTAGCGGTCCACCCGCGGAGTGGAGAGCCGGCCAGTCTCGAACTGGTCGTCCGGGAGGGGTGCGAGCAGCGGCTTCTCGGTCGTGAAGTCCTCGCCGATGGTGCGCGGACGGTTCCGGATGCGGCGGTTGTCGTCCTCCAGGTCCCAGCGGTCGATCATGGCGTTGAGCTCGGCGAGCGTGTCGACTTCGGGGACGGGGACGAGATGGTTGCGGCGGAACCAGCCGATCTGGCCCTCGACGCCGCCCTTCTCATGGGCGCCGCGGATGCCGGGCTGGCAGTAGAAGGCCTCCAGCCCGTAGTGCGAGCGGAATGCAGTCCAGCGTTCGGCTTCCACCCGGCGGCGGGAGAGTCCCAGCACCTGGGCGACGGCAGCCCTAAGGTTGTCGTAGCGGACCTTCCCGGTCGGCACTCCGCCCAGCACGTTGAGAGCGTGGACGTGGCCCTCGAAGAACGCCTCCTGCCCCGCCGAGGCGAAGACGCGGTGGACGGCCTTGCCCGAGTACGACATCCGGAACGCGAACAGGTAGCAGGTCACGAGCTCGCCGGCCAGCTTGACAGTGACGTCCCCGAAGTCGACCTCGGCCTCGGCGCCGGGCCGGTGGGTCTGCGGGACGAATACGTCGGCCACACCCTTGCCGGCCTCCAGACGGATCTCTTCCCGGCGGGCAGCGACGTAGCTGCGGACCATCTGGTAGGAGACATCGGCGCCATGCTCGTCCAGCAGCCGGTCGTAGATCCGTTTCACGGTGTGCCGCTGCTTGCGCGGCGCGGTCAGATCCGCCGTGAGGATCCCGTCGATCAGTGCCTTGTAGCGGTCGAGGCGCGTCTCCCGCGGCTCCATCTTCTTCCGCGGTTCCGGCACCGCCGAGATCAGAGCCTTCTGCACCGTCTCGTAGCCCACGCCGTACTTCCGCATGAGCGCCCGCAGCGAGGAGCCGGCCTTGGCGTCACGGCGGATCGCCGCGTACAGATCGACCTTGGACTTCGGCAGCACCCGGGCCCCCTCGTCGCGCAGAGCACAACCATGGTCCCGAAGCAAGTACCGAGGTGTTCTCGAAACTCAGCGACATCACTCTCCCGTGGAACCGGGCGTTCTCGTCGCTGAGCAGCAGACGTTCCTGGAACTCACCTACATAGCCACTCGGTCGAGGCCTCGCTCATCAGGCGTCTCCTTGCTCATCAGATCCGCCGTTGATCACTGGAGACACTCCCGGTTCACGATACGCGGTGCCGTCCTGATGCCCGTTTGATGGACCGGTGCCGCATCCAGCGCGGCACCGGTCCACGCGTCACCTCAGGCCGTAAGCGCGGATGATGGTCTGGCTAACCGAGTTCCCTCTCGTGTCCGTGGCGTTGGTCCGCAGCGAGACGAACGATGCCGAGTAGGGTGCGAGAAGGACGGTCTTCCAAGAACCGTCACGGTGAATGAGCGTCTGGCGATGCCACGTGGTTCCGTCGTCGTAGGAGACTTCGAGTCGCACGGAAGGCACATCGTTTGTCGGTGCGCCCAGCACGCTGGGCGTTACAGTGAGGTCTGCGATGCGTCGAGCCATGCCATCAGCGTCGATGTCCACTCCGTAGTCGAGCTGCGCCAGCGGAATGGTCTTGTTCTCCGCATCGCCCGAGACGAAGGCCCACTCGGTGTGCGTGGTGGTCGAGTAACGGCTGAAAGAGGGATTGTCGTTGGTAGCGTCGACCACAAGCCGGTACGGCAGCGGCTTCGGGGAGAGGTTTCCACCATACCCGCTGTCGCTGTCCGACTCGGAGATCAGCGTGTCGCCTTGGTACAGCGCAGTGCGTTGGGAGAGACCGCCCCAAGTGCTGCCGGAACCAGAATGTGCTGCTCCGCCGCTCGCCCAGGCGGGCGCGGCAAAGGACAGAACGTTGCCGTTCTCGCGAGTCGGAAGATCAGTACTGATCATGCGCGGACGCAGGATGGGGGCGACCCAGCACTCCTTGTAGGTTCCGGCGGAGCGATATGTCATCTGTTCGGACACCTCGCGCACCACGTTGGGGACCGTAACCTCCTGTTGCCACCTGACGTCGGTACCCGTGGAGATCCAGTCGGTGCGTGGTCCACGCGCGACGGGTTCGGGCGTGAAGCTCCACACACTGTCTCCGGCGTACCGCGCAAAGTCGCTGCGTGTCTCCGTGACGGGAGTCTCCTCGTTCTGGCCGAAGGTGACGTCCACCTGCGCCAGACTGCGTGAGTCCGGGCGGTAGGTGAGGTCCGTGGGAATGCCACCAGAGTGATGGCTGACCAGGTCGTACACGTACGAGGGGTCGGGGTGTGCCGTCGCCCGCAGCCGCAAGTTCTTGCGGGGCGATGCAGCGATTTGAGCGATCAGTGTTTCACCGTCGTCCTTGGTCACTGATGCCACTGCCACCGGCCCAGGGGAAACGTAGTCGTCGTCGCCGTACCAGGTCCTGAGCCGCCCCGCCGCATCGTTGACAACGAGGAGCAACTTCACTCCGGCGGCCTGGGCGGCCTGGGTCTGCTCGTAGGCGGTGACGGTGCTGCTGCGGCGCACCACAGCGGCCTTGCCGCGGGCGGACAAGTGTGCGTAGTCGGTCGGGGAACCCGTGCCCGCGAAGACAGCATCCAAATCTGCGGCGCCGTTCGGGAGCGGCTTGGTGCCGCTCTGAGTTAGGACATCCAGGTCGTGTGTGCCTCGGGAAACGGCGAGGGGAGTCTGCGGAGCCCGCCATCTCGTGGTGAAGTCGAAGGCGCCGCGCTTGACCTTCTCGGATGATGGCTGAGCCCAGACACTGTCGTAGGTTGCGTCGATCACCATGCCGTCGATCCAGTCCCCGTACTGAGGTTGCGTCGTCGTGAACGCGCGCCAGTACTCGACCCTGGTGTTCGTCGGCATGCTCGGCTTGGGCGTGAGAGCTTGGACCTGGTGCGCTTGGGAAGCGTCGAAGGTGACCACCTTGGGATCGGTCAACTCGACTTCGGGGTCACCCAACAGCGCCAGTCCCTGGGAGTACGGTCCGTGTGTGCCTCGCACCGTTTTGTACATCATTGCGGAGTACGTGTCGCGTGGCAGGTGCAGGGTCAGTCCGGTCTCCGGTACCCAGTAGTGCTGGAGTTCCACATCGTTTGAACCCTTGAGGGTGACCGCGCCCGCCATCGGTTGGCCGTCGCGGTCCTTCGCCCGGAGCGTCAAGTCATAGCGCTCGGATTCGGTTCTGGTGCTCAAGACGGTATGTGCGGCAATGGCGCCCCCGCTGTCCCGTGCGACGACCTGTCCGGTGTAGCCGCCTGCGGCAACCCCACGCGGGTCGATGACGAGGCTCACTGACGCGCTGTCGTGCGCCGGCACATCGATCTGGTCGGAGCCCAAAGCGAACAGACTGCTGGGACTTTGACCACGGTCCAGCGTGAGACGAAGTGTCACGGGGCTAATGCCATGGTTTGTGTACGCGATGTGGCGCTCGATGGGCTGAGGGTCACGTGACCACTTGATGAGGCCTGTATCCACCGAGCCAGAGGCGACGACTTGCGCGCGGAAGGCCTCGGATACGTCGACTCGCCCGGTACCACCAAGGTAGGTGCTAATATCCGGAGTTATCTTGCTGGTACTCATCAAAGCGCTCTTGAGTTGCTGACCTGACCAGTCGGGGTGCTTCTCTGCGAGCAGCGCTGCGGCACCGGCGACATGAGGAGTCGCCATCGATGTACCGCTCTTGACTGTGTAGTAACCTTCTCCGCTGACGTACTGGGAACGGGCTGCCAGGATTCCGACTCCTGGGGCAGTTATGTCAGGCTTGAGTCCATCGTCGCCTGCGCGGGGGCCACTGCTGGAGAACTCGGCGATCTTGTCCGCAGAGTTGACCGCGCCAACGGTCAAGGCAGACTCGGCCGTTCCGGGCGCGTTGACTGTGTACTGGTCATTGCCGCTGTTACCAGCGGCAATGACGAAGAGCACTCCGGTCTCCTCACTGAGCTTGTTCACGCTTTGGCTTATGGGATCGTCCTGGGTGTGCGCTTTCGCCAAACCCAGACTCATGCTGATGATCTTGGCCTTTTCGCTCTTGGCGGCCCATTCCATACCCGCGATGATCCAGGATTGGTCACCCGCGCCACTGTTGTCGAGGACCTTGCCGATGACCAGGCTTGCGCCTGGGGCAACGCCCTTTTCCTGGCCTGCCGATGCGGCGCCCGTGCCCGCGATAGTTGATGCTACGTGCGTGCCGTGACCGCTACCGTCGGCAACATCCTCGCCTGGGACGAAGCTGCGGCTTGTAGCAATACGGTTCTCCAGGTCCGGATGACCCGCGTCGATCCCCGTATCGAGCACGGCCACCTTGACGCCGGCGCCTGTGGCGCCCTCGTCCCAAACTTGTGGCGCGCCAATCTGCGCTGTGCTGTCTGCCAGCGCTGCTTCAACCTTCCCGTCCAGCCAAATCCTGTCGATGCCGCCGGACAGGGATGGCGACTTGACGGCCTTTCGGTCTACCTGACCACCGGGTGCAGCAACGAGGGCACGCCACATGCTCGCAATCTTGGAGCGGTCCGCGACTACCGCCTCACCATCGACCGAAGTCAGTTGTCGCTTGATGGCGACCCCCGGCAAGTCTGTTGCGGAGAGCCGCGATGCCCCCGCTTCTCGTGTGACGATCAGTGGCAGCCCAGCAGCGTGCTGGTCGTCGTACCCCTGGGATATGAGCTCGGTCACGTTGAAGAGCCGTTTGTCGAGTACGCCGGATGCGATGTAGGGCTCGGCTTCCTCCGGGAAAACGTAGGTCCCAGAGTCATCACTGACAGTTCGCACAGGTCCGGTGGCACCTGGACGCTTCTGCACACTCACCGAGACGGGCGCCCCCTTCACTCCCGGAGTGACAGTCACCGTGTCGCCGGTGATCAGAGTGACGGTGCGAGCGTGGCCAACAGCGGTCTGGGACGCCGCGCCGCTGGCCGTGGGATTGAAGTCCGTGACGGAAAAGGACAGGGGTGCGGACGCAGAGGCGGAGCCGAGGCCAGAGAGCAGGGCCACGGCGATGCTCAACGCCGCCCACCGCCCGCTACGGGAAAGGGGAGGCAAAAGAGTTCCTAACTGTGAGGCTTGGAGGCCATTGCTTCCCCGATTTGATCGGGTCAATGCCAGCCCATTCAAGTCATGCACGTGGCACATTGAGGACATGTCACTCAACGGACAAAGGATGACGCGCTAACGCGCGCGAGGATCCTATTACTCTGGCGCGGAAGTCCGATATTTACACTGAGACAATAGTGGTACTCGGTCAGGCCAGCAGAGGTGTTGCGTGTCCCCCTGGGCTGGTCTGGTGTTGGGAAGGTGCGATTCTCGACAAAATGGCTGTGGCGCGTGATGAGTTGAACGTTGGCGGTGAAGGTGTTCCAGCTGTTTGCGCGCAAGGACCAGCGCTGGTAGGGACAGGTCCATCCGCGTGGGCTGATGACCAACGCGTGACACAAGTGAATCAAGTCGATGGCGGCCTGGCTGCGAGAGAACGGCCAACCGACAGGCGCTGACCCACGTCATCGCCATCAGCCCATGGGATCCGTCCCATCTCCGGGCCCATCTGGCGCTGAAGATGGAATTAGCGATCCGGCCCGTGGTGCTGGTCTTCGACGACACCGAGTTCCTGAAGGACGGCAACGCCTCGACGCATATGCCATGGCAGTACACCGGAACCGCGGGCAGGGTCACCAATCGCCAGGTGGGGGCCTCGCTTCATCCGGCCAGGCATCATTCTTCGGCAGGTGTGAACTGCCGATTGTTCCTGCTCGAGGGTCGGGACCCGTCCTCGCCGGAAGCGGACCCGGACAAGGTCTCACGCCGTACGGCCCGCGGCGTTCCCGAGTACATCAACCATGCCGAGACGTGGCAGCTGGTGCTGAACGTGGCTGACGCGAATCCCTCGTGGGGGCTCGATGTGCGGCTGGCGATCGTAGACACCAGATAAGCCGATGCGGCGACCTTCCGGCCCTGCCTGAACGCGCGGGGCTGCACTATGTGGTGGGACGAGGGGTTTGCGTGACTCAGCGAATCCAAGTAACCCCGAAGTTGTCATGGCTGGCAGCGGCGCGCAAAGCCAAAGGGTCGCGGCCGCTCATCCGACCCTCATGAGGACGACATGGGCGGAACGCAGGATGCCCGGCGCCTGTCCCAGGACTGGTGCAGGGGCTGAGTGTCGGTCACCGTCAGTGCAAGACGCTGTGCCGGAGCGGTCCTTCTCTGTCCCGGTAAAGTCCGGCGGCGGCCACGCGGCCGCGTCATCCATGCGCACGGCCTGAATCGGCTTGTCCAACGACATAAGAAGTCATCTCAATTGGCTGGTTCGGTAGTCTGCGGGCGTGGGGATCGTTGAGCGGCTGGTGCCGGATGAGTTGTGGGCCTTGTTCCAGCGGGTGGTGCCGCCTGCGCCGACGAGGCCGCAAGGCGGCGGCACGGGGATCGGGAAGTGCTGGCGGCCATCGTGTTCGTGGCGACGTCGGGCTGCACGTGGCAGCAGTTGCCCGAGCCGTCGTTCGGGCCGTCGGGAGCGACCGCGCATCGCCGGTTCACCGAGTGGACCAAGGCCAGGGTGTGGGCGAAGCTGCACCGCCTGGTCCTCGACGAGCTCGGCTCCCGCGGCGAGCTGGACTGGAGCCGGTGCGCGATCGACTCGGTGAACATGCGGGCCCTGAAAGGGGGGAACTGACAGGCCCGAATCCTGTCGACCGGGGCAAGAACGGGTCAAAGATCCACTTGATCACCGAAGGCTCCGGTCTGCCCGTCTCCATCGGGATCTCGGGAGCGAACACCCACGACAGCCAGGCCCTGATTCCCCTGGTTCGCGACATACCTCCGATCCGTTCCCGCCGCGGACCGCGCCGACGCAAGCCCTCCAAGCTCTACGCGGACAAAGCCTACGACTCCGCTCACCTGCGACGATGGTTACGGCAACGAGGCATCGCCCACCGCATCGCCCGCAAGGGCATCGAATCCTCCGCACGCCTGGGTCGACATCGCTGGAAGATCGAACGCACCATGGCCTGGCTCGCCGGATGCCGTCGGCTGCACCGCCGCTACGAACGCACAGCCGACCACTTCCTGGCCTTCACCAGCATCGCCTGCACCCTCATCTGCTACCGCAGACTCACCAAATGAGACGACCTCTAAATACGTCCTGCACGGTGCTACCCGGGTGCGCAGCGCGGACAGTATCGGTGATCTGCGGTGTGGTGCGAGTGCCGTGGACGGCGGTCAACAGGTCCCGCAGCCAGGGCGGGTCGCGGAGCTCGCCGACCAGTCCGTGCGCGCTGCTGCCGGGACCGATCTGGCATCGGTAGTGCGGTAGGCGCCGTGCTCGGGCCACCCGCGAGGCAACTGCATGACGATCCCGGGGAACGCAAGTCGACGGGCGGGATCACGCCCCGAGCGCGTTCCCAAGGCCTCGCCCGCAGCCCTCGGTACGAACGCGGTCTTCAGGCGGCGGGGCGCGGGCCTGGCGGCAGAACATGGCACCCCTCACGAGGTGGTGAGGGCACCGACGAGCATGCCTGCGCTCCCCACCACGGCGCGTGCCGGTGTCTCAGCGCCCAGTTGGTCTTGACGCAACGGGTTCGTCACTCCACACGTTCCAGGCGGCCCGACGCGCGCCGGGGGGCGGACTTCAGCACGGTGGCCTTCGACCGCTGCGACATGGTCCACTCCTCGTGAGCAAGGCCGATGGAAAGGGCATCGCAGAACCAACCCTTTGCACGTGACAACCAACCCCCCTTGCATCGGCCACACTTGATCTACCATTTGCCGCAGCACGGAACGGTGGCGGGAAGCCACACCCCCGAGCCAGGAGTGGTTCGCCAAGACGACGAGGGCTGCATGCAAGCGCTACCGAGACCGGACCACATTGACCTCGCGCCGTGGGGTGCCCGGCACAACTTCCCGTCGCCCGGCGAAGTCGACCGCGAGCTCGCCCGCATCGCCGAAGCACACCCCGGCTGCCAGGTCGAGCAGCTCGGCCTGTCGCAAGGCGGTCGCCCGGTGGGCATGCTGACCATCCCCGGCGGCCTGCGGCATGTCCTGGTCGTCGCAGGCATGCACCCCAACGAACCCGCCGGGCACCTGACGGTCCTCGCCCTGGCCCGCCTGCTCGCCCGCACCAGCAACTGGACGAGCGCCATCGGCTGCACCTGGCACCTCGTTGGCTGCATCGACCCGGACGGAGCCGCTCTCAACGAGCCCTGGACGAGCCGGCCACTGGACCTAGACCGATACCACCGGCACTTCTACCGGACGCCGATCGCCGCACAACCCGAGTGGACGTTTCCCGCACAAGGCTCGGACGGCTCCCTGCCGAAGACCACGATCCTCCGCGAGCTGCTCACCACCGTGCGGCCCGAGGTCTACATCGACCTCCACAGCTCCGACTTCGGTGGCGCGGTCTTCGTGGTGAACCGCCCGCTCGCGCCCCTGTCCACTGCGCTGCGCGAGGCCGCCGCCCGGTACCGGATTCCGCTGAGCCACGAGGGCATCGACACCGTCGGCTGGGCCAAGGACGGCCCCGCCGTCCATGTCATGCCCCCAGTCGAAGAACTCGTCATGGCTGCACCCGGCCAGAACAGGTTCGCCCACGGCGCAAGTAGCCTGCGCCACCTCCCGTCCGACGCAATCGGTGTCATACCCGAGGTGCCGCTGTGGCCGGCCCGCACCCTTCTCACGCCCTACACCGGCAACCCGGACGGCACTGGCTACGCGAACCTGATGCGACACGCCGCCGCCACCCTCGCCGAACGCGCTCGGCTGCTCGACGGGCACCTACAACACATGCGCCCTCACCTGCCGGGCAGGGCGGCGATGTTCACCGACGCCGCTGCCGAGACCCTACGCGCGGCCACTCGATGCGCGAAGCTATGGCACTCCATGTCCGACGGGCCAGTCACTCGTGGCCAGTACGCGGCCGCCGACGACAGCGCCGTCTCCTTCCCCATACGTGCCGCAGGCCTGCTGCTGCGCGCCGCCGCGCCTGGGCCCTCCCGCCCTGCCGGTCCGAAAGCCAAACACGCAGCGCTCACCGAGGCCTTCGAGGACTGGGTCAAGGACTTGGAAGCGACTACGCCCGCCCCGTACCCACTCCACGCCGTCATCGGCCTGCAGACCATGACCGCCCTCCAGGCAGCCGCCATCGGCACTTGACCTGCGGCAAAACCCGGACGTAATGCCCGGAGGGCTCGCGCGGTTTGACAATCACCCAAAGTCCGCACGGTGACCAATCCCCCGACTCTGCTATGTCGTCTCATAGTCTGCTGAGGGGCTCTTCTGGGTATTGTCCGTTCCGTCGTTCGAGGATCTCAAAGATCTGGCGGCAGGTGTTGCATCTGAAGGCATCGTTTTGCGTGCGGGGGCTCTTGCCCTCGCCGATGCGGCGGGTGACGTACGTTTTCGTGGCAGGGCCAATCAACCGGATCCGCACCCTGGTCGTTTCTGCCCCGCAGAGGTCCGCCAACGCCTACGGCGAATTACCACCTACTAGCCGATCGCGCAACTCTCCTCGCCGACGCCGCCCGCCCGGGCCGGACCCCCTTGACGTGTGACCACCGCCGCTGTGAGCACCTCACCACGGGGGCAGCCAACGGCGACGCAGGACTCGAACCCCTGGCCGCACGTGCGGTTCCTGGCCTGGTCGAGTACGTAGGCGTCGGCACCACGACGGCTGCCCAGCTCCTGATCATCACCGGCAATAATCCCGACGGCAGAACTCCGAAGCTTCGTCACCCACCTCTGTCGGGGTATCCCCCGTATCCCACCGGCTCCGTAGATGACGGACCAAACGCCACCGTCTCAACCGCGGAGGCGACCGCCAGGCCGCCCACACACTTCCTCATGCGGGATGCGCTACTACTCCCGGCTCTGTGCTGCCCAACGAACAGCCGGAGGTGTGTCAAACAAGGACATCTCTTCGGTAAATTCGAACGCTTCATCGCGCGTAAGCCGGGGGCTCCGTGCCGACCGAGGCGGAAATTGACGGCTGGGGGCCGGACGACGGAAGGTGACCTCCTAGGCAAATGATCAAGGAGGTATACCATGGCAGAATACCAGTTAACCCTGGCCCGGATAGTGCGCGTTGGCCAGGTCACCACACACGTGACCTTGGACGGGTGGGCGCAGGGGCAGATCACCGTGCCGGTGGACACGTCGTCCCTGATGGAGATCAGCGGCCTGACCCAGCGACAGCTGTCCGGGGCCAGATTCGATGTCACCGCCAACACCGCTGCGGTCGTCGAGACCGACGTCAACCCGCACAGTTGGCGACTTTAGACCCTCGAAGAGGGCATCCTCGGGGGAGGCTCTGCCTCGGTACCGCGAACCTGCTGCCTGAGCGGCCCAGGATGTGCGCCCTCGTGAGGGGCCGACTTACTGGCCCTCTTTCATCTCCCTGCCCGTGCCCGGCTTCGACGGCCTAGCGGGGACAGCATGGCCGCGGGAAGCGGTCGGGCCAATGGCGGGATCGTTTCGAATAGCCGCGAGAGCCCCATCGAGATGATCGTCCAACGGACGTCATAACAGAAAGCCAGATGCGGTACCCATGCGTGCCCACCAGAGTGGTGCGTACCTGGCATCGTCACCAGCCGGCCGCCTTGCGGCACGGGGCGGTGCATCGCGGACAGCAAGCCAAAGAAACACACCTGATGAGACACGCGTGATCGCGGGCTGCCAAGCCAGCCACGAGGCCCCACAGAGGAACGGCGGTCAGCGATAAGGAAGGTATAAGCGGGGGTGGTCCCGCGGGCCACGGAACGCCGACGCGACGAATATGGCGCCGCGTCACTCGTCCAGCCCATTGCAAATCTAACACGCCGTGCGCACTTCGACGGATGTGTTTATGGTCGAAGGGCAGGCAGGACTGACTAACCAATGGAGCACGGCCGTCCCGTCTGGGGCGGCCGGCTGCCTTAGCGTGAGATGAGAGCCCGCCGGTGGATTATTCCGTGTCAAGGAGCATCCCCCGAGTCGCGGGGAGCATGTTCGTATTGATGAGGTCCAAAGCTGCTTGGGTTCAGCCCCAAAGATGCGTGGGGCAGCAGGACAGCGATGTCCCGACAGATCCGCCACGCTGTCCGATCCGCCATTTCCACGCCAGTGCCGCGGGCTTCGTCGGCCAGGAAGCGGTAGCCGAACTCCGGATCCTCACGATGAGCGTCGAATAACGCGTTGGCTCGAACGGCTCCTTCGAACTCGGCATCGGCGGCCGGCCGGTCCGCCAGCAATAGTATGGCTGTCTGGCGAGCTTCAGGGCCCGGCACGTCACCGCCGCGGGCACCCCCGCCGGCGGCTAGCCCTTTCACGAGCTGGTAGATCCCTTTCCCAGCAGATGAGTCGGTGACGGGTGACCCGTCACGCAGCTCCACCTCCTGGACGAGGCGCGTGTACCCGTCCATGATGCGTCGGCGATGTTGCATCCCGCGCTTAGCTCGGCTTTCGCCGCGGCCTGTGCACCCACCTCACATGCTGGATGGGGCCAGTAGTTGCCTGATTACAATTGCACGCATTCCGCCTGCGTGAATTTTTGCGCCACAGAGTGGAATTATCGAGCCATGAACGGGCCATCGCGTTGCTGTATTTGTGAATCGAAACGCCCGTTGCTACTCTGCCGTTCGGGCCGCAAAGCTGCGCCTTTGCGTTGAAGGTACGGGCGCCTTTTCAAGCGATCACGGGAGGGTGGTGCCCACTGGGGACCGAATTGTCCCGTTTGCGTTCCTCTGCCCATCTCAGTCAGCTGTCAATTCGTTCGCGCGGGAGTGCGAATTTTGAGCCCTGACTGAAACTACTGTTGCGCATTACTCTAAGGCGTTTAGGAAGATTGTCATGCGTTCTGAAAAGCCTGTCCGAAACCGCTCAATACTGCGGGTGGCCATCGTTCTGCCACTTCTCGCTGCAAGTGCCGTTGCGTGCGGTGACGACTCTGCTGGAAATCGTGAAGTGTCAGTGGGTATTGCAATGCCCAACAAGCTTCAGACGCGCTGGGCCGATGACGCCCAGAACATGACGAATAGCCTCGAATCGAAGGGATACACGGTAGACGTAAAGTATGCCGCTGACGATGTCAACCTGCAAGTAGACCAGATTCAGGGCATGGTTGACGCCGGAGAGAAGGTGATAATCATCGGCGCTGTCGACGGGTATGAACTTGGAGAAGTCCTCAAAAATGCAGCGCGTAAAGGCGTCAAGATTATCGCTTACGACCGACTGTTGTTGGGCAGCAGCAACGTGGATTATTATGCCAGTTTCGACAACTACAAGGTCGGCCAATTGCAGGCAGAGTACATCGTCGATAAATTGGGCTTGAAGGAGGGAAAGGGGCCCTTCAACCTCGAGATATTCGCAGGAGACCCGGACGACAATAACGCAGTCTTTTTCTACAACGGCTCTATGGCTGTCCTCAAGCCGTGGATCGATAAGGGTCTCCTGGTGCTCAGGAGTGGCAACAGGCGCATTACTCAGGTGACTACGTGGCACTGGGATGGAGAGGTCGCGCACGAGACAATGATTACGCGACTGCACCGGTATTTCCGTTCGGCCACCCTCGACGCCGTTTTGGCACCAAACGACGGAATTGCGCGCGGCGTGATCCAGGCTCTCAGAGCGGACGGCTACGGTTCGGACGACAAGGACATGCCGATCATCACAGGCCAGGACGCCGAAGTGGACTCCATCAAGGAGATTATCAAAGGTGAACAGTCCATGACAGTCTACAAGGACACGCGCAGACTCGCCGCCGTCGCCGTTGACATGTCAGATGCGATCATCGCCGGCAAGACCCCGAAGGTCACAGACAATAAGCAATACGACAACGGCAGTAAGGTCGTTCCCGCATATCTACTCGCCCCGGTCGCAGTTGACAAGTCGAACTACAAGAAACTGCTGATCGACTCCGGTTACATCAATCCCTCTGATCTGAAGTGAGTTTCAGCCGTCTATCCGCCGTATCGACCGGATCTGCATGAGCCGACGGATCGTCAGTGCGGGCCACCATTGGCGTGAGCTCACGGCGGCGAAAAATCGCTCACGTCAAGCCGCGCAGTCGGAGTTCCGCTTGCGCAATACGTCAGAAATACCTGCGACCGGCTGAACACGCCCAGCTCGCACCGAGAGACAAACACGTGAAGCCTCTGATGGCTGCCGGATAATCCTCGTCGTGAAACCGTCGGCTTCAGAAAACATAGGGACGAGGGATCGGGCGGGCCGGTATGAACGTCGTAAGGCCTGTACCCTTTGAAACGCCGCTGCAGCCGGTTCTCATTGCGGTCATTCCAGTGCTCGACGGGTTGGGAGTTGGTCACCAGGGTGCGGCAATCCTCGCCCTGGTGGCCGCCGATTTGCGTTGCAGTATCCGGGCGATGCACGCCAATGTGGCGTTCTTGTGGAACCGGAGCCGATCGGTGTCTTGATCTGGGACAGCGTCCAGGTTCTGTTGGCCAACTTCCGCGCCTACACCACGGACACCGGCCGCTCTGATTGGGCAAGGGACACCGGGCCCTGACGGCCGTGGCCATTTGGTGCCGACCCCCGCCAAGTTCGGCAGTCAACTGTTCGTACGCCACCTTCACCGGATCAGCAACCAACGTCACTACACTGCGGACAACCGGTGACCGGCATCATCTGTGCCCTGACCGCGCCTGCCGACCAGCACACCATGCCCGCACTCGCCGCACACTCATAGCCGGTGGCCGCGTCGGTGGTGATGGTGAATGAAGCTCACCCATGGCACCCCGGCCGCCCCGCCTCGACCAGCCAGGAGGAAGCCCCCGAGCCGAGCGCGAGGAGGGCGGCTGCTTCCGCGGAGTTCAGTTGCAGAATGTCATCGCCCTCTTTGTCTTCCCTTGGCCGGTGGTGGTCAAAGCGAGCGACCTCGGTCGGCCCGTCCTCGCCGATGGAATCGTGATCCGCTCCGGGAATCCCCCACCGACCAACTGCATAGATCTCGGTCGGAGGTTCTATTCCGATGGCACCCAGCGGAAGGAAAATATGTTGGTCACTGCTTTGCACAGCCCGGGGGATATGATGCCAGTCCTCAACGTCTTGCTTTCCGTGTCGTAGTCGACCGCTTCAGCCTCGAAGGTGCCGCTGCATTTACTGATCTGCGGAATACTGAAGAGCTTGGTGACCTTGCCGGTTGTCGGTTTGCCGTCAATTGGGCGAAGTAGGTCGACCTGAAGAACGTCCTTATCTGCATTATCGGAAGTGCAGACCAGGCGTTGCGAGGAAAAGAAGTCGCAGCCCTGTATGTTTTGGACATCGACGTCGAGATTGATAGGCCCAGCCTGTTTGAGCGGACCTCCGTCAGACAGAGTGGACTTATTGAGTACCGGCGTCGGGAATACCTGCAGGCGTCGCTGAATCCCGAACTCGCCGGAAACCATCCATTGGCCATCAGGAGACACGGTATCGAACGAATTATTGAACAACTCGCCCGGATCGAGTGAGTGGCGGTACTCGAGTCTTTTGCCGGCCCCATCCGTCACCAGGAACATTTTGGGCGAGTTCTCTTTGGGGCCTTGATACGAATCGAAGGTATAATTTTCAGCGATATCCAGGTCGCCAATGTGATTAAACCCCTCCCTTCGCACAGCCAGCGGTATGGAACCGAGCCCCCGCTTAATCACAGAGCCGTCGGCAGCCGTGGCAATTCCTTCGCCTCCTGTCAGCGAGTTCACTGCCGATTTTCCGATCTGCTTCCAACTCCCCGCCGGAGTCAGGTCCCTCCCCGTCGCCTGGGCGTCTATCACGCCACAGCCAGTCAGAGACACTGCCGCCATAATCGCAGCGGCCCCTGCGCCTAACGCAATATATGCATGCTTAAGCAACTTGGATCCTATCTGTGCTCGTAGATCCTTCACGTTCCCGAGGTAAGTGACTCGTTCTGAAGGACGCCGTGCATGGCGTGATCCCACCTTGCTGAGATCTCTAAAACCGCACCAGCAAAAACAGACGTCTGTGACGCCCTCGTCCGTGATCAGTTACCGGTCCAAGACATTCGGAATTTCGCCGTTTCCGAAATCCCACAGCTTCCTGACATCCAACACGTACGGCACGGACACCAGAGACCTGTCGGACCAACGGCTGGTGCGGCGATCGACCCATAGACGTTGAAGGGCCCGAACAGCGGCGCAGGCTGCGGCCCCAGCATCGCGGGAGGCGGGAGGCAAAAGAACTTTTAGCTGAACGGCGAAGCGACTCACATGGCAAGGCATTTGAGGGGTTCTCGGCCAGTTGGCCATCCTGGAATCCGACAAACCAGGGCGCCCCTACCGGCCGCAAGCCATGCTGTATCTCCTTGGCAGGGCTTCGGCGTAGTCGCGTGACGCCCGGTTCGTGACGATCTGCCAGCTCGGCGGTGCCCCGGAACGTGACAGGCACGGCTTCCAAGATCA
>NZ_JBIVNJ010000064.1:0-21128 GCF_044753585.1 Streptomyces sp. NPDC088354 | reverse complement strand
GCGCGTCGCGGAAGAGAAGGTTCTGGGCGGCGGTGTCGAGCTGGAGTGTCATCGGTACCTCAGGGGATGTGGGGACCGCCCCGGCGGGGCGGCGTCGAACACCCCACCCAACATAGGTGAAGATTCAACTATTCCGGGTCGCCACTCCGCCCGTCCCGTGAGGACCGTCACGCCACCCCCGACCGCCTCACTCCTCTTCGGCCGCCCCCGCCGCCCCCGCCGCTCCCGGCGCACCGGGCCCGTCCCCGGCCGCCGCGCCCGACTCCTCCGCGAGGGCCGCGTCCAGGCGCGCGCGAGCGCCCTCCAGCCAGTTGCGGCACACCTTGGCGAGTTGCTCGCCGCGTTCCCACAGGGCGAGGGACTCCTCCAGCGTCGAGCCGCCCGCCTCCAGACGGCGGACGACGTCGACGAGCTCGTCGCGGGCCTGCTCGTACCCCAGCGTGTCCTGATCAGCCATGGCACCAGACTAGGGCCGCCCTCGGACACGGCGGGGCCCCCGGGCACTGCGGTCCCGCGCGGGTCAGCGCGTGACGCGGACCGTGAACTCGCCGTCGGCGACCCGGGCCCGCAGCTTCTCCTCGTCGGCCACCTCGCCGGCGGCCCGCACCACCCCGCCGTCCTCGCGCTGCAGGACGGCGTACCCGCGCTGCAGCGTCGCCGCGGGGGAGAGCGCGACGACCCGGGCCCGGGTGTGCTCCAGCTCGTCGTCCGCCCGGTCAAGGCGGTGCCGCAGATGCCGCCGCGAACGCTCCAGCAACGCGGCCACCTGCTCCTCGCGCTCCTCGACCATCAGCCGCGGCCGCGCCATCGAGGGACGGCTCATCGCCGCCACGAGTCCGCGCTCCTCCCGGTCCAGCAGCCCGCGCATCACCCGCAGCGAGCGGTGCCGCAACTGCTCGACCCGGGTCAGCTCCTCGCCGACGTCCGGCACGACGCGCTTGGCGGCGTCGGTCGGCGTCGAGGCGCGCAGATCGGCCACCAGGTCCAGCAGCGGGGTGTCCGGCTCGTGCCCGATCGCGGACACCACCGGCGTACGGCACTCGGCGACCGCCCGCACCAGCCGCTCGTCGGAGAACGGCAGCAGGTCCTCCACGCTGCCGCCGCCGCGGGCCACGATGATCACGTCGACCCCGGGATGCGCGTCGAGCCCCTGCACCGCCTCGATCACCTGCGGGACGGCGTACGCCCCCTGCACCGGCACATTGCGCACCTCGAAGCGCACGGCCGGCCAGCGCAGCCGGGCGTTCTCCAGCACATCGCGCTCGGCGGCCGAGGCGCGGCCGCACACCAGGCCGATCAGCTGCGGCAGGAAGGGCAGCGGCCGTTTGCGCTCCAGGGCGAAAAGGCCCTCTCCGGCCAGCCGCTTCTTCAGCTGCTCCAACCGCAGCAGCAGGTCGCCGACGCCTATCGGGCGGATCTCCGCCGCCCGCAGCGAGAGCTGCCCACGCGGCGCGTACCACTCCGGGCGGGCGTGCACGACGACCCGCGCACCCTCGCCGACCGCGCCGTCGAAGGCGTCGAAGACGGCGCGGCGGCAGGTCACGCTCAGCGAAATGTCGTGCGACGGATCGCGCAGCGTCAGGAAGACCACGCCCGCGCCGGGGCGCCGGGACAGCTGGGTGATCTGCCCCTCCACCCACACCGCGCCCAGCCGGTCGATCCAGCCGCCGATCAGCCGCGACACCTCGCCGACCGGGATCGGCGCCTCCGCGGACGTGTTCAGAGCCATACGCCGAGACTAGTCCCCGCCACGGACAGTGACCCCGTCCCGGGGCCGGTCCGCCTCCGCCCGGCTGCCCGACCCGAATGGCGCCCACCGCTGTCCGTCACCCCTGACACCCCGCACCCTGGGGGCAGACCCATGTGCCCGGGAGGTCCCCATGCGCCCACACGGCCCGCCGCCCCCGCGGCCGCCACGCATCGGCGGCGGCTTCCGCATCGGGCGCCGCGGCCCCGGCTGCGGCTGCTTCAGCTGCCTGACGGCGGTGGTCGCCGCGGTGGCCGCGGGACGGCTGCCGGGCCTGCTGCGCGCCGCCCGCCGCGGACGCCCCCGGCGGGGCGGATGACCTCCGTCACGCCCCGTACGATGGGCGCATGACTGCTGCTGCCCGCCGTGTCCTGCTCGCCGCCCCCCGTGGCTACTGCGCGGGCGTGGACCGTGCCGTGATCGCCGTCGAGAAGGCCCTGGAACAGTACGGGGCCCCGATCTACGTCCGCCACGAGATCGTCCACAACAAGTACGTCGTGCAGACCCTGGAGAAGAAGGGCGCGATCTTCGTCGAGCAGACGGCGGAGGTCCCCGAGGGGTCGATCGTCATGTTCTCGGCGCACGGTGTGGCGCCGGCCGTGCACGACGAGGCCGAGCGCGGGAAGCTCGCCACCATCGACGCGACCTGCCCGCTGGTGACCAAGGTCCACAAGGAAGCGGTCCGCTTCGCAGGCGAGGACTTCGACATCCTGCTGATCGGCCACGAGGGCCACGAGGAGGTCATCGGCACCTCCGGCGAGGCCCCGGACCACATCACGCTGGTCGACGGCCCGGCCGATGTCGCCAAGGTCGAGGTCCGGGACCCGTCCAAGGTGGTCTGGCTCTCCCAGACCACCCTGTCCGTGGACGAGACCATGGAGACGGTCGACGCGCTCAAGGAGAAGTTCCCGCAGCTCATCTCCCCGCCCAGCGACGACATCTGCTACGCCACGCAGAACCGCCAGCTCGCCGTGAAGCAGATGGGCGCCGAGGCGGACCTGGTGATCGTCGTCGGCTCGCGCAACTCCTCCAACTCGGTGCGCCTGGTCGAGGTCGCCAAGCTGGCCGGTGCCCGCGACGCCCACCTCGTGGACTTCGCCGCGGAGATCGACGAGGCCTGGCTGGAGGGCGTGTCCACGGTCGGTGTCACCTCCGGTGCCTCCGTTCCCGACGTGCTGGTCGAGCAGGTGCTGGAGTGGCTGTCGCAGCGCGGCTTCGAGGACGTCGAGATCGTCAAGGCCGCGGAGGAGTCGATCGTCTTCTCGCTGCCCAAGGAGCTCCGCCGCGACCTGCGCGCGGAGGCCGCCGCCAAGCTGGCGGGAACGGCCGCGGCGAGCGCCCCCGAGCAGGCAGGTCGGCAGTCCGAGGGGTGACCGTCCGTCCCACGTCGTAGCGTTGGGCCATGAGCGTTTTCGGTGTGGACATCGGCGGCTCGGGGATCAAGGGCGCCCCGGTCGACCTGGATCGCGGCGATCTGACGGAGGAGCGCTGCAAAGTGCTCACTCCGCATCCCGCGACGCCCGACGCGGTGGCGGACTGCGTCAAGGAGGTCGTCACCCATTTCGGCTGGCAGGGCCCGATCGGCGCGACGTTCCCCGGTGTGGTGACGCACGGCGTCACACGCACGGCGGCCAACGTCGACAAGGGATGGATAGGCATGGACGCGGCCGGCCTGCTCTCGGAGCGGGTCGGTCTGCCCGTGACGCTGCTCAACGACGCCGACGCGGCGGGCATGGCCGAGATGGCCTACGGCGCGGGCCAAGGGCGCTCGGGCACGGTGATCATGCTGACCCTCGGCACGGGCATCGGCAGCGCCGTCTTCGTGGACGGCAAGCTGCTGCCCAACACCGAGCTCGGCCACCTGGAACTGCACGGGCACGAGGCGGAGAAGCGCGCCTCCACCAAGGTCAAGGAGGACGAGGACCTCAGCTGGGAGCACTGGGCGCGCCGGGTCACCAAGTACCTGGCGCACGTGGAGATGCTCTTCTCGCCGGAGCTCTTCGTCATCGGCGGCGGCGTGAGCCGCAAGGCGGAGAAGTTCCTCCCGCTGATCGAGGGCATCGAGGCGGAGATCGTGCCGGCCGCGCTGCAGAACAACGCGGGCATCGTGGGCGCGGGCATGGCGGCGGCCGCGGCGGTCACCACCACGGCCGCCGCCGCCGGATAGCGGCCCGGGACGCGGGACGCGGGGTCAGCGGCGCTCGGCGCGCCGCGCCCGCGTCACGTACGCCACCTTCCGCACGGCCGTGATCACGGCGGCGCACACCGTGCCGCCGTACAGCCACCCGGTCAGCGTGGCGAGCCCGGTCAGCAGTGCCATCACATGCCCGGTCAGCCCTCCGCCGCCGTCGGCGGTCACGGCCAGCGCGATGGTGAAGGCGATGGGCGCGCTCACCGGCGCCGCCGACAGGTCGTACGGCCGGACCCACACGCCGCCGGCGATGCAGGCCAGCAGGAAGACCACGCCGAACAGCGTGCCGGGTTCGCCGTTCATGAGGGAGTCCACGGCGCCGCCGCACAGGGCGGTCAGCGTGATGAAGACCCCGGTGCCGAGCCCCGTCAGACGGGACTCGCTCTGTCCCCGCCGTACGCCCCACAGCGGGCCGCGGCGCGGACCTCCGCCCACGGCCGTCGCGCCCGCGGGCCTGCGCGCCGGACGCGCGGCCGGCCTGACCGGCCGCGTGGCGGCACCGTTGTTGTGCGGCGTGCGCGCACTGTGTTGCTCCACGCACCCAACGTAGGCGCCCGGCAGGGGGGAAACGGGGGCAGGACACGACTTTTCAGCCCCACAGGGGGCGAGGCGGGCCGCGGGCGCCTTCGGGGTCCCCCGCTTCCGTAGACTGGTGGATCGGTCCGTCCCCGCCCGACCGGGCGTGCGGGCCCTCCACCCACCTCGCTACGGGAAGTCGTCACGTGTCGCTCACGATCGGAATCGTCGGCCTGCCGAACGTCGGCAAGTCGACCCTGTTCAACGCCCTGACCAAGAACGACGTGCTGGCGGCCAACTACCCGTTCGCCACGATCGAGCCCAACGTCGGCGTCGTCGGTGTCCCCGACCCCCGCCTGGACACGCTCGCGACGATCTTCGAGTCGCAGCGCAAGCTCCCGGCCACGGTCGACTTCGTCGACATCGCGGGCATCGTCCGCGGCGCCAGCGAGGGTGCGGGCCTGGGCAACAAGTTCCTCGCCAACATTCGCGAGTCCGACGCGATCTGCCAGGTCATCCGGGCCTTCGTCGACCCGGATGTGGTCCACGTCGACGGCAAGGTGTCCCCGAAGGACGACATCGAGACGATCAACACCGAGCTGATCCTCGCCGACCTGCAGACGATCGAGAAGGTCCTGCCGCGGCTGACCAAGGACGCCCGCCTCCAGAAGGAGAAGGCGGCCGTGCTCGCCGCCGTCCAGGAGGCCCAGCAGATCCTCGAGGACGGCCGCACCCTCTTCTCCGCCGGCATCACCGCCGGGACCGAGAAGGGCGGCCTCCTGCACGAGCTGCACCTGCTGACCACCAAGCCCTTCCTCTACGTCTTCAACGTGGACGAGGACGAGCTGACCGACGACGCCTTCAAGGCCGAGCAGCGCGCCCTGGTCGCCCCCGCCGAGGCGATCTTCCTCAACGCCAAGATCGAGTCGGAGCTCATCGAGCTCGACGACGAGGAGGCCCTGGAGCTCCTGCAGTCCATGGGCCAGGACGAGCCCGGCCTCGCCACCCTCGCCCGGGTCGGCTTCGACACCCTCGGCCTGCAGACGTACCTCACGGCCGGCCCGAAGGAAGCGCGCGCCTGGACGATCAAGAAGGGTGCCACCGCCCCGGAGGCGGCCGGCGTGATCCACACCGACTTCCAGAAGGGCTTCATCAAGGCGGAGATCGTCTCCTTCGGCGACCTGGTCGAGTGCGGCTCCATCCCCGAGGCCCGCGCCAAGGGCAAGGCCCGCATGGAGGGCAAGGACTACGTCATGCAGGACGGCGACGTGGTGGAGTTCCGCTTCAACGTGTGACCGTTCGTCGCTGCACGCCAGGTGATCCGTCGAGTGTGCTGATCGGAAGGGGCCGGCTCCTTGGGAGGCCGGCCCCTTCGTCGTCACCGAGCCGGTTGGGTGCGGGACGTGGACCGACGTCCTACGTGAACGACCCGGACCACCGGTGGGCGGCGCGCTCCCCGTGGCGCCCCCTCGGTACGCAGGGCGCCGCGAACGTCCTTCGGGGCCGGTGCGCGCGGTGGGAGGATGCGCGGAGGGCGATCGAGGGGTGGGAAGCGTGGGGCGTGGCGAGCGGGACGCGGTCGCGAGGGGAGCGCGACTGTGCGAGGCGGCGCAGGCGGCGATGGGGGACCACGGCCGGGCGGTGGAGGCGGTCCGGGCGGCGCTGAGGCCGATCCACGACGCGGCGGTGCAGCGGGAGCTCGACGCCATCCCCGTCGCCCGGCTGCAGGACGTCACCGAGGGGCGACTGCGGCTGGGGAGTGTGGAGAAGAGCGGACTGCGTACGGTCGGCGGGGTGCTCGCGGCGGGCCCCTACCGGTTGCGGCAGATTCCCGGTGTCGGGCAGCGCACCGTCGATCAGATGCTCGCCGCCGCCCGCAGGCTCTCCGAGGCGGTGCACGAGACCGTGGCCGTCCACATCGACGTGGACCGGCCGGAACCGGGCACCACCGCGCTCGTCATGGCCCTGCACGTACTGGTGGAGGCCGGCCCGGACGCCCGGCGGGCGGTCGACAGGGCCGTCGGCCTGTCGGAACGGCTCGGCCCGTTGCTTGCCGACGCCAGGCCCGCCGCCCGGCGCTTCCGGATGCTTCTGGTGGGCCAGGACAAGAAGGCCCGGGCGCTGGCGGCGGTCACGGAGATCCGCTCGCTGGTCGACGAGGCGGAGCAGGCGGGGCTGCCCGAGCTGATCGCTCAGGCCTCGGTGGACCTGCTCCGGGAGCCTTCGTCCGACATCGCGGCCTGGGTGGACTTCGAACTCCGCTCCGCCGAGTACTACAGCCTGCTCGCCGAAATCTCCGGGCGGCTGCCGGACACGGCCGCCGCCGAGGGCTTCCTGCCGGACGAGATCGCCGAGAGAGTGCGGGCCCAGCACCTCGACGACGCGCACCGGCGGGTCTCCCTGCGCGGTTACCAGGCGTTCGGCGCGCGTTTCGCGCTCGCGCAGCGCAAGGTGATACTCGGCGACGAGATGGGCCTCGGGAAGACCATCCAGGCGATCGCCGTGCTGGCGCACCTGGCGGCCGAGGGACAGAGTCACTTCATGGTCGTCTGCCCGGCGAGCGTCCTCGTGAACTGGACACGGGAGATCGAGGCCCGCAGCGCCCTGCGCGTCATGGTGCTCCACGGCCCCGACCGGCAGGACGCGTTCGCCGACTGGAAGGGGCGGGGCGGGGTCGGGGTGACCACGTTCGATGCGCTGCGCGGTTTTCCCGCGCCGGGCGGCGGGGATGTCGGCCTGCTCGTGGTCGACGAAGCGCACTTTGTGAAGAACCCGCAGGCCAAGCGGTCCCAAGCGGTTGCCGTGTGGGCGGAGCGCTGCGGGCGAACCCTGTTCATGACCGGAACCCCGATGGAGAACAGGGTCATGGAGTTCCGCGAGTTGGTCCGGATGCTCGACGACGGCGTCGCGGAGTCACTTGGCGAAGGGGACGCATTGGCCGGGTCGGTCGCCTTCCGCAAGTCCGTGGCCCCGGTCTACCTGCGGCGCAACCAGGAGGACGTGCTGACGGAACTGCCGAGTCTCCAGCAGACCGACGAGTGGGAGGAACTGAGCGCGTCGGACGAGGAGGCCTACCGTGAAGCCGTGCGCGCCGGCAACTTCATGGCGATGCGCAGGGCCGCGTACATGCGCCCCGAGAAGTCGGCGAAGCTGGAACGGCTTCGGGAGATCGTTCAGGAAGCCGGCGAGAACGGGCAGAAGACGGTGGTCTTCTCCTACTTCAAGGATGTACTGGGCGTGGTGGAGGAGGCCCTCGTGGCCGGAACCACCGACGGCACTGCGGTATTCGGTCCGCTGACCGGAAGCGTCCCGGCCGGAAGGCGGCAGCGGATCGTCGACGACTTCGCCGGTGTCCCCGGCCCCGCGGTGCTCCTGGCGCAGATTCAGGCCGCGGGAGTCGGGCTCAACATGCAGGCCGCCTCCGTTGTCGTCATCTGCGAACCCCAGGTCAAGCCCACCATCGAACACCAGGCGGTGGCCCGGGCTCATCGTATGGGCCAGGTCAGGCCGGTGCGCGTGCACCGTCTCCTCGCCACCGGGGGAGTGGACGAGCGCATGGTGAGGATTCTGGAGGCCAAGACGCGCCTGTTCGATGCCTACGCCCGCCGCAGCGCCGTGGCCGAGGCCACCCCGGACGCGATCGATGTGTCGGACACGGAGCTGGCGCGCCGGATCGTCGAGGAGGAGCAGGCTCGTCTGGGCATGACGGACGGGAAGCCGGCGGCGACCGAGTGAGCGGGCCGCCAGGCGCTGGAGCCGGTAGTCGCTCGGTGTTAAGTAAGATTCAATCTACGTAAGAAGTCGTCTACTGTGGATTGCTCCGGGGGTGTGTCGTGGAGTTCCAAGGCCGGGCCGGGGATCTCGAGCAGCTGGCCGAGCAGTACCGGGCTGTGGCGGAGGGGGCCGGAGCCACGCGGGGGCGGGCCGTGATCATGACGGGTCGGCGCCGGGTGGGGAAGTCGCGGCTGGTCCAGGAGTTCTGCGACCGCTCCGGAGCGCCGTACGTGGTGTTCCAGGCCACCCGGGGGCGCAACCCCGTGACGGAGCGCGCCGACTTCGCCGCGGCCCTCGCGCAGTCGCCGCTGCCGGGGGCGGAGCTGGTCGCCGGCCTCCAGGCGCAGGACTGGAACCAGGCCCTGCGCTCGCTGGCGCTCGCGGTGCCCGACGGCTCGCCCAGCATCGCGGTGATCGACGAGGTGCCCTGGCTGGTCGAGCAGGACCAGGAATTCGAGGGCGCGCTCCAGACCGTCTGGGACCGTCATCTGTCCGCCAAGCCCGTGCTCCTGCTGCTGGTCGGCAGCGACGCGTCCGTGATGGAGGCACTGCAGTCGTACGGACGCCCGTTCTTCGGCCGGGCGGCGAAGATGACCGTCCGCCCCCTGAACCTGGCCGATGTGCAGGCCATGACCGGGCTGGACGCCGCGGGGGCCGTCGACGCCCAGTTGATCACCGGGGGATTCCCCGAGATCGTGCAGTCATGGCGGCCGGGAATGGGGCGCACCGCCTTCCTCGAGGCGTCGGTCGCCAGTCCCCTCTCGCCCCTGATGGTGGCCGGCGAGCTGTCCCTGCTCGGTGAATTCCCCGAGGCTTCGCACTCCCGGGCCGTACTGGAAGCGGTCGGCAGCGGTGAGCGCACGTTCAGCGCGATCGCGACCCGGGCCGGCGGCGCCGGCGCGCTGCCGTCCGGCACGCTCTCCCCGCTGCTGGCCACGCTGCAGGCCAAGCGGGTCCTGGCCGCGGATCTCCCGCTGTCCGTCACACGGGACGGCAAGAACAAGCGCTACCGGATCGCCGATCCGTATCTGCGGTTCTGGCTGGCCTTCCTGGCGCGCGCGATCCCTCTCATCGAGCGTGGCCGCGGTGACCTGGCACTGGAACGCATCGAGCGGTCATGGCCCACATGGCGCGGTCGAGCGGTCGAGCCGCTGGTCCGCGAGTCCTTGCTGCGTCTGATGCCCGACGGCCAGTGGCCCGGGACCGAGGCCGTGGGCGGTTGGTGGAACCGTCAGAACAATCCCGAGATCGACCTCGTCGGCGCGGACCGCGGGCCGGTGGCCCGGCAGGTGTCCTTCGTCGGGTCGGTCAAGTGGCTGGAGACCCAGCCCTTCGGCCGTCACGAGTACGACGCCCTGGTGCGCGACATGCTCGCGGTCCCGGGTACCGCCCCGGACACTGCGCTGGTCGCGGTCTCCCGATGCGGGGTCGCCGACGGCCTGCCGCTGGCCGCGCACTGGGGGCCCGAGGACCTGGTACGGGCGTGGCAGCCCCGGTAGCCCGCACCCGTCAGTCGCCGCGGGCGGCGTGAGCCGGCCCGCTTGCCCGGGTCCACGCCGATGCACGGGGCAGCGCGCGGCGCGGGACCCGCGGCGCGGGCTCAGAGCAGGCTGCGCGCGTGCTCCGGGTTGGTGCAGTCACGCCATTCCACGATCCGGCCGTCCTCCAGCCGGTAGACGGCCATGTTCCTGATCGGGGCGAGCTGCCTTCCGGGGAGGGCGAGGCCGTGGATCTGCTCCTCGATGACGAGGTCGCCGTTGACCGCGCTGTGCAGCGTCGTGAACTCGACCCGCTCGAAGGAGCCGAAGACGCCCGCCCACATGGCCAGGAGGTTCTCCCTGCCCCTGATCTCCGGATCGCCGTAGTTCTGGAACACGACCTCCGGGTGGAGGTAGGGGGCGAGCTTCGCCGCGTCCTTGTCGGCGAAGAGGGCGAGGAAGTCGGCGATGATCCCGGCGTTGTCGTCGGCCATGACAGGTCTCCTGGGGGCGTCGGTGCGGACCGTGGTGGCGGAGCGGCGACGAGGTGAGGCCGGACTCCGCGGTTCCACCATGGCCACCCAGGATTGGACCAGCAAGTCCATTCCCTGTCCGTGGACGCCGTAGGACACCGCCGGGCCGGCGGGGCGGGGGTGCCGCCTCGCCGGCCCGGGGCGGTCAGAGCGTGTTCAGCACGGCGAACGGGTCGAGCGCGGCCCGGTTGTCGACCGCGGTGATGCGGCGGCGCAGGGTGTGGCTCGCCCCCGGCGCGATCGTGACCTGGCGCTGGGTCATCGCCCAGATGTCGCAGGCGTACGCGGTGAACGCCTGGTCCTCGTAGAGCAGACCGTAGGTCTGGCTGTCGGCCCCGGTCATGCCGATCCACGGCGCGGTCGGCACGTAGTCGGCGGGCGTGCCGGTGGTGATGGTGCCGTGGCCCGGGACACCGCTGCGCTGCCCGGTGCCGTCGTGGTCGATCACGTCGCCGATCCACAGGGTGCGGGCCACCGTGCCGCGGTTGGTGAAGACGCTCTCCGCGGTGATCCAGCGCTCGCCCTCGCGGACGGAGTACTCGGTGACGACCGCGACGTCGGTGAAGGCGGTGCTCGCGCCGGTGGCCCTGATCCGGGCCTCGGCGCCGGTCGAGGAGACCACCTCGACCGAGGTGGACTTCACCGTGCGCTGCTGCCAGGCGTTCGTGCCGCGCGGCTGGGCGGCCGACGCGTACGGCAGGTTGAACCAGTCGATCTGGTCCAGGTGGCCGACCGCCGCCATGTCCCGCGGCTTGCCGAGGGTGACGGGGGTCAGCTGCGAGTCCTCGGAACCGGCCGAGATCGCCAGCGCCAGCTGGTCGTTGGAGATCACCAGGTCGGAGGGGAGGCCCTCGGCCACGGGACCGGGAATGGTGGTCCCGGTGCCGGCGCGCGCCCGCGCCCGGTCCGCGCGCAGGGCGACCCGGGTCTGCGCACCGTCCCGCACGGTGGCGGTCACCTGGACGGGGTCGTAGCCGACGCCGTCGGCGACCACGGTGTAGACACCGGGGACGGCGAAGGCGAGGAACTCGCCGTCCGCGCCGGTCGTGCTGGACACGACCGCCTTGCCCGCCGAGTCCAGCACCTTGACCCGCATGTTGGTGAGCGGGCCACCGGTGGCGCTGTCGGTCAGCCGGCCGGACAGGCCGTCGCCGACGCCGTCGAGGCGACGGGCCCCGGGGACGCCGTCGAGCACCTCGAACGCGGCGATCGTGTACGCGGGGGAGGCCGCGTCGCCGGCGTTCAGCACGATCCGCAGGTCGGCGCGCCAGCGCTCCGGCGTGATGTCGCAGATCACGTAGCCGCGGTAGGTGCCGTTGTAGAACTTGACGTGCGGATTGGCCGCGAGGCCCGCCCGGACGTCCGCGTCCCAGCCGGCGCCCGAGGAGATGGAGGTGCCGACGAACTCGGTCGCCACCGTGCGGGACGCCGGGTCGTCGAAGTCCTTCTTCAGGTCGTTGACCCAGTGCGTGTGCCAGTCGCCGCTGAGCACCACCGGGTTCTCGGGACGCTCGGTGTCCAGGAAGTCCAGGATCCGGGAGCGGGCGGCGGGGTAGCCGTCCCACTGGTCGAGGTTGACGACCTTCGACGGGCCCAGGTCGTAGTCGAACGCGGCCATGATGGTCTGCTGGGCGATGACGTTCCACTGCGCGCCGGACTTGTGCAGGCCCCGGAGCAGCCACTTCTCCTGCTCAGGACCGGTCAGGGTGCTCGCCGGGTCGCCGACCGCCTCGCAGGGCGTCTTGCGGCCGTCGCCGCACGGCTGGTCGGTGCGGTACTGGCGGGTGTCGAGGATGCTGAACTCGGCGAGCCGCCCGAAGCCGAACCTGCGGTACATCAGCGCGTCGGGGCCCTCCGGCCGCTGCGCCCGGCGCAGCGGCAGGTGCTCGTAGTACGCCTGGTAGCCGTTGGCCCGGCGCTCCAGGAACGGCCGGCCGTCGCCGGCGCCGCCGGGGACGTCACCCGCGTAGTTGTTCTGGACCTCGTGGTCGTCCCAGGTCATGAAGAACGGGAACCGCGCGTGCGCGTCCCGGAGTTCGGGGGCGCTCTTGTACAGGGCGTGCAGCCTGCGGAACTCGGTCAGGCTGCCGTCCTCGGTCTCGTAGATGTAGTCGCCCAGGTGCATGACGAAGTCGAGCTCCTGGCCCGCCAGGTCGCGGTAGGCCGCGTAGTGGCCGCCGGCCCAGCTCTGGCAGGACACGAAGGCGAAGCGCAACTGGTCGACCCGGGAACCGGACTTCGGCAGGGTGCGGGTGCGGCCGACGCGGCTGAAGACCCCGTTCACCTGGAAGCGGTACCAGTACCAGGTGTCCTGCTGCAGGCCCCTGGCCTCGACGTGCACGCTGTGCGCGGACTCGGGGACCGCGTTGGTGTGCCCGTCGTCGACGACGTGCCGGAACTCCTCGTCCCGCGCCAGCTCCCAACTCACCTTGACCGGGACCGGGTCCATGCCGCCGGTCTCCGCGTCGAGCGGGTCGGTGACGAGTCGCGTCCACAGCACGACGCTGTCCTCGTCGGGGTCGCCCGAGGCGACACCGAGCAGGAAGGGGGCCGGGTCGACGACGGCCGCCGGGACGGCCCCGGCGGTCCCGGCCGCGGTTCCGGCCTCGGCGGCCGAGGCGGCGCCCATGGCCAACTGGCCTGCGGCGAGGGCACCGAGGGTGGTGCCACCCGCGGCCGCCAGGAACTTCCGGCGGTCGAAGGGGACGATCGAAGGTGTGGTGGTCATGTCCACAGGGTTGTCCGGACAGGTGCCGGCCCGGTTGCGTGATCATGAATGCGCAGGGCACGGGAGGCCACCGGGCGGGGAGGTGGCGCCGGAAGCGCGGCGCGGCGCCGCCGCCGGGCGGGGCGAGTGTCGCGGGCACAGCCCGATGGGCCATACTGCCCGCCGTGGAGCAGAGCAGAGGTTCGAACATCCCGCTCGTACAGGCGGCCGGCATCGATCCGGCGTACGTCCCCGGCATCGCCGTGCCGGAGCCGGACGAGCCGCAGGTCACGTCCGCGGCGGAGTCCGCGGACCTGGTGAAGGCGGCGCCCGCCACCGACGACGCGCCGTCCCCCGCCGAGGACGCCCCCGCGGAGGAGACCGCCGCGGAGGAGCCCGCGCGGCGCGACCCGGAGGCGGAGCCGGACGACGACGGGCCGGTGTTCGAGGTCGCCGACCGCCGCGGCTCGATCCGGGCGGACCGGGACGGCATCACGTTCCGGCTCGACGACACCGAGGCCGAGTTCGGCTGGGACGAGATCGGCGCGGTCGAGGTCGACGCCCCGCGGTTCGGGCGCCGTTTCGGCGTGACGGTCTACCTGTCGCCGCGACGCTGGTACGAGACCTGGGTCGAGACGCCCGCCAGGGGCCGGATGAAGACCTGGTCCGAGGAGCTCGACGCGGTGCTCGACGTCTACTTCGAGAAGCCCGGGGAAGCCTCCGGGGCCGTGGCCGCCGAGGAAGCCGGGGAGCCGGCCGGCGCATAGGGCGGTGGCGGCCCGGGGACCGGGGACTTGGGCGTGATCAGCCCCGACTCGTACGCGAACACGACCAGTTGGGCCCGGTCACGGGCACCGAGCTTGGTCATGGCCCGGCTGACGTGCGTCTTGGCGGTCAGCGGGCTGATGACCATGCGCGCGGCGATCTCGTCGTTGGCCAGCCCGCGCGCGGCGAGCGCCACCACCTCGCGCTCGCGGTTGGTCAGCGCCTCCAGGCCCGCCGCGTGCGCCGCGTCCGGCGGCCGGGAGACGAACTCGGCGATCAGACGGCGCGTGATGGCCGGGGAGAGCAGCGCGTCGCCGCGCTGGGCGACGTGGATGGCCTGGACGAGGTCGGCGGGCTCGGTGTCCTTGAGCAGGAAGCCGCTGGCGCCGGCGCGCAGCGCGTCGAAGACGTACTCGTCCAGGCCGTAGTTGGTCAGGATGACGACGTGCACCCCCGCCAGGCGCGGGTCGGCGGCGATGCGCCGGGTCGCCCCGATGCCGTCGAGCACCGGCATCTGGATGTCCAGGAGGACCACGTCGGGCACGTGCCGCTCGGCGAGCGCGACGGCCTCCCGCCCGTCGGCCGCCTCGGCGACGACCTCGATCCCCTCCTCCGCGTCCAGCAGCGCCCGGAACCCGGCCCGCATCAGCGCCTGGTCGTCGACGATCAGCACCCGGATCATGTCGCCGCCTCCAGTGGCAGTTCGGCCCGTACGGTGAACCCGCCCTCCGGACGCGGGCCGGCCCGCAGCCGCCCGCCGAGCGCGGTGACCCGCTCCCGCATGCCGGTGAGGCCGACGCCGGGGACGGGTTCCGCGTCCGGCGCCGCGGTGCCGTCGTCGTCGACCTGGACGACGAGCTGCCGGTCCGCGTACTCGATGCGGACCGTGGCCCGCGGCCGCGGACCGGCGTGCCGGGTGACGTTGGTCAGCGCCTCCTGCACGATGCGGTACGCGGCCCGGTCGACGCCGTCGGCGAGCGGCCGCTCGCGTCCGCTGACGGTGACGCTGGTGGGCAGCCCGGCGGTACGGGAGCGCTCGGCCAGGTCCCCGATGCGGTCCACGCCGTGGCCGCCGCCGCTGCCGCGCAGCACCTCCAGCGTCGCCCGCAGCTCCCGCATGGCCTCGCCGCTGGCCTCCTGGATGGCCAGCAGGGACTCGGGGGCCTCCTCGCCGCGCTTGCGCGCCAGATGGACGGCGACGCCCGCCTGCAGCTTGATGATCGAGATGCTGTGGGTGAGCGAGTCGTGCAGTTCGCGGGCGATGCGCAGCCGTTCCTCGCCGGCGCGGCGCAGCGCCGCCTCCTCGCGGGTGCGTTCGGCCTCCAGCGCCCGCCGTTCCAGCTGCTCCAGGTACGCGCGGCGGTGCCGGCCCACCACGGCCATGGCGACCGAGGCCAGGAACCAGCCGAGCAGCAGCGCGGTCGACTGCGCCGCGGTCGGCGCGGGCTGCCCGGAGGCCAGGTAGCCGCCCAGGAAGGCCAGCACCGCCACCTTCACCGGCAGCCGCCGCCCGCCGGTCCTGACCGCGATGTGGACGGCGACCAGCACCGGGAAGGCCGCCGTCGGCCCCGGGTGCACCCGCAGCGCGTACGCCAGCATGCAGCCCGTGCACAGCAGCAGCGCGGACAGCGGGGCGCGGCGGCTGCCGGTGACGGCCAGCGCGCCCACGAGGGCCAGCACGAGGTCGAGGGCGTCCGCCGGGGCCGGCACACCGGGCAGCAGCAGGACGTCGGCGACGAGCACGAGGCCCAGCACCGCGTCGAAGATCCCGCCCTGCCACCCCCGCAGTTCCAGGGGTGATTCACGGACCTGACGTGCGATCAGCCTGGCGCCTCCCATGGCGGCACCCTAACCGGGCTCCCGCACCCCGCACGTCCTCCTGGAAGACGGCTCCCGCGCTACTCCCCGGGGAGTAGCGCCGCCCCGCGGCGCAGCCCGCGCAGCAGTGCCATGTCCCTTCCCGGGGACGACGACCCGGGGACCGGTCCGGGGCCACGATCGAGACCCGCGAACGGGCCCGACGACCCAGCAGGAGGCACCCCGTGCCCGCACCCTTCCGCCTCACCACCCCCGCGCCGCCGGACTCGCTCACCGGCCGGTCCGCCGCGGTGTACGCACAGCTGGCCACGGACTTCGGCGTCTGGCGGGCGCCCACCTTCGCGGTGCTGTCGCCCGCCCCCGACCTGCTGGCCGCCACCTGGGCGGTACTGCGCGAGTCGCTGCTCGCGGGCCGCGCTTCCCGCACCGCCAAGGAACTCGTCGCGCTGGGGGTGTCGCAGGCCAACCGCTGCCCCTTCTGCGTGGACGCGCACACCGTCCTGCTGCACGCCACCGGCGACCACCGGCTCGCCGAGACCGCCGCCCGCGGCGGCACACCCGCCGACCCGGAGCACGCCGCGCTGCTCGCGTGGGGGAGGGCGACCCGGACCGGCCTCGGACCGGACGCGTCCGGGGCCGCGGCCGACCGGCCCTTCGACGACGCCGCGGCACCGGAGTTCGTCGGCACCGCGCTGGCCTTCCACTTCATCAACCGGATGGTCTCCGCGCTGCTCGGCGACGACATGATGCCCGCCGGTCTGCAGCGGCTGCGGGTGGTGCGCAGCGCCGGCGGCCGGGCCCTGGCCCGCACCGTGCGCAGGGAGCTCCGGCCCGGCGAGAGCCTGCCGCTGCTGCGCGGGGTGCCGGCCGGACGGCCCCCGTACTGGGCCGGGGACGCACCCGTGGGAACCGCGTTCGCGGCCCTGCGGACGGCGGCCGGGCGCGGCGGGGAACGGCTCGGCGAGCAGGCCCGGGAGGCCGTGGCCGCCGCCGTGGACGCGTGGGACGGCTCGCACCCGCCGCTGGGCGACGGCTGGATCACGCGCTGGACGGCCGCGCTCCCGGCGGGCCGGCGCCCCGCGGCGCGACTGGTGCTGCTCGCGGCGCTGGCCCCGTACCGGATCACCGAGGCGGACGCCGAGGCCTGGCGCGCCGCCGACCCGGACCCGTACGACGCGGATCTGGTGCGGCTGCTGGCGTTCGGCGCCCATCTCGCCGTTTCCCGGATCGAAACCTCGATCCAACGACCTTTTCAGCGGGCCAGGTTGACAGGCCATTGACGCAGACACGACGATGCGTGGTGCCACTGGGGCCGTAGAGCCCCGTGTGCACCTCGACCTCCGCCCGGCGACGCCTCGGCCTGCTCGCACACGGGGGACTGCTGCCGTCATTCGCGCTCCCGCCGGGCCACGCAACGCAAGATTGGGTTCCGCATGTCCATATCGCGACGCGTCACCATCGGACGGCTGCTCGGTGTGAGTGCCGCCGCCGTCGCCCTGTCCGCGGCGGGCGCCACCTCCGCCTGGGCGAGCGACTGCCCCGGCGGCAAGGGCTGGAACAACGGCGGCCACCACACCTACAAGCCCGGCCACGGTGGTGGCACCAAGACCAGCACCGACCGCTGCGAGTTCTCGCTCGACGGCACCAACTGGTACGCGTCGGTGAAGGTCGACGACGTCACCCTCAAGCCCGCCGACGACGGAAAGGTGCACGTCAAGGTGCGCGTGGCGGACGGTTCCTCGTCCTGCACCGTGTCCCTGGCCTCGTACCGCACGCACGGCGCCACCTTCGAGACCTCGGGCAAGCAGGTGTTCCACGACTGGGACACCGTCTCGATCACCAACGGCACCGACACGCTCGACGTCGCCGTCCCGGACGTGACCTGCTTCGCCCAGGTCGACTTGTACTACGGCAACAAGAAGTACGACGGCGTCATGAACGCCAACGACGGCTACGAGCACGGCCCGCTGCCCGAGGGCCCGGACCACGCGGTCATCGGCGACAAGAAGATCGCCTGGTGGAACGGCGGCACCAAGGACTGCTCCGAGCAGACCGTCCCGTCCACGCCGCCGAGCAGCGCGCCGCCGACCACGGCGCCCCCGACCACCCCGGCCGGCGGCGACGAGACCACCACGCCGCCCGCCACGGACACCCCGACGCCGACCGCCTCGGTCCCGGCCTCCGACTCCGCGACGCCGTCGGCGTCCGGGTCCGCGTCCGCCTCCGCGCCGGCCTCCAGCCCGGCCGCGGTCGACGCCGCCCAGTCCCCGAACGGTGAGTCCGGCGACCTCGCCGAGACCGGTTCCGGCAACGTCGGCATGGTCTCCGCGGCCGCCGCGCTGCTGCTGCTCGCCGGCGGTGCGGTCGTCTTCGCCTCGCGCCGCCGCCAGGCCGCCCGTCGCCACTGACGCTCCGGCAGCGAAGGGGGTACGGCTCCGCCAGGCGCCGTACCCCCTTCGTCCGTGCGCGGCGACCACGCCTACGCGTACTAGCCCCGGGTTCGCGGGCATTGGGACAATCCGATGCGACGGCAGGACCACAGCGGGGGGCTGTATGAGACATCCGGGGGAGACCACCGCCGGTGACCGGTACCCGACCGTGGACGAGGTCGCCGCGGCGGCCAGGGCCCTGACCCTTCGCAGGCCCGATCTGTGCCGGGTGCGGACGGTGGGGACCTCCCGGGCGGGGGAACCGCTGCTCCTGCTGTCGGTGGGCCACGGACGGCGCAACGTCCTGGTCGTGGCCGGGCCGCACGCCAACGAGATGGTCGGCGGCGCCACCGCGCTCCGGCTGGCCCGGTGGGTGGCGGCAGATCCCGCGCTGCGCGAGGGCGCCGACGCGTCCTGGCACTTCCTGCTGTGCGCCGACCCGGACGGCGCGCGGCTCAACGAGGCCGTCCCCGACGGCCGGTTCACGATGCTCGGCCACTACCGGCACTTCTTCCGCCCGCGCGCCGCCGAGCAGCCGGAGTGGCTGCCCGACGACGGATCGCTGGCCGGCGCGCTGCCCGAGACCCGGGCGCTGATCGCGGTCATCGACGAGCTGCGTCCGGTGCTGCAGTGCTCGCTGCACGGCATCGACGTCGGCGGCAGCTTCATCCAGGTGACCCGGGCCATCCCCCGGCTGGCGGAACGGATCGCCAAGTCCGCCGCCGAGTTCGACATCCCGCTGGAGGCCGGCTCCTCCGACGCCTTCCACTGGCCGAGCCCCGGCCCCGGTGTCTACGTGATGCCGCCCCCGGGCGGCCCGCGCGAGGACGCCAGCAACTCCACGTGGACCTACGCCCACCGCTACGGCGGCGTCACCGCGATCGCCGAGGTGCCGATGTGGGCCTGCGACCGTGCGGGCGACACCTCCCCGCACCCCGCCGCCGACGAGGCGCTGCGCGCCGCCGGCGTAGCCCTGCGCCGGACGAGCGACCACGTCGGAGGACTGATCGGGGAACTGCGGCCCTACCTGCCCGGGGACGGCGGCCCGCTGCTGCGGGCCGCGCGCGAGATCGTCGCCGTCGGCCCGCGGCTCGCCGCCGACTGGGACCCGGCGCTGCGCACGGCCTCCGCCCCGCCGCTGCCGGCGATGACCCGGGCCCGGGTCAGCAGCGTCGAGATCTACGCCCAGCGCCTGCCGCTGCGCGCCGCGGCCATGCTGCTGCGACTCGCCCGGGGCGTCGAGCCGTCCCAGGCGCCCGCCGCCGCGGTGCGCGAGTGCCTGGAGCGGCTGGTCGCCGAGTGGTGCCGGGCGTACGAGACCGCGCACCGGGCCCGCTGGGTCCCCGTCAGGCACCAGACGGAGCAGCACGCCAGGGTGGTTCTCGCGGCGTTCGAGCTGTTGCCGGGATGACGCGACAGAAGTAATCCGATGGGCAAGACTTGCGACTGGCAACGGTGTGTTGCCAAGCTGTTGCACACAGTCAACCCGAGGGAGGGGCACGTGCCTTTCGGTGAGCAGCCCGCGTACCTTCGCGTCGCCGAGGATCTCCGCCAGAAGATCCTCGACGGCACGCTCCCTCCGCACACCCGCCTGCCCTCGCAGGCCCGCATCCGCGCCGAGTACGGGGTGTCGGACACCGTCGCGCTGGAGGCCCGCAAGGTCCTGATGGCCGAGGGCTTCGTGGAAGGCCGCTCCGGCTCCGGCACGTACGTCCGCGAGCGCCCCGACCCGCGGCTGATCGTCCGCACCGGCTACCGGCAGGCCGGCGGCCAGGCCTCTCCGTTCCGGCAGGAGCAGGCGGACGAGAGCTTCAAGGGCAGCTGGGAGGCGAACAGCTTCCAGGACGCCGCAGGCCCGCGGGTCGCCGAGCGGCTGGGCATCCAGCCCGGCGACCGGGTGATGCGCACCCGCTACCTCTACCGGGCCGAGGGTGAGCCGATGATGCTCGCCACCTCGTGGGAACCGCTGTCCGTCACCGGACGCACGCCCGTGCTCCTGCCGGAGGAGGGCCCGCTGGCCGGGCAGGGCGTGGTCGAGCGCATGGCCGCGCTCGACATCGTCGTCGACAACGTCGCCGAGGAGGTCGGCGCCCGCCCCGGTCTCGCGGAGGAGACCGCGGTGCTGGGCGGCGTGCCGGGCCACGTCGTCATCGAGATCCGCCGCACGTTCTACGCCTCCGGCCTCCCCGTCGAGACCGCCGACATCATCGTCCCGGCCGAGCGCTACCGGGCGTCCTATCGCATGCCGGTCAAGTGAGGCGCATGGAGCGCACGCCGCGCGGCCGCCGCGCGGTGACGGCCCGTCACGGCTACGGCACCTCCGGCCCGGGTGCCGGTGCCCGGTGGGCGTGGTCACGGCCGCTCCTCGGCCGGTGCGAAGGGCCGCCCGGCGCCCGGGCCGAGGGGGTACCCGTCCTCGCGGCGTTGGGGCGTCGCGATCGTCTCCGGGCCGCCTCGCTTCCGTGGCGCCGTCCCGGGAGCCGCGCATTCATCCGGGGCGGGGCGATCGCCGGGCCGGCATCCTGTTCGGCGGACCTGGTCACCGTGGAGACGGCCGACCGGACCGTAGGCGGCGCCGGGCGCGTCCGCGACGATCGACGCGGCGACCCGGGGTGAACCGTCCGCGCGGCGGGCTCGAACCCGCGGGCGATGGCGGCCGCCACCGCGGCCACGAGGTGCGCGGGGCCCCTTCGGCTGCCGCGGACCGGGTCAGTCCACCAGGGACTGCGTGCCGAGCACGGTGAGCAGGGCGAGGCGTTCCGCGTCCTCCGTGCCGGGCTCGGCGGTGTAGATCATGATGCGCAGGTCGCTGCCGGCCACCGTGAGCACGTCGCAGTCCAGCCGCACCGGGCCCACCTGCGGGTGGTCGATGGTCTTGTGCGCGGCTTCGTGGCGGCCGATCGCCCCGGAGTCCCACTGGGCGGCGAAGCGGTGGCTGTGCGCCCGCAGCTCCGTGACGAGCCGCCGCAGCCGCTGGTCGGACGGGTAGCGTGCGGCGGCGGCGCGCAGGTCGGAGACGATCGCCGTCTCGAACGCCTCCAGGTCCTCCGGGTGGTGACGGGCGCGGCTGCTCAGGCCGAGGAAGTGCCGCCAGACGCCGTTGCGCTCGTTGCCGCGCCAGCCGGAGGGGTCGCCCATCAGGGCCGCGTAGGGCGGGTTGTACTGGAGCA
>NZ_JBIVNJ010000063.1:0-23826 GCF_044753585.1 Streptomyces sp. NPDC088354 | reverse complement strand
CGGCGCAGGCCCGCCGCGCGCCGGTGGCCGCCCGTGGGCAGACCGGCCGCCTCCGGGGACACCTTGTCGCGCCACCGGCGCACCGCACTGCCGAATTCCGCTGTCGCCATGTCCCCAGTGTGCTCCGCGGACGCGGGATCGCCCTGGTACCGCGAGTCCCAGGAACACCGGACGACTGTCTGTGCGGCGGTCCCCGCCGCACGCTGGAGGCATCCGTCACCGGCCCATCGACCGTCCCAGCCGAGGAGCGAGACCATGCCGACCACTTTCATCACCGGAGCCAACAAGGGCCTGGGGTACGAGACCGCCCGCCGCCTGATCGCCGAGGGCCACACCGTCTGGATCGGCGCGCGGGACGCCGAGCGCGGCCGGGAGGCCGCCGAGCGACTGGGCGCGCGCTCCGTCGTCGTCGACGTCACCGACGACGCCTCGGTGGCGGCCGCCGCGCGGACGATCGAGGCCGCCGGCGGGCTGGACGTGCTGATCAACAACGCCGGCATCGAGGTGCGCCGGGCGGACAACAGCGTGGTGCCCACCGCCGAGACCACCGCCGACCGGATGCGGCAGACCTTCGAGACCAACGTCTTCGGCGTCGTGCGCGTCACCCACGCCTTCCTGCCGCTGCTGCGCCGGTCCGCCGCCCCGGTCGTCGTGAACGTCAGCAGCGGTCTGGCCTCGCTGCACCACGTGTCCGACCCCGACCAGCCGGCGTACCTGTTCCCGGGGCTGGACTACCCGGCGTCCAAGCTGGCGGTCAACATGATCACCGTGCAGTACGCGAAGGCGCTCCCGGACTTCCGGGTCAACGCCGTGGAACCCGGCTTCACCAAGACCGACCTGAACGGCAACACCGGCTTCCAGACGGTCGAGGAGGGCGCGGAGGTCATCGTCCGCATGGCGACGGTCGCCCCCGACGGCCCGACCGGCGGCTACTTCGACCGCAACGGCGCCCTGCCCTGGTGACGTCCCGTCAGTTCCCTTGCTCCGGCGGCGCCCTGGCCGACTCAGGCGCCGCCGGGGCGTGCGGGGGAGTCCGGAGGGCGCGAACGAGAGGCCCTTCTGAGTCAACTCCCCATCGAACATGGCCCGATCGAGTCGAATACCGTCCGAACGTGTCCGGCGCGTCACGTTGAGGCGTAGGCTCCGGCATATGCGCATCGCCGTTTCCTCGGACATGGACGAGCCAGTGGCGCGGCTGCTCGTCGACGAACTGCGCGGCCGCGGCCACACCGTCCTTCCGCACGGCGCACTGCGCGCCGGCGACCGCCCGGACTGGGCCTGGAGCGCCGAGAGCGCCGCCCGGGACGTCGGGGAGGGCCGCGCCGACCAGGCCGTGGTCTGCTGCTGGACCGGGACGGGAGCCTCCATCGCCGCCAACAAGGTGCCGGGCGTCCGCGCCGCCCTGTGCGTCGACGCGTACTCCGCCGACGGCGCCCGCACCTGGAACGACGCCAACACCCTCGCGCTCAGCCTGCGGCTCACCAGCGCACCTCTGCTCCGGGAGATCCTCGACGCCTGGCTCGCGGGCGGCCCCAGCACCGAGGCAGACGACCGCGCCAACGTCGCGCACCTGGAGGAGATCCGATGAGCGGCGAGCTGGTGTGGGTCGTCATACGTCAGGACGACAACGGCAACCGCTACCGTGTCGGCCGCTACGCCACCCGTCAGGAGGCCGAGCACGTCGCGGACACCCTCGACGCCCGCGGGCACAAGCAGCTCTATGTGATCGAGCGCATCGACCGCCGCGCGTCGTAAGGTTCCGCGCATGACGACGCGCGACGTGACGGTGGTGGTCGGTGCCGCCCTGCTCGACGACGGCAGGCTGCTCGCCGCCCGGCGCACCGCCCCGCCGGAGCTGGCCGGCCGCTGGGAGCTGCCCGGCGGCAAGACCGAACCCGGCGAGACCACGCGGGACGCGCTGGTGCGGGAGCTGCGCGAGGAGCTCGGCATCGAGGCGGAACCCCTGGAACGCGTCCCCGGCGAGTGGCCGCTGAAACCGGGGTACGTGCTGCACGTCTGGACCGCGCGCATCCTCTCGGGCGAGCCCCGGCCGCTGCAGGACCACGACGAGCTGCGCTGGCTCGCCCCCGGCAGCGTCCACGAGGTGGACTGGCTGGACCAGGACCGGCCTGCCGTGGCCTGGGCGGCGGCGCGGGCGTCCGGGCACTGATGCGCCGCTCTCCCGCCGCCGGACCCGTGGCCGCCGACGCACCCCTACCCGCCGCCGCCCCGCGATACGCGGACCGGAATACCGGGTATGGGCTGATTGATCCGCCCATGACGCTCCGGCGGCCACCCGCCGGACACCCCGCAATCGTCTGGGGTCCCCACCCATGACCCGGAGCGACGACTCCACGGAGGACCCGGAGGGTACGCAGCACCCTGCGCAGCCCGGGACCGGGGCTCCCCGTGCGCGCGGCACCGTGGGGTCGCCGCCGTCCGCGCCCACCACGGCGGGCAGCCTCCTGGACACGCTGCGGCTGGCCGTGGTCATGCTCGACACCTCCGGGCGGGTCCTGCTGTGGAGCCCGCTCGCGGAGGAGATGCTCGGCTGGGCGGGCGAGCACATCGTGGGCCGCCGGGTCGGCACCCTGCTGGCGACCGGCGCCCGGCCGGCCGCCCGCGGCAGCCGCCGGCTCGCCGCCGTGCCCTCCCCCGGCTCGGCGGAACGCATCCTGGAGGAGCTGCTGCGCTCCGGCAGCTGGGACGGCGTGCTGTGGCTGCGCCACCGCGACGGCCACCTCGTGCAGGTGGAGGCCAGGGCCTCGATGCTGGTCGACGGGGACGGCCGCCAGTTCGTCCTGGCCTCGGTCGCCGAGACCAGCCGCATCCGCACCCTGGAGCACGACCTCGCGGCCCTGGACCCGCTCTTCGACTCCTCCCCGCTCGGCGTCGCCATCTTCGACACCGACCTGCGCTACATCCGCGTCAACGACGCCCTGACCCGGATGAACGGCGTCCCCCGCGAGCAGACGCTGGGCCGCCGGGTCGAGGAGGTGGTGCACAAGGACGCCGCCGAGGAACTGGCGACGCTGCAGCGGCACGTGCTGGCCACCGGGCGGGCGGTCATCGACGTCGTCGTCCCCGGCCCCGCCTCGGGATGGCGGTCGGTCTCCTACCACCGCCTGGAGGACGGGGCGGGCCGGGTGCTCGGCATCAGCTGCACCGTCATGGACGTCACCGAGCGCCAGCACTCCGCCGCGAAGATCGAGCGCGCCCGCCGCCGGCTGGCCCTGCTCAACGACGTCGGCTCGCGACTGGCGGACCTGCTGGACGTGCGGCGGATCGCCGAGCAGCTGGCGCAGGCCGTCGTGCCCCGGTTCAGCGACTACAGCGGGGTCATCCTGCACGCCAATGTGCCGGACGGCGGCGAGCTGCCCGGCGCCCCGTACGGGGACGCCACGCAAATGCGCCAGCTGGGCATCGGGGCGATCAAGGAGGGGCCGCTCGTCGAGCGGATGCTCGGCCTGGGCAAGGTCATCCAGGTCGACCGCGCGTCGATCTTCGGCGCGGTGCTGCACACCGGCAGGCCCGCGCTGGTGCAGAGCCCGCGGGAACTGCGGGAGACGATCACCACCTACCCCGGCGACCCCAAGGTGCAGGCCGCGGTCGACCTCGGCATCCACTCGCTGATCGTGGCACCGCTGCTGGCCCGCGGCATCGTGCTGGGCCTGCTGGTGGTCAGCCGGGCCGGCGGGCGCGAGCCGTTCGACGCCGAGGACCTCGCGCTGGCGAGGGAGCTGGCCGACCGCTCGGCCGCCGCCCTGGACAACGCCCGCCTCTACATCCGCGAGCGCGAGGGCGCGCTGATGCTCCAGCGCAGCCTGCTGCCGCAGAGCGTCCCCGAACCGCCCGGGGTGGAGCTCGCCTTCCGCTACGTCCCCGGCAGTTCGGGCGCCGCAGCGGGCGGCGACTGGTTCGACGTCATCCCGCTCGCCGGCGGCCGGGTGGCGCTGGTCGTCGGGGACGTCATCGGGCACGGCCTGCGGGCCGCGGCGACCATGGGGCGGCTGCGCACCGCGGTGCGCACCCTGGCGGCGATGGAGATGGCGCCGGAGGAACTGCTGCGGCGGGTCGACGACCTCGGGGACGACCTGGCCGGGGACACCGCCGAGGGCTGGACGGCGACGTGCGTCTACGCCGTCTACGACCCCTCCACCCGGCGGCTGACCGTCGCGCGTGCCGGCCATCCGCCGCCCGTGCTGGTCGTGCCGGGAACGGACCGGGCGGAGGGGGCGCACGGCGTGCGGCTGATGGACATCCCGGCCGGGGTGCCGCTCGGCGTCGGCGGCGTGGAGTTCGAGTCGGTGGAGGTCGACGTCCCCGACCGGGCCGTGCTGGTGCTCTACACCGACGGCCTGATCGAGGCCCGCGACGAGGACATCGACGTCGGCCTGGACCGGCTCCGCGCGGTGCTCGCCCGCCGCCCCCCGCGCTCCCTGGAGACCACCTGCGACGACCTGCTGGCCACCCTCGCGCACGGCCGCGAACCCGACGACGTGGCCCTGCTGGTGGCCCGCCTCGGCGGCCTGCCCGAGGGCAGCACGGCCGCCTGGACCTTCGCCGCCGAGCCGAGCGCGGTGCGTCAGGCCCGGCGGCTCGTGCGGGACACCCTGACGCGCTGGGAGCTGCGGGAGCTGACCGACGTGACCGTGCTGCTCGTCAGCGAACTGGTCACCAACTCCCTGCGCTACGCCCACGGGCCGATCGGCGTGCGCGTCGTACGCGGTACCTCGTTGCTGGTCGAGGTCTCCGACCCGCTGCCCGATCCGCCGCGCGAACGCTCGGCCGGCGCCGAGGACGAGGGTGGCCGGGGACTGCAACTGGTGGCCCGCGCCTCCCGGCGCTGGGGGACCCGTCACGGACCGCTGGGGAAGACCGTCTGGTTCGAACTCGCCCTGCCCGCACCGGCATGACCGCCTCGCACACGGTTCGGCGCGCGGGAGCAGGGTAGTTGAAGTGGGGCGTCGGAGGGATCCGTACGCCTTGAGATGATGCTGTGATCGACAAGACCATGTGCGGAACGGGGGTAATGCTGAATACTCGGCACCAGCCGGTCCGTATGTGTGAGCTGGAGGGGTCGGGCGTGAGCGATGAGCCATCGGGGGCCGTTGGGCCCCGGAACCCTGAGGCCCTGCCGCAGAGCGCCTGGCAGTCGAGCCCGCCCGGGTCGATCTACGACTACATCCGGGTCGCGTCGTTCTCCCTCGGTCCCGACGGGCGGATCGAGCAGTGGAGCGAGCGCGCCGAGGAGTTCTTCGGGGTGCCCGCGTCCGAGGCCCTCGGCAAGGACCCCATCCGCGCCTTCGTGCCCGAGGACCGCCGTGAACGCGCGCACGAGCGTGTCGCGGAGATCCTCGACGGCCGCGAGTGGACCGGCGTCGTCCCCTACCGCGACAAGGCCGGCCAGGAAGGCCTCGCCGAGGTCTACGTCATGCCCTCGCGCGGCGAGACGAACGGCCGCGGGGCGCTGTGCATCGCCGTCGACATGCGGGTGCTGCGCCAGATCGAGACCGATCTCGCCTCCTCCCAGGCGGTGTTCGGCCAGTCGCCGATGGGCTTCATCCTCTTCGACACGAACCTGCGGCTGCTGCGGGTCAACGAGCGCTTCGCCACCGTGTTCGGCCGCACCCCCGGCGGGCACCACGGACGCAGCCCGCACGACTTCCTCTCCCGCGTCGAGGCCGACCGGCTGACGGCCGCGCTCAAGCAGGTGCTGGACAGCGGCGAGCCCGTGCTGGACATGACGATCGTCGGCACCGTCCCGGCGGCCGGCGGGGCGACCAGCCGGCGCCGCTGGGCGATCTCGCTGTACCGGCTGCACAGCGGCAGCGGACGGCCCATCGGCGTCGCCGGCCTCGCCCAGGACGTGACCGGACGCCAGCGCGCCGAGCGGGAGGCCGCGCACACCCGCCGCAACCTCGCCCTGCTCAACGAGGCCGGCCGGCGCATCGGCAGCTCCCTGGACCTGGAGACCACCGCCCGCGAACTGCTCGACGTCGCCGTGCCGCACTTCTGCGACCTGGCCTCGGTCGACCTCTACCAGGCGCTCCTGGTGGGCGAGGAGGGCCCCGTCGGCACCGCCGACGGCAGCGGCGAGGTCCGCAGGGTCGCCTTCGCCAGCGCCGTCTCCGACGCCCCGGTGACCCGGCTGGGCGGCGCCCACGGCGGCAGCCCGGTCTCCGTCGGCGCCGTGCACCGCTATCCGTTCAACTCGCCCTGGGCGGGCGCCCTGCGCACCGCGCAGACGCAGGTGATAGCCGGCGACGGCGGCGACACCGAGGTGGAGCTCGGTGAACTGGGCGGCGGGCTCGTCCAGTCCACCCTGGCGGTGCCGGTCGTCGCCCGCGACACCGTGCTCGGCCTGGTGCAGTTCGCCCGCGCCAAGGGCAGCGAGCCGTTCTCCGAGCGGGACCGCATGATCGCCGAGGAACTGGCCGCCCGCGCCGCGATCTTCATCGACAACGCGCGGCTGTACCGCCGCGAGCACGAGCGCGCCCTCATCCTCCAGCGCAGCCTGCTGCCCCCCGGCAACCCCGAGGCCGCGGGCCTCGACATCGCCTGCCGCTACCTGCCGGGCAACATGGAGACCGAGGTCGGCGGCGACTGGTTCGACGTGATCGAACTGCCCGGCCACCGCACCGCACTCGTCGTCGGCGACGTCATGGGCCGCGGTCTGCGCGCCGCCGTCGCCATGGGCGAACTGCGCACCGCGGTGCGCACCCTGGCGCTGCTCGACATCGAGCCCGCCGACGTCCTGACCGCCCTGGACGAGGTCGCCCGCGGCCTCGGCGGCAGCGGCGAGGGCCGCACCAGCCGGCACGGCAAGGAGGCCGACTCCTCCGACCTGTCCGAGGTCTACCTCGCCACCTGCGTCTACGCCGTCTACGACGCCATCACCCGACGTGTCACCATCGCCAACGCCGGCCACCTGCCGCCGGTCCTGGTCGAGCCGGGCGAACCCGCCATGATGCTGGAGGTCCCGACCGGCATGCCGCTCGGCGTCGGCGGCGAGCCCTTCGAGGAGGTCGAGGTGGACCTCCCGGACGGCGCCCTGCTGGCCCTCTACACCGACGGCCTCGTCGAGTCCCGCAGCCACCCCCTGGACGAGGGCCTGCGCGCGTTCCGCATGGCGCTGGACGACCCCCAGCGCCCGCTGGAGGACGTCTGCGACCACATACTGGCCCGGCTCGACACCGCCCACGGCGAGGACGACATCGCCCTGCTGATGGCCCGCGTGCACGGACTGCCCGCCGACTCCGTCGGCGACTGGACGCTGGAGCCGACCCCCCGCTCGGTGGCCCGGGCCCGCGAACTGGCCCGCGAGTGCCTGCTGTCCTGGGATCTGGCGGCCCTGGTGGACACCACCGAGCTGCTCGTCAGCGAACTGGTCACCAATGCCCTGCGGCACGGCCACGGCGACATCCGGCTGCGCCTGCTGCGCGACCGCACCCTGGTCTGCGAGGTCTGGGACGACGCCCTCGTGCAGCCCCGCCGCCGGCGCGCCCGCGCCACCGACGAGGGCGGCCGGGGCCTGCAGCTGGTCTCGCTGCTCAGTACGCGCTGGGGGTCCCGCCGCACGCACCGCGGCAAGACGGTCTGGTTCGAACTCGCGCTGCCCGCCGACGGCGGCGGCACCTCGGGGGAGGACACGATCGAGGCGCTGCTCAGCCTGTTCTGAGCAGCGCCCCGAACGAGCCCGGTCGGCCCCGTGGCCGGACCGGACCGGTGGTCAGCTGCTGCGGCGGCGGATCTTGTCGCCCAGCCAGACCAGCGGATCGTACTTGCGGTCCACCGCGCGCTCCTTGAGCGGGATCAGCGCGTTGTCGGTGATCTTGATGTGCTCGGGGCACACCTCGGTGCAGCACTTGGTGATGTTGCAGTAGCCGAGGCCGTGCTCCTCCTGGGCCGACCGCTTGCGGTCCAGCCCCGACTCCTCGGCCGCGTCCAGCGGATGCATGTCCAGCTCCGCCACCCGCATCAGGAAGCGCGGGCCCGCGAAGGCCTTCTTGTTCTCCTCGTGGTCACGGACGACGTGGCAGGTGTTCTGGCACAGGAAGCACTCGATGCACTTGCGGAACTCCTGCGAGCGCTCCACGTCCTCCTGGAACATCCGGTACTCGCCCGGCGCGACCCCCTTGGGCGGCACGAACGAGGGGATCTCCCGCGCCTTCTCGTAGTTGAAGGACACGTCCGTCACCAGGTCCCGTACGACCGGGAAGGTGCGCATCGGGGTGACCGTGACGGTCTCCTCGCGACTGAAGACCGACATGCGGGTCATGCACATCAGCCTCGGACGCCCGTTGACCTCCGCGCTGCACGAACCGCACTTGCCCGCCTTGCAGTTCCACCGCACCGCCAGATCGCCCGCCTGGGTGGCCTGCAGGCGGTGGATGATGTCGAGGACGACCTCGCCGTCGTGCACCTCGACCTGGTAGTCCTTGAGCTCACCGCCGTCGGCGTCACCGCGCCACACCCTGAAGTGCCCCGAGTACGTGCTCACCGGTCCAGCTCCTCGTCCGTCAGGTACTTCAGCAGCTCGTCCTTCTCGAACAGCGCGAGCAGGTCGTCGCGGATCGGCACCGACTCCCGCCGGTCGACCGAGACCTCGCCGAAGGCGTTGGCCGGATCGGTCAGCCGGCACACCAGATTGACCTTGCGCCAGCGCCGGTCCATCTCCGGGTAGTCGTCCCGGGTGTGCCCGCCGCGCGACTCCGTGCGCTGCAGTGCCGCCCGCGCCACGCACTCGCTGACCAGCAGCATGTTGCGCAGGTCGATCGCCAGGTGCCAGCCGGGGTTGAACTGCCGGTGCCCCTCGACACCGGCCCGCCGCGCCCGCACCCGCAGGGCCGACAGCCGGGTCAGCGCCTCCTCCATCTCGTTCTGCTTGCGGATGATGCCGACCAGGTCGTTCATCGTCTGCTGCAGTTCCTGGTGGAGGGAGTACGGGTTCTCCGCGACCTCGTCCGCGACCTTCTCGGCCTCCGCGCTGAACGGGCGCAGCGCCTCCGCCGCGGCGGCGTCGACCTGCCACTCCGCCACCGCCGGACGGGCCGTGCCGAGCCCGGCCGCGTACTCGCTCGCGTGCAGACCCGCCCGCCGGCCGAAGACCAGCAGGTCCGACAGGGAATTGCCGCCGAGCCGGTTGGAGCCGTGCATGCCGCCCGCGACCTCACCGGCCGCGAACAGCCCCGGCACCCCGGTGGCCGCCGCCGTGTCCGGCTCCACGTCCACGCCGCCCATCACGTAGTGGCAGGTCGGGCCGACCTCCATCGCCTCGGCGGTGATGTCGACGTCCGCCAGCTCCTTGAACTGGTGGTGCATGGAGGGGAGTTTGCGCCGGATGACCTCGGCGGGCAGCCGGGTGGAGACGTCCAGGAACACACCGCCGTGCGGGGTGCCGCGACCCGCCTTGACCTCGGAGTTGATCGCGCGCGCCACCTCGTCGCGGGGCAGCAGCTCGGGTGGGCGGCGGTTGTGGTCCGGGTCCTCGTACCAGCGGTCGCCCTCCTCCTCGCTCTGCGCGTACTTCTCCTTGAAGACGTCCGGGATGTAGTCGAACATGAACCGCTTGCCGTCGGAGTTGCGCAGCACCCCGCCGTCGCCGCGCACCGACTCGGTGACCAGGATGCCCTTCACGGACGGCGGCCAGACCATGCCGGTGGGGTGGAACTGCACGAACTCCATGTTGATCAGCGGCGCCCCGGCCAGCAGCGCCAGCGCGTGCCCGTCGCCGGTGTACTCCCAGGAGTTCGACGTCACCTTGAAGGACTTGCCGATGCCGCCGGTGGCCAGCACCACGGCCGGCGACTCGACCACGAAGAAGCGCCCGGACTCCCGCACGTAGCCGAAGATCCCCGACACACGGTCGCCGTCCTTGAGCACCCGGGTGACCGTGCACTCCTGGAAGACCTTCAGCCGGGCCTCGTGGTCGCCGTACTCGGCCTGGTCCTCCTGCTGCAGCGAGACGATCTTCTGCTGGAGGGTGCGGATCAGCTCCAGGCCGGTCCGGTCGCCGACGTGCGCCAGCCGCGGGTACTCGTGGCCGCCGAAGTTGCGCTGGGAGATCTTCCCGTCCTTCGTGCGGTCGAAGAGCGCGCCCCAGGTCTCCAGCTCCCACACCCGGTCCGGCGCCTCGCGGGCGTGCAGCTCCGCCATCCGCCACTGGTTGAGGAACTTGCCCCCGCGCATGGTGTCGCGGAAGTGCACCTGCCAGTTGTCGTGCGGATTGACGTTGGCCATGCTCGCGGCGATGCCGCCCTCGGCCATGACGGTGTGCGCCTTGCCGAAGAGCGACTTGCAGATCACGGCGGTGCGCATGCCCTGCTCGCGCGCCTCGATGGCGGCCCGCAGCCCGGCCCCGCCCGCGCCGACCACGACGACGTCGTAGGCGTGCCGTTCGACTTGCGTCATCAGAAGAACCTCGGATCGTCGAACGCCCCACTGGCGACCAGATAGACGTAGAAGTCGGACACGGCCACGCTGATCAGTGAGGCCCAGGCCAGCCCCATGTGGTGGCGGTTGAGCCGCCCCACCCAGGTCCAGGCGCGGTACCGCACCGGATGCCGCGAGAAGTGCTTCAGCCGTCCGCCGACGATGTGCCGGCAGGAGTGGCAGGAGAAGGTGTACGCCCAGATCAGGGCGATGTTCACCAGCAGCACCAGGGTGCCCAGGCCCATGTGCCCCCACGCGCCCCGCCCGTCCCGGAAGGCCAGGACGACGTCGTAGCTGAGGATCGCGGCCACCGGGATCGCGAAGTAGAAGAAGTACCGGTGGATGTTCTGCAGGATCAGCGGGAAGCGGGTCTCGCCGGTGTACCCGGCGTGCGGCTCGGCCACCGCGCAGGCGGGCGGCGAGGCCCAGAAGCCCCGGTAGTACGCCTTGCGGTAGTAGTAGCAGGTCAGCCGGAAGCCCAGCGGGAAGATCAGGACGAGCAGCGCCGGGGACAGGCCCCACCAGCCGCCGAAGATCGGCCAGCGGGCGCCCAGCGGCATGTCCACGCAGTTCGACGCCAGGCAGGGGGAGTAGAACGGCGAGACGTACGGCTCCGCGTAGTAGTGCGCGCCCGCGAAGGCGCGCCACGTCGAGTAGACGACGAAGGCGGTCAGGCCCAGCGCGGTCAGCAGGGGTTGCAGCCACCACCGGTCGGTGCGCAGGTGGCGGGCGGGAATGGCGGCGCGCCCGGCGGACAGGACGCCGTGGCGCGCGGGTGGAGCGGGTGGAGGCGGTTCGGTTCCGGGTTCGGTTCCGGTATCTGTGGCCAAAGGTGGCTCCCTAGGGCGCTCGGCGGTCCGGCGCCCCCAGCCCTTCGTCCTCCGCGCCGGACCAGAATGAGGGGTCGTACGGCGTGTCGGGGATGGTCACCATCTCCGGGCGCGGTTTCTGCCCCGTGTGGGTGGTGCTGACGCTGTCACGCAGCAGCGCGAGGTCGTCGCTCAGGTGCTTGGTGTCGGCGCGCACGCGCCGCATGTCAAGGCTGTCGCCGACCTGCTGTTCGAGCCGGGACACGGCTCTGCCGAGCTCGTCCAGCCGGCGCTGTACCGATGTCAGATCGTCCTGCAGGGACATGGCTGTCCTCACCTCCGCCACGGTGCGGTGCACGGCGCTAGCGCCTGCCGAGTGTTGCGCGTCACAGTCGCGCTTGGGAAGAGATCTGCCGTGATTCTCACACTCGTGGGGGGCGTACGCCCGGCGCCGCGCGCCCCGTTGGGCCGGTCGGGTGGGAGCCGGGAGGCGTGCGCCGTGTCGGGCGCGAGGCGGCGTGATGATCGCTTTCAGTGAGGTGCGATAAGCGGCAAATACGCCACATGGTCATGGCCCCGGTTCGCGGAGGTACGCAACGATGGCCCGCAGCGCCCCCCTCTCCCCTCCCGCGCTCGCCACCGCGCTGGCCCTCGCACTGGCGACGCTCGCCGGGTGCTCCGCGGGCCGTGAGGACCCGCTCGCCGGGACCGACCTCGCCTCGGCGCCGCGCGACGCGGTGCGCGACGGAGGCACGCTGCGCTGGGCCGTCGACACCGCGCCCGCCACGCTCAACGCCTTCCAGAGCCCGGCCGACGACACCACGGACCTGGTGGCCGCGGCGGTGCTCCCCGCGACGTTCCGGCTGGACGGCAGCGGACGGCCGCAGCGGGACGCCGACCTGCTGGAGTCCGCGCAGGTCGTGGAGCGCGAGCCGCGGCAGGTCGTGTCGTACAAGCTCAACCCGAAGGCGGTCTGGAGCGACGGCCGGGCCGTGTCCACCGCCGACTTCGCCGCCCAGTGGAAGGCGCTGCGCGGCAAGGACGAGGCCTACTGGGCCGCCCGCAACGCCGGCTACGACCGGATCGCCTCGGTCGCGCAGGGCAAGGAGCCGGGCGAGGTCCGGGTGACCTTCGCCCGTCGCTTCGCCGACTGGCAGTCGCTCTTCACCCCGCTCTACCCCAAGTCCGTGACCGGCACCGCCGCGGCCTTCAACGACTCCGCCCGCCGCGCCCTGCCGGTGGCCGGCGGTCCGTTCAAGGTGCAGAAGGTCACCGCCAAGGACGTCACCCTGGTCCGCAACCCGCGCTGGTGGGGCGACCGGGCCAGACTGGACCGGCTGGTGCTGGCCGCCGTGCCGGCGCACCTGCGGGCCGCCGGCCTGGCCGACGGCTCGCTGGACATGGCGAAGGTGGACCGCACCCCGAAGATCAAGGGTGTGTCGGTGTACCGGACGCGCTCGGCCTCCTACACGCAGCTCGCCCTCAACGGCGCCGACGGCCCGCTGGCCGACGAGCGGGTCCGGCGCGCCGTGGCCCGCGCGGTCGACCGGCAGGAGATCGCGCGCTCGGTGCTCAAGCCGGTCGGCCTGCCCGACGAACCGCTCGGCAACCACCTGCTGCTCGCCTCCCAGGCCGGGTACGCCGACCACAGCTCCGCCCTCGGCGAGTCCGACCCCAAGGCCGCGCAGGCACAGCTCGCCGACGCGGGCTGGCGCCGCACCGCCCTGGCCCCCGCCGGTCCGGCGGAGCGCAACCAGGCGGCGTCCGCGCGCAAGGTCCGGGTCACGGTCGTCGAGCCCTCCACCACCGTGCTGCGCAAGAACGGCAAGGCGCTCACGCTGCGCTTCGTGCTGCCGGAGTCCAACAAGGCCCTGGACGCGGTCGGCGACCGCATCGCCGCCATGCTCTCCGGGATCGGCGTGCGCACCGAGATCCAGAAGGTCTCCGACGAGAGCTTCCTGCGCGACCACCTCGCCGCAGGCGACTTCGACCTGGCGCTGTACTCGTGGCCCGGCACGGCCTTCCCGGCCACCGACACCCGGCCCATCTACGCCAAGCCCGAGGCCGGCCCCGACGGGAGCCTGGTCGTCGCGCAGAACTTCCCCCGGGTCGGCACCGACCAGATCGACCAGCTCCTCGACCAGGCCTCCGGCGAGCTCGACCCGGGCACCGCACGCGACCTGGCGGCCCGCGCCGACGCCCGCATCTGGGCCGTGGCCGGCTCCCTGCCCCTCTTCCAGCGCCCGGAGCTGGTCGCCCTGCGCTCCTCCGTCCGCAACGCGGGCGCCTTCGGCTTCGCGACCCCGCGCTTCCAGGACATCGGCTTCAGGAAGTGATCCTCCCGCCCGGGTGACCGCCGTCGGTCCGCCCGTGCGACGGTGCCCCGCGCCGCAGCGTCCGTGCCGCGGCGCGGGGCACCGCCGCGTCACCGGGACGAAGATCACACACCTGCCGGTACGCGGCCGGGGAGCGGGCAGCGGGCACCGGCGCGGCCCGGGCCGTGGCCGGGGCGATCATGCCCGGGCCGTCGTTACCCTCCGGGCCCCGTACCATGGGGTGAGGCCGTGGCTTGACTCGCCCGGCGGGCTGGTGTGCCGACGAGGGCACGCCGCCCCACCTACCTACCCGGGAGAAGCGCCCCAGTATGCCCACGCGCAACGACATTCGTAATGTCGCCATCGTCGCCCACGTCGACCACGGCAAGACGACGCTGGTGGACGCCATGCTCAAGCAGGCCGGAGCCTTCGCCGCGCACCAGCATCTGGACGACCGGATGATGGACTCCAACGACCTGGAGCGCGAGAAGGGCATCACCATTCTCGCGAAGAACACGGCCGTCAAGTACCACCCCAAGGGTGGCGGCGACCCCATCACGATCAACATCATCGACACCCCCGGCCACGCCGACTTCGGCGGCGAGGTCGAGCGCGGTCTGTCGATGGTCGACGCGGTCGTGCTGCTGGTGGACGCCTCCGAGGGCCCGCTGCCGCAGACCCGCTTCGTGCTGCGCAAGGCGCTGTCCGCGAAGCTGCCGGTCATCCTCTGCATCAACAAGACCGACCGCCCGGACTCACGGATCGACGAGGTCGTCAACGAGACGTACGACCTGTTCCTGGACCTGGACGCGGACGAGGACCAGATCGAGTTCCCGATCGTCTACGCCTGCGCGCGGGACGGCGTGGCCTCGCTGACCAAGCCGGAGAACGGCACCGTCCCGGCCGACAGCGACAGCCTGGAGCCGTTCTTCTCCACGCTGCTCGCGCACGTGCCGGCCCCGGCGTACGACGAGGCCGCGCCGCTGCAGGCGCACGTCACCAACCTCGACGCCGACAACTTCCTGGGCCGTATCGCGCTGCTCCGCGTCGAGCAGGGCGAGCTCAAGAAGGGCCAGACCGTCGCGTGGATCAAGCGCGACGGCTCGATCCAGAACGTCCGCATCACCGAGCTGCTGATGACCGAGGCGCTCACCCGCAAGCCCGCCGAGAAGGCCGGCCCGGGCGACATCTGCGCCGTCGCCGGCATCGCCGACATCACCATCGGCGAGACGCTGGCCGACCCGGAGAACCCGATCGCGCTGCCGCTGATCACGGTGGACGAGCCGGCGATCTCCATGACCATCGGCGCCAACACCTCGCCGCTGGTCGGCCGCGGCCCCGGCGGCAAGGGCGCCGACAAGTCGGCGGTCAAGGACCGCAAGGTCACCGCCCGTCTGGTCAAGGACCGCCTGGAGCGCGAGCTGATCGGTAACGTCAGCCTCCGCGTCCTGCCGACCGAGCGTCCCGACACCTGGGAGGTGCAGGGCCGCGGTGAGCTGGCGCTGGCCATCCTCGTCGAGACCATGCGCCGGGAGGGCTTCGAGCTGACCGTCGGCAAGCCGCAGGTGGTCACCCGCGAGGTCGAGGGCAAGGTCCACGAGCCGGTCGAGCGCATCACCATCGACGTGCCCGAGGAGCACATGGGCGCCGTGACGCAGCTCATGGGCACCCGCAAGGGCCGCATGGACAACATGTCCAACCACGGCTCGGGCTGGGTCCGCATGGAGTTCATCGTGCCCTCCCGTGGTCTGATCGGCTTCCGTACCGAGTTCCTGACCGGCACGCGCGGCACCGGTATCGCCCACTCGATCCACGAGGGCCACGAGCCGTGGTTCGGCCCGCTGGTCACCCGCAACAACGGCTCCCTGGTCGCCGACCGCGCCGGTGTCGTCACCGCGTTCGCGATGACGAACCTCCAGGAGCGCGGTGTGCTCTTCACCGACCCGGGCACCGAGGTGTACGAGGGCATGATCGTCGGCGAGAACTCCCGCGCCGACGACATGGACGTCAACATCACCAAGGAGAAGAAGCTCACCAACATGCGCTCCTCCTCCGCCGACTCCTTCGAGGCGATCGTCCCGCCGCGCAAGCTCTCCCTGGAGCAGTCCCTGGAGTTCTGCCGCGACGACGAGTGCGTCGAGGTGACCCCGGAGACGGTCCGCATCCGCAAGGTCGTCCTGGACCAGAAGGAGCGCGGTCGCACCGCCTCCCGCGCCAAGCGCTGACGCGAACCCCGGGCACCGGCCCTGCTCCCGTTCCCGCGGGCAGCCGGGGCCGGTGCCTTTGTGCGACCGGCGCCGTGGACCCCCGTCCGCGGCGCCGGACGGGGGAAACGTGACGAGAACCACCCCCGCAGACCCTCGCGGGCACTCCTTGTGACTGATGTCACCGCCGTAACGGCCGTGCGCAGCGGGCCAGGTGAGCCGGAGCGGGGTGTCGCGGTTACGCCAGTGGCGCGGCCGCGACAGTGCGTTCCCTGGCGGTCCGTCAGGCACGTACATTCGCGTGGATCCACGCGCTTTCAGGGCAAGTGTTTTTCAACTGCCGACGTCCGAATACCGGACAGCGTTCACCGATACTTGTGTTACAAGTCCGTTTCGTCGGTGTCTGTCTACAATCCAAATGTCCGAATTGCGAAACTGTTTTGGACCGGTTGTGACCAAAACGAGATCGTAAGTGTGTGGTTCGTAGGCCCAACGTGACCGATAGTTGGAGCCGTTGAGCTCGGGTCAATGGGTCCAAGCGCTTATGGGGAGCGCCGACTCACGAGCACAGGCAGCCGGTAGTCCACTGTCAGGGGTGTCAGTGGGGTCCGGCGCCTTTCACGTACGGACAGTGACTCCTGAGGAGGCAAACCCATGCGCGGTGCCAAGAGCGCCACCTGGGTCGCAGGTGCGATCATCGTTGCTATGGCTGCTACCGCTTGTGGCGGTGGCGGCGGCGACAAGGGCAGTGACGACTCTGCCGGCGGCGGCTTCAACCCCAACGGCAAGTTCTCCGTCGAGGTCGGCGAGCCGCAGAACGGGCTGGTGCCTTCCAACACGCAGGAGAGCAACGGCGGCATCGTCGTCGACTCGCTGTTCTCGCAGCTGGTGGACTACGACCCCCAGGGCAAGATCGTGATGTCGAACGCCAAGTCGGTCGACACGAAGGACAACAAGACCTTCACGGTCACCCTGAAGGACGGCTGGACCTTCCACGACGGCACTCCGGTGACCGCGGAGTCCTACGTCAAGGCGTGGAACTGGGGCGCCAACAGCAAGAACAACCAGCTCAACTCGTCGTGGTACTCCGACATCAAGGGCTACGCGGACGTTCACCCGGAGAAGGGTGACCCGAAGTCCCAGGAGATGTCCGGTCTGAAGGTCATCGACGACAAGACCTTCACCATCGAGCTCGTCACGCCGATCCCGTACTTCGTGTACAAGCTCGGTTACACCGCGTTCTCTCCGCTGCCCGAGTCCTTCTTCAAGGACCCGAAGGCCGCGGGCGAGAAGCCGGTCGGCAACGGCCCGTACCAGTTCGTCAGCTGGGACCACAAGAAGAGCATCGTGGTCAAGCGCTTCGACGCCTACAAGGGTGACAACAAGGCGAAGAACGGTGGTGTGACGTTCAAGAACTACACCACCCTCGAGGCCGCCTACGAGGACCTGAAGTCGGGCAACGTCGACGTCCTGCGCCAGGTCGCCCCCAAGGACCTCCCGGTCTACCGCGACGACCTCGGTGACCGCGCCGTGGACCAGCCGTACTCGGCGATCCAGTCCATCGTCCCGGCGTTCTACACGAAGGACTACAAGCACATCAACCCCAAGGTCCTCCAGGGCCTGTCGATGGCGATCGACCGCGACACCATCACCAAGACCGTGCTCCAGGGCACCCGTGAGCCCGCCACCGGCTTCGTCGCCAAGGGCGTGCTGGGCTACCAGGACAACGTCGGCGGCGACGTGTTCAAGTACGACCCGGCGAGGGCCAAGGAGCTCATCAAGGAGGGTGGCGGCGTCCCGGGCAACAAGATGTCCATCCAGTACAACGCGGATGGCGGTCACAAGGAGTGGGTGGAGGCTGTCTGCAACAGCATCACCAACGCCGTGGGCGTGAAGTGCGTCGGCGACTCCAAGGCCGACTTCGACTCCGACCTCGAGGCCCGTACGGCCCACGAGGTCAAGTCGTGGTACCGCAGCGGCTGGGTGCTCGACTACCCGGTGAACGCGAACTTCATCCGTGACCTGTACGGCACCACGTCGGGTGGCAACCAGTCGGGCTTCTCCAACAAGGAGCTCGACAAGATGATCAACGCCGCGGACACCGCGCCCACCCTCGAGGACTCCGTCAAGCAGTACCAGGCGGTCGAGAAGAAGATGGTCGACCTCATGCCGGCCATCCCGCTCTGGTACTACAAGGTCAACGCCGGTTACTCGGAGAACGTGACGGGCGTCAAGTACGCGCAGAACGGTGACCCGATCCTCACCGGCGTGCAGGTCAAGAAGTAACCACTCGCGTAGTGAGCACGCCGATGCGGGACTGACGAAGCCGTCGGACGCGCCGGGTGCAGGCAGTGGCTGGGGGGCCCTTCTCCCGTCTTCCGTCAAGCGGAGGACGGGGGAAGGGCCCGTCTCTGCTGCCGCAGCGACTGACATGGAGGCACGATGGGGCGTTATGTCGCACGACGACTGCTCCAGATGATCCCGGTGTTCATCGGGACGACTCTGCTGATCTTTTTGATGGTCTACGCCCTGCCCGGCGACCCCGTGAGGGCGCTGTTCGGCGACAAGGGCGCGGACCCGACGACCGTGGCGCGGCTCCGCCACGACCTCGGGCTCGACCAGCCGATCCTGAAGCAGTACTGGGACTACATGACCGGCATTCTCCTGCACTTCGACTTCGGCAACCAGATTGCCAGCGGTCGGCCGGTGCGCGAGGTGCTCGGGGATGCCTTCCCGGTGACGATCCGACTCGCGGGGCTCGCCTTCGTGATCGAACTGGTCGTCGGCATCGCGCTCGGTGTCTGGGCCGGCATGAGGGCGGGCAAGCTCGTCGACAACGCCGTGCTCATCTTCACCCTGCTGCTGATCTCGGTCCCGGTCTTCGTCCTCGGCTTCATCTTCAAGCTGGTCTTCGCCTTCCAGCTCGGCTGGGTGACGCCCAACGTCCAGGACGACACGAACTTCGGGCAGCTGCTGATGCCGGCGATCGTGCTGGCCAGCCTCTCACTCGCCTATGTCGCGCGGTTGACCCGTACCTCCATAGCCGAGAACCTGCGCGCCGACTACATGCGGACCGCCATCGCCAAGGGCCTGCCCCGGCGTCGCGTGGTCGGTGTGCACCTGATGCGCAACTCGATGATCCCCGTGGTCACCTTCCTCGGTACCGACATCGGCGCCCTGATGGGCGGTGCGGTGGTCACCGAAGGCCTGTTCAACATCCACGGCATCGGCGGCACCATCTACGAGTCCATCGTGCGCCGTGAGGGGACCACGCTGGTCGGTCTGGTCACCGTCCTCGTGCTGGTCTTCCTCGTCACCAGCCTGCTCGTCGACCTGCTCTACGCGGTCCTGGACCCGAGGATCCGTTATGCCTGACGTGACCAAGACCGCCGTGGAGAACACGGACCCCATGGCCACGACCGCAGCGGACGCCGCCGGAGTCGTCGCGGTGGAGCCCAAGGCCGAGAAGGCCCGCAGCCTGTGGGGCGACGCCTGGCACGACCTGCGGCGCAACCCGTACTTCGTGGTGTCCGCCGTGCTGATCCTGCTGCTGCTGATCATCTCGGTCTTCCCCGGACTGTTCACCAGTGCCTCGCCCACCTACGGCGACCTGCGGAACCACTTCCTGGGCAAGCCCGCGTACGGCCACGTCCTCTCCCCGGACTGGCTCGGGTACGACGGCCAGGGACGCAGCGTCTACGCCCGTATGATCTACGGCACCCGGGCGTCGATCACGGTGGGCCTGAGCGTGACCATCATGGTCACCGTGCTGGGCGGTCTGATCGGCATGATCGCCGGCTACTTCGGCGGCATCATCGACTCGCTCCTGTCCCGGTTCACCGACGTCTTCTTCGCCATCCCGTTCATGCTCGGCACCATGGTCGTCCTGAACTCGTTCACCAACCGCACCGTCTGGGTGGTGGCCGGCGCGCTGGCCTTCCTCGGCTGGACGCAGATCGCCCGTGTCATGCGCGGCTCGGTGATCACGATCAAGCAGGCTGACTACGTGCACGCGGCGAAGGCGCTGGGCGCGAGCACCACGCGGATCCTGTTCAAGCACATCCTGCCGAACGCCGTGGCCCCGGTGATCGTGGTCGCCACCATCGCGCTCGGCGGCTACATCTCCGCCGAGGCGACCCTGTCGTACCTGGGACTCGGCCTGCCCTCGACGGTGGTGTCCTGGGGACAGGACATCTCCGGCGGTGCCGCGCAGATCCGTACGGCTCAGCACATCATGCTGTTCCCGTCGATCATGCTCAGCATCACGGTGCTGGCGTTCATCATGCTCGGCGATGCGGTCCGCAACGCCCTCGACCCCAAGCTGCGCTGAGGGAGGCGTACGTGACCATCATCGACAAGAACGCGGAGGTGCCCGCTCCCCGAACAGGGGACGCCGGTACCCCCTTGCTGGAAGTCCGTGATCTGCATGTGGAGTTCCACACCCGCGACGGCGTCGCCAAGGCCGTCAACGGTGTGAACTACACGGTGTCGGCCGGTGAGACGCTCGCCGTGCTCGGCGAGTCCGGCTCGGGCAAGTCCGTGACCGCCCAGGCGATCATGGGCATCCTCGACATGCCGCCCGGCAGGATCCCTCAGGGCGAGATCCTCTTCCGTGGCCAGGACATGCTCAAGATGGCCGGTGAGGAGCGCCGGAAGATCCGCGGTCGCAAGATCGCGATGATCTTCCAGGACGCGCTGTCCTCACTGAACCCGGTTCTCACCGTCGGCTACCAGCTGGCCGAGATGTTCCGGGTGCACCAGGGCATGTCCAAGAAGGACGCCAAGGCCAAGGCCATCGAACTGATGGAGCGGGTCCGCATCCCGGCCGCCAAGGAGCGGGTCAACGACTACCCGCACCAGTTCTCCGGCGGCATGCGCCAGCGCATCATGATCGCGATGGCGCTGGCCCTCGAGCCCGACCTGATCATCGCCGACGAGCCGACCACCGCGCTCGACGTGACGGTGCAGGCCCAGGTGATGGACCTGCTGGCGGAACTGCAGCGCGAGTTCAACATGGGTCTGATCCTGATCACCCACGACCTGGGTGTCGTGGCCGACGTCGCCGACAAGATCGCCGTGATGTACGCGGGCCGGATCGTCGAGACGTCACCGGTTCACGAGATCTACAAGCGTCCGGCCCACCCGTACACCAAGGGCCTGCTGGAGTCGATCCCGCGCCTGGACCAGAAGGGCCGGGAGCTCTACGCGATCAAGGGTCTGCCTCCGAACCTGCTGCGCATCCCCACCGGCTGCGCCTTCAACCCGCGTTGCGAGATGGCGCAGGACATCTGCCGCACCGAGGTCCCGAAGCTCCACTCGGTGACCGAACGGGACGGCAGCGAGCTGCCGGGCCGCGGCGGCGCGTGCCACTTCTGGAAGGAGACGATCCATGGCTGACGTCAACAAGAACGACGAGGCCGTCTCCGACGAAGTGGCCGCGGTCGAGGCCGCGATCGCCAAGCCGGTCGAGCGCGGCGAGCCGATCCTCCAGGTGCGCAATCTGGTCAAGCACTTCCCGCTGACCCAGGGCATCCTGTTCAAGAAGCAGGTCGGCGCCGTCAAGGCCGTCGACGGCGTCTCCTTCGACCTGTACCAGGGCGAGACCCTGGGCATCGTGGGCGAGTCCGGCTGTGGCAAGTCCACGGTCGCCAAGCTGCTGATGAACCTGGAGCGCGTCACCGCGGGCGAGGTCTTCTACAAGGGCCAGGACATCACCCGGCTGTCCGGGCGGGCACTCAAGGCCGTCCGCCGGAACATCCAGATGGTCTTCCAGGACCCGTACACCTCGCTGAACCCCCGTATGACGGTCGGCGACATCATCGGCGAGACCTACGACATCCACCCCGAGGTGGCACCGAAGGGCGACCGGCGCCGCAAGGTGCAGGAACTGCTGGACGTCGTCGGCCTCAACCCGGAGTACATCAACCGGTACCCGCACCAGTTCTCCGGCGGCCAGCGGCAGCGCATCGGCATCGCCCGCGGCCTGGCGCTCAACCCGGAGATCATCATCTGCGACGAGCCCGTCTCGGCGCTGGACGTCTCCGTGCAGGCGCAGGTCATCAACCTGATGGAGAAGCTGCAGGACGAGTTCAACCTGTCCTACATCTTCATCGCGCACGACCTGTCCATCGTCCGGCACATCTCCGACCGCGTCGGCGTGATGTACCTGGGCAAGCTGGCCGAGATCGGCACCGACACCGAGATCTACGACCACCCGACCCACCCGTACACGCAGGCCCTGCTGTCGGCCGTGCCGGTGCCGGACCCGGAGGCGCGCGAGCACCGCGAGCGCATCATCCTGAGCGGTGACGTCCCGTCGCCGGCCAACCCGCCGTCCGGCTGCCGCTTCCGCACCCGCTGCTGGAAGGCGCAGGACAAGTGCGCCACCGAGGAGCCGCTGCTGGCGATCCCGGAGCGTTTCAAGAGCTCCGAGACCCCGGCCGCGCACAACTCGGCGTGCCACTTCGCCGAGGAGAAGGACGTCGTCCACGCCACGGTCTGAGTACGGCCCGTAGCGCCGGAAGGGCGCCCACGCGATCATCGCGTGGGCGCCCTTCCGCGTGTAACGTCACCGGGCTCCCAGGCGTGTTCCTCAGTGAGAAGCCAGGGACCACGGACAGGGAACGGGAACGGGGGCCGATGCGCAAGAGGCCGGACGGAGAGGAGTTCGACGCCTTCTACACCACCACGGCCAAGGGCCTGGTCGCCACGGTCTACGCGATGACCGGGAACATGGCGGAGGCCGAGGACGCGGTGCAGGAGGCGTACGCGAGGGCCTGGCAGCGATGGGACCGGCTGACCCGGGAGGGCGACCCGCTGCCCTGGGTCCGCACGGTGGCCCTGCGCCTGGCCGTCTCCAGCTGGCGGCGTACCCGCAACCGTCTGCGGGCCCAACGGCGGCACGGTCCGGTGCCCGACGCGCCCGCGCTCTCGGCGGACCGGGTGGCCCTGGTGGCGGCCCTGCGTGAACTCAGCCCGGACCAACGACGGGTGGTGGTGCTGCACCATCTGCTGGACCTGCCGGTGGAGGAGGTGGCGCGCGAGACGGGGGCGTCCAACGGTGCGGTGCGCACCCGTCTGAGCCGGGCCCGCAAGGCACTCGGCACGCTCCTGACGGACATCGACACGAACGACGAGGGGGTGGCCACGCATGGCTGAGGTCGAGGAGCTGCTGGAGGGCGTCCCGGTACGCCTCGCACCGGCCCAGGCGGTACGGGCCCGGGGCGAGCGACGCCGGGCGCGGCAGCGGCTGGGAGGAGCGGCGGTCGCGGTGGTCGCCGCCCTGGCGGCGGGCATCGGCTCGTGGGCGGCGCAGGGCACGCCGCGGGACACTCCGCCGGCGGCCGTGCGGACGGGGAACCCGTTCATGGTCGGCGGTGTGGTGCGGCTGCTGCCGGGGAACAGTGTGGCCTACTTCAAGACCCGCGCCTGGACCGCCGACGCGGTCACGTCGGACGCGCACGGGCTGCCGTCCGTCGGGCTCGACGGGGTGTGCGGCGGCACGGTCGACGCGGAGCCCGCCGCCGAGCAGCAGTTCGCCCGGACGTACACCGGCAAGGGGGGCGCCAGGGCCCGGCACCGTGTCGCCGAGTACGCGGACTCCCGCCTGGCCCGGGAGGCGATCCGGGGGATGAGTGACCGGCTCGCGCAGTGCGGAGTGCGGCAGACCGGGAAGGACGGTACGGAGCGGACCTGGGTCCAGTACGTGGGGACCACGAAGGAGGGCACGCAGCTGCGGGTCAGTGTGGAGCGGGCGGGCGCGTGGGTCTCGGCCGTCGAGATCCAGTTCGCCGCGCGGTCCTGAGGCGGGTGGGGAACGACCCCGCCCCGTCACCGCGTGAGCGGTGACGGGGCGGGAGGGGTGCCGGGAGCCGGCGGGGCTTACTTGGTGTAGCCGATGTTCTCGTAGCGCAGGTCCTGGAAGCCGAAGGCGCCGATGTTGACCAGGTTCTTCTGGACCGCGTAGATGTCGGGGCGCTGGTACAGCGGCAGCAGGTTGGCCTGCTGCCAGATCAGCACGTCGGCCGCGTTGGCGTCCGTGATGGCCTGGGTCGTGTCGGTGTC
>NZ_JBIVNJ010000062.1:0-25135 GCF_044753585.1 Streptomyces sp. NPDC088354 | reverse complement strand
CTCATCGACGTCGGCAACGGCAGTGCCTTCGCCACGGCCGGACACCTGGCCGCCTACGCAGGCCTGGCACCCGTCACGCGAGCCTCCGGCTCCTCCATCCGCGGCGAACACCCCGCTCGGCGAGGTAACAAGCAGCTCAAACGCGCCTTCCACCTCGCCGCAATCGCCTCGCTCTCGCAACCGGAGTCACGGGCCTACTACGACAGGAAACGCCGCGAGGGGAAACACCACGTCGCAGCCCTGATCGCCCTCGCCAGACGCCGCATCGACGTGCTCTTCGCCATGCTCCGCGACGGCACCTTCTACAACCCGCCGACCCCTACCGCGGCTTGACGAAGACCATAGGGGCACCTTTTCCTCGCTCCCGCGGCGTGCTGGTGGGCCCGGCAGACGGTGGAGTCGATCTGCACGAGCCAGTTGATGTCGCCGGCCGCGTCGGCCTCTACCTGGACTTGTTGCAGGGCCTGGGTGAACACGCCGTCTAGTGCGTAGCGGCGAAAGCGGGTGTAGACCGTCTGCCACGGGCCGTAGCGTTCCGGGAGGTCACGCCAGGAAATCCCGGTCCGGATCTTGTAGACCATCCCGTTGATGACCTGCCGGTCATCCACTCGCGGCCGGCCCGTCGCAGCCCGCGGTATCAACGGAGCGAGCAACTCCCACTCATGATCAGTGAGTTCATGGCGACGTATCACGCAACCATGATCCACTGCCTGATGACCTTTGAAGACGGACCCTAGTGGATTGGCTCGGATCCTTGGCCGCTGATTGATCATCTGGCTGGTGCAAGGCGAGCTGCCTTCAGGTCGTGCCCGTGGAGGTGGTTGTGAGGCGGCATGCCATAGGGGGCGTCCGGCTGGTGAGCATCGAGGAAGGGCGTCGGCTGCAGCAGATCAGCCGAATCGCGAAGGACAGTGCGCAATCGTCATGATGATGTCCGCGCAAAGGACCGTTTCTGCGAGATCAGACGACGCCGTGTCGCGGTGACATCACCGCTCACTGGCTGACAGGCACGGCGTGGCCCCGGGGCTATCGGAGCAGGGGCATGAGTACGCCGTCGACGATCTGCGCGATGTCCTCGTCACTGATCGGGCGATCGTGGACGACTCCCCAGTGGACGAGGAGGGCGATGGCGGCGGAGACCGCGATCGCGTGTCCGCCCTGTGGATGGTCGGGTCGGGAGGGCACGTCGCCACGCTGCACCGCGTTATCCAGCACGCCGGCGAGTGCCTGGTGCAGGGACTCGACGTAGCGCACGCGGATGAGGCTGCACAGCTCCGGCTCCTGACGAGCGGTGTCGAGCAGGGCCGAGACCAGGTCGACCCGGGAGGTGTCCTGGCTGCCGATGGCGCTGGCGAGGGTGGCGAGGAGTTCGTCGCGCAGGTGCCCGCTGCCGATGATGACCGGCATGACGTCGTCGGTGAGTCCGGCGTGGCCGAGGGCTTCCGCCGCGAGTTCGGCGCGCGAGGGCCAGCGTCGGTACACGGTCGCCTTACCCACCCCGGCCCGCGCCGCGGCCTTGTCCATGGTCATGGCCGGGTAACCGCCCTCGGCGAGCAGCTCCGTCGCGGCGTGCAGGATCCGGGCGTCCCGGGCGGGATCGCGGGGCGGTCCGGAGAGGCCGGAAGGCCGCCGCAGCTGTGCGCCGGGCTGTGGCATGGGGCTCTCCTCGCGAACTGGGACTGATTTGTTTCGAGTATAGCCGGGCTGTTAACGTCGCCGAGTACCCGGAACATCTACGTCTCGGGTTGGAGGGCTTGATTCCGACAGTGAGGTGGCGCAGTGAAGGCCGTAGGTTTCACCGAGTTCGGCGGTAGCGAGGTCATGCGGGTGCTGGAGCTGCCCGAACCGCACGCGGGACCGGGGCAGGTGCGGATCAAGGTGGCCGCGGCCGCCGTCCATCCGGCCGACGTCAACATCCGCACCGGGCTCTCCGCCCAGTACAGCCCGGAGATGAACCCGCCCTCGGACGTGTACGTCGTGGGGTGGGAGATCGCCGGAACGATCGACGAGGTCGGGCAGGGAACACGTCCGGAGCTGGACCTGGGCACCGAGGTGGTAGCGGTCACGGAGCCGAAGCTGGACCAGGGCGGACAGGCCCAGTACGTGGTCGTACCGGCGGAATCGGTGGTCCGCGCACCCGAGGGAGTCGACCTGACGGCGGCCTCGACCCTGCTGATGGCCGCGCTGACCGCACAGATGGGCCTGGATGCGCTGGCCTTGGCCCCGGGAGCGACGGTGGCGGTGACCGGTGCCGCCGGCGGGATCGGCGGCTACGCCGTGCAGATGGCCAAGGCGGCCGGGCTGACGGTCATCGCCGACGCGGCGGACAAGGACCGCGACCTCGTCACGAACCTGGGCGCCGATCACGTGCTCCCCCGCGGGGACAACTTCCCCGACGCGGTCCGCCGGCTGCGCCCTGACGGTGCGGACGGGGTCATCGACGGCGGGTCGGTGGGCGAGGCGGTGGCCGCGGCGGTGCGCGACGGCGGCGGGATCGCGACCTTCAAGGGGTTCACCGGTGCCACCGACCGGGGCGTGCGCTGGTTCCCCGTCTTCGTCTACGACCGCATCCGCGACACAGCAGCTCTGATGCGGCTGCGCGACCTGGCCGAATCCGGTGTCCTCACGCTCCGCGTCGCGGGGACCTACCCGCTCGAACAGGTCGCCGAAGCGCACCGGCTCATCGAGGAAGGCGGGGTGCGGGGACGGCCCGTGCTCGTGTTCTAAGCCGAGACCCCAGTACCCCGGCCGCGTCAGTCCTGGCCGACCCGGGGTGCCGTGCCGGGTCCGACAGTCCCGTGCCCAGATCCCAGAAAACACGATCAACCGAAAGCAGGCTCACCATGACATCCAACGACAAGGCCAAGGTGCTGGTCACCGGGGCGACCGGAATGCAGGGCGGCGCTGTCGCCCGCGCGCTCCTGGGCGCGGGACACCCCGTCACCGCGTTGGTGCGCAACCCCTCCTCGGCTCCCGCCCAGGCCCTGGCCGCCCTGGGCGCCGTCCTGGCCACCGGGGACCTGGAGGACGTCGCCTCCCTGGAAGCGGCCGGCGCCGGACACGACGCGGTCTTCTCGGTGCAGCTGGCCAGTATCGACCCGGCCGACCCCGCCGAAAACCGCCAGGCCGGCAACATCGTCACCGCGGCCCAGCGCGCCGGCATCACCCAGCTCCTGCACACCTCGGTATCGGCGACCGGATGGCGGGCCCAGCACCCGGACTTCGAGATCAACGATCCGGTGATGAAGGAGTACTGGGACCAGAAAGACGCGACCGAGGACGCGATCCGGCGCTCAGGACTGCAACGATGGACCATCTTCAAGCCTGCCTGGTACATGGAGAACTTCCTCCTGCCCCGCCGGGAGTACATGGCCCCCGAGCTGCCTCACGGCAAGCTGGTCACCGCCATGAGCCCGCAGACCGAGCTGGCGCTCATCTGCGCCGACGACCTGGGTGCCGCTGTCGCCGCCGCCGTCGCCGAGCCCGACAGGTTCCACGAGGCCGAGGTCGACCTTGCCGGCGATGCGCTGACCTATCCGCAGATGGCCGACGTCCTCTCCCAGGCCACCGGCCGCGAGATCACCACCGACTTCATCTCCCTGGAAGAGAAGACGCAGAGTAGCGGTGTATCCGCAGCGTTCGGCGACCGCTGGAACGACCGTGTCGGCTACCCCGCACGCCCCCACCACGCCGCCGCCTACGGCCTGACCACGACGACCTTCGCACAGTGGGCAGCGCGGCAGGACTGGAGCACCCTGACTGATGAACGCAACTGAACCGACGCAGCCCTCCAGCGGGCAGCCGGTCACCACCTGAGTGAACACGCCTCGTCTTCGTCGTCGTCTTCGTCAGACAGTGGCCGGCTCGCCGCTGCGTGGGCCGGGCAGCGGGGCCGCCCCGGCAGCGGCCAGGTCAAGGTGGGCGTTCATGTTCAGCTCGAACCGGCCGTAGGGGTTCACGTGCGTCCAGAACAGCGGGGACAGGGCCCTCCGGTCGGCGTCGGTGAGCCGCTTCTGCCACTTCTCCTCGCTCAGGATGTCCTGGAGGAGCAGGGTGTTGACGTGCACCAGCGCGGACTGGAGCAGGTGCAGGGCGAGCATGGAGACCTCCTGGGACTCCTTGTCGGAGCCGGTCAGGTCGCCGTCCTTGCCGTAGAACAGGTCGTGGTTGGCGGAGTTCCAGTTCTCCACGACCTGGAGCCCGTCGTTGATCTCGCGGCGCAGGTCGGCGTCGGCGAGGTAGTCGCAGATGAACGCCGTACGCACCGCGCGGCCCAGTTCCTCGATCGCCCTGTACGTCGGGTGCTTCGGCCCGCCGCGAGTGAAGCGCCGCAGGACCTGCTCGGCCTCCGCGGTGCCCAGGCGCAGGGCGGTGGTGTACTTCACGATCTGGTCGTACTGCTGGGCGATCAGGTCCCAGTCGATCGTCTTGGTCGACAGCACCGGCGCCAAGTGCGGCCAGGTCTCGTCCTCACCGGCAGCCGGCCGGTACAGCCGCGCGGAGCCGACGTTCTTCAGTCTCGGCAGCAGGTTGAAGCCGAGCATGTGGGCGAAGGCGAACCCGACGATGGAAGCACCGTGGGTGTCGGTGTACTGGCGGTCGATCTCCACGTCCGTGCAGTGCCGCAGGACACCCTCGATCATCGCGGCGACCTCGCTCGCGGCGCAGGACTTGAGCTGGGAGTACACGCACAGCGACTTCTTCTCGACGTGCAAGTAGATCATCACGCCGGGCCCGCGGTAGCGCTGGTGCCACTCGGTCATGAAGTTGCTGGACCAGGACCCGAACTTCTTCGAGTCCGACGCGCAGGCGGTGCCTTCGCCCCACCACGCTTGATCGCGGGCGGCGAAGGTGGCGTTGACCAGCCGTACCAGGGCGGCGCGCAGGTTGGTGCGGTTGACGAACAGGTGCCGCACGCGGCGCAGGACGGCCTCGCTCTCGCCGTGCTTGCCGGTGACCGCGACCCGCTTGATACCCCTGTTCGTGCCCAGCGCGAACAGCACGAGCAGCAGCCGGCGCCGCAGTACCGCCTTCGGGACCGCCTCCCTGGTGGCGAGCGAGGCGAACTCCGAGGTGAACCCTGTGGCGAACTCGGCCTCCTTCAGGATGTCGATCAGGTCGATGGTGCCCCACCGCCGCTCGATCTCCGCCTTCAGCGCGACCAGGTTCTCCGGCTCCACCTGCTTGCCCAGCGGTGAGACCTTGATCCACGGCTCGCCGTGCCTGCGGACGATGTCCACCCCGCCCGTGGTGCCCAGCTCCAGTGCGGTGTCGAAGCGGGTCAGGGCTTCCCGCAGCCGCTTCTTCAGCGCGTTGATGAAGGCGTGGGGGTCCTGGGGTTGGCGGATCGCGTCGTAGTGCACGTCGCGGTTGTCCTCGAAGTCCGGCGGCAGGTCGTCCTCCGGGTTCTGCCACCGGCCCGCACCCGGCACCCAGATCTCCCGGCGCCGCAGCGCGTCCCGCAGCGACACCAGCACGCACAGCTCGTACGGGATGCGCTCGACCCGGCCGCGTTCGTCCACGACCGCCTTGCGCCACTCCTCACGCACCACGCCGGCCAGCGGGATCTTCTCCGCCTCGTCGAAGAACGCGGCCTCCTTGGCGATGGGCTGGTCCAGGTACCGCTTCAGCAGGTCGATGGCGTCCGTCACCGGCCGGTAGGCGGTGTTGTTGCACAGCTCCAGCGCCCCCAGCAGCGGGGACAGCATCCGTCGCCAGTGCCCCGAGTACGACGACCGCAGCACGGTGCGCACCCTCGCCCGGTAGCGGGCCTCGTTCGCCGCCGCCTCCGCGGCCAGCGCCTTCAGTGTCGACTCCACGGCCACCGGGAAGATCACCCGGCGGACCGTGCCGCCCGGCTCCGCGACCGCCGCCTCCGCCAGCCGCAGCAGAATGCCCTCCTTGCCGCGGACCCGTTTGAGGTCCTTGGTGAACTCGCCCTCGACCTTCTTCTCCGCCCGCGTGTTGATCCGCTGCACCAGTTGGATGAACAGCTCCACCAGCGAGTCGGTGATCTCTGTCTGCCGCACGTGGCACAGCGCGGCCAGCAGCGTCTACCGCACCGGCGGCGCTACCGCCCGCAGGTCCGAGGGGTACTCCTTTGAGGCCCGCGCCCGCCACGCCGCCACCAGCTTCTCCGACACGTCCTCGAACAGCTCCGGCGCCAGTTCCAGCGCGCGCACCCGCTGGAGCTTGTTCACCTCCGCCAGCAGACTGTCCAGGCCCAACGCGCCCGGGTCCGCCTTCAACTCGGAGAAGAACGACACCCCGCCGCCCGCCGACTCCTCACCGCCGGCGTCCTCGGCAACCAGGTCGTCCAGCCGGGACCGGGTCGCCGCCGACAGCCGGCCCCGGTTCAGCTCCACCCCGCACAGCTCCACCGCCAGCCACTCGGCGAGTTGGGCCTGGTCCTCCGCGGTGCACTCCCGGAACCCGAACGCGCCCCGGATCTCCACCCGGTGCCGCTTGATCGCCCGCCCCGACCAGTCGTACGCGGCCCACTCCTCGGCCGGCACCTTCACCTGCTGGGCCACGTACGACACCGCGGCACCGGGATCTCCCCGACATCCTCCGGGAACCGGGCCTCCACCTCGAAGAACTTCAGCAGCAGCGCGAAGCCCAGCCGGTTCGCCCCCGACTTGTTCCGCAGCCGCTCCTGGTCCTCCTCCAGCAGCGTCCAGACCTCGATCAGGTCCTCCGGCTCCCCGTCCTGCCGCACCCCGCGCTCCCTCCGGTCGTTGTGACCGGACCAACCTCGCGGAAACGCCCGCTCAGCGACCCCAGAAGATCGAAAACCCGGACAAGCACACCCCTGCCTTGCTACAGAGAGCTACTTGTCACTTCGCGGCAGCTTCGGGAGGACAGGACCGTCTCGGCAGCCAACTCGGCCATGTACTGGTTGACTTCGGCCTCCAGGGCGGGGGCCAGCATGCGGCGGGCGCCTTCACGGACGATTTCGTCGATCAGGGAGCCGAACTGGGGGGAGCCGTCGTCGGTAACTACGCTGAGCACGGGCGCGCCTTCTCGACCCGCGCTACGAACGCGGGCCTGATCGGTGACCATCACAGGATCATTCGGGAAAGTACGTCCTCCCGGGAACCTGTCCACGAGTCCTGAGCACTGCTCGAATCGGGGAGCGCCCGAGGGCGATCATCGCCCGGTTTACCGCACCCCTCGCCAGTCAGTCGAAACTGCGCGATGACCGCGTGCTCGACCTATCCCGAGCAATGCTCGGAACCTGTGGATCGGGCCGGGGAGGACGTACCTTCCCTGGTGATCGATCGATAGGCCATCGAGCAAGGCCGACGTTGGCGCGTCGGTCGGGAAGGCACGTCCGTGCTCACCGTAGTCAACGCCGATGGCACCACCAGTGGCGGGTTATCGCTGCTGGACGAGATTGTCCGGGAGGGCGCGCGCCGGATGCTGGCCGCCGCGCTGGAGGCCGAGGTCAACTCCTACATAGCCGAGTTAGCCGACCAGCGAGACGAGAGCGGTCGCCGTCTGGTGGTGCGCAACGGCTACCACCAGCCAAGGAAGGTCACCACCGCGGCCGGATCGGTCGAGGTGCGGGCGCCGCGGGTCAACGACAAGCGGGTGGACGCAACCAGTGGGGAGCGCAAGCGGTTCTCCTCGGGGATCCTGCCGCCCTGGTGCCGCAGGTCTCCGAAGATCGCGGAGGTGCTGCCGCTGCTCTATCTGCACGGCCTGTCCACCGGGGACTTCGTGCCCGCGCTGGAGCAGTTCCTCGGCTCCACGGCGGGCCTGTCGCCGGCGACCGTCACCCGGCTGACCGCCCAATGGCAAGCAGACCACCCGCATTCCAGGACCGCGATCTGTCCGGCACCGACTACGTGTACGTCAGAGTCGACGGCATCCACCTGCGGATCCGCCTGGAAGAGGCCAAGGCCGCCGTTCTGGTTGTGATCGGCGTCCGCGCCGACGGCACCACAGAGCTGGTGGCCATGACTGACGGCTACCGCGAATCGTCCGAAGCCTGGGCCTCCCTCCTGCGTGACTGCGCGCGCCGCGGCATGCGGGCCCCGGTGCTCGCGGTCGGCGACGGCGCGCTTGGCTTCTGGAAGGCCCTGCGCGAGGTCTTCCCCACCACCCGCGAGCAAAGGTGCTGGGGTCACAAGACCGCCAACGTGCTGGACGCCATGCCCAAGTCCGCGCAATCGGCGGCGAAGAAGGCCCTGCAGGACATCTACAACGCCGAAGATCGCGAGCGTGCCGAGCAGGCCATCACGACGTTCGCGAAGCTCCACGGCGCGAAGTTCCCCAAGGCGGTCCGGAAGATCACCGATGACCAGGACGTGCTGCTGGAGTTCTACCACTTCCCGGCCGAGCACTGGATCCACCTGCGCACCACGAACCCCATCGAGTCGACCTTCGCCACCGTCCGCCTCAGCACCAAGGTCACCAAGGGCGCCGGCAGCCGCGCGGCAGGACTGGCGATGGTCTTCAAGCTGGTCGAATCCGCCCAGGCCCGCTGGCGGGTCATCAACGGCTCCCATCTCGTCCCGCTCGTCCGTGCCGGCGCCCGCTTCGAACGCGGCCAGCTGGTCGAGCGGCCCGCGCCTGCTGTTGCCTGACACTGAGTTCAACTGATTGACGAGCCCCCCATTCAAACCGCAGGCGGCCAACTGACCAACCTGAGATTCGCCGAATCCGGATTTCTGTCCAGGCATCGCAAGGTGAGCTGCTTGCGACGTTGCCGAGGTGTCCAGCCGTGGTGAAGCAACGCATCTCGTATGACTCCCGCAACCAACCCAGGTGCGATCACCACACCGTGCTCAACCCACGTCGCCATGCGCTGTCCATCATTTTCCTCGTGCAGGACAACGATTGCCAGACCGGGCTCATCATTGGGCGCGACTACCCAGCGATAGCGTTCTCCGTCGACAACAATTACCCGCGTGCCCCTTTTCGCAATGGCCATGCAACTCAACCTTCCGCACCACGCGCGGCCGCACCAACTCGTGCGCGTAGACCGACAGTGTGCCTCTTGTCGGGGGCGTCGTGGAACTCTGCGGCGGCCTCAACCGATTCCACGTCAGACGTCGACTGAGGGGGAAGTTGCCCCGCTCGCCGCAGGCTCCGACCTACCCACCACCGGCTTCGCGACCCTGACCGAGGTCAGCTGATCCACAGGTATTGACAATTGCCCACCTTTCCCCCCACCATTATCAACCGCATCAGTCATGCAGGCACAATCTCACCCTGAACTGAAATCAGCTGATTCCCCGTCCAAGGATCCGAGCCAAACCACTAGCCAGTTGGCTAGTGTATAACGCCGTTTTCCTTTCCCTGGGAGACGCTCCAGGCCCCTCCACGCGGCAGGGTTCTGTAGAAGCGCAAAAACCCCTCAGGAGCTCGTCGAAGCGGCCATATCCATCAAAAAAAACTGCCTGCACGGCGCTGCTTCCGCCCGTTGGCTTCGGACGGGCGCAGCCCCAGGCCGTCGGCTGGTATCGACGAAGCTTCCTTGAGTGACTGCGCGTCAGTGACACGCGACGATGGGCGCGTGCCCATCCAGGATCTGCCGGAGACGGGCGTTCAGCTGGCCAGGGATTATGTCGATCAAGCCCACTCTGCGGCCACCGTTGCCAGGGCACGTGGACGGGTTCCAAGCGCGGAGCCGGCAGGAGAGAACGTCACGGTAATCACCCACACCCAGCGAGCGAGTCGTGTCCAGCATTTATCGGTACCAGCAGTTTGCAACGCTGACGTCTGGTGTTGTGACCGAAGGATGCCTGGTCGGCACAGTCTTGGAACTGGAGAACTGGCAGGTCAGGGGTACTCCAACCCCCTTGTCAGTGACTGTAGTGACCGAAGCTTTGAATTACCGACGAGTCCTGTTCTGGGCTCTCACGTGTGCGCGCGCGTCATAACCACCAGAACACAGTCACTACAGTCACTACCAGTCGCGTCGTAGGTCTCTGACCTGCACTCTTAGGAACCCTCTGTCAACAGTGCCTAACCCCACCCAGTCCCTGTCCCAGCCCAGTAGGCAGGCACCTCACAAGGCAAGAAGCTTCCGCTTGACTTTGAGTCGGGGCGCGGATCCCTTGGTCACTGGCTGCTGGTCACTACTCAAACGCCAGGTCAAGTAGCGGATACAAGACACTCCAGGGACTGAAGTGACCGAATCTACTTGTTGCCTGCGAACAGGAGTCAGCCCTCATGTGCGCGAGCGTGTCATAACATCCGAACCTCAGTCACTACAGTCACTACTCTGATCCTGATCCCTCTCTGACCTGCAGATTTGCCATGTTTCAGCAACAGGTACCCAACGTGTCAGTCCCTGCCTTTCAGTCCCTTGTAGCGATTCCAGCCCTTCGCGTGTCGCAGCGGCTCGCACAAGGTGCGACACAGCTGCCGCATCCGGAGCCTGCCCACCGGACCACGGCGTGGAAGCGTGGGCCTGCACAGGTTCCGCGTGATCGCGTGCGGACGGTCGTGGTCTGTGCGCCGGCCCGGGGGGTTGCGATGTGGCGCAGTAGAAGCCGGTGCGGGAGAACTGAGCAGTTGCCAGGCGCCCCTGGCTGGCGGTGACGGTGATCTCGCACCCGATGATGCCTACCTCGATGCCGAAGTGGGAGAGGTAGGAGCTGTCGTCGAAGCGGTCGATGCTTGCTGGGTTTGCGGACGGCAGTTCGCGGGAGAGGATAGGGGCCTCGGTGGCTGCAACGGGAGCCAGGAAGGTGTTACCCGAGAAACCTCGTTTGACCAGGACGATTATTCCGGCATGTAGGGAGCGCATCATGTGCTTGCCGTGGACGGTTCGCCGCTGGAGCGAGGACCAAAGGCGGCATCTAGGCCCACGCGGCTTCCACACGCCACGAGCGCGGTCAGGCAGATCTGCGGGTAGCCGGAGGTCGCGGACTGATTCGTGATCTTGTCCGGGCCGGCGCGGCGCAACGGCTGTCGGGGACATCGAGGTAGGTTCCGTCGATCGCGATGGTCAGCAGGCCCTCGAAGTGCACCGCCGGTGCCGTTCCCCGCAGGAGGTCGAAACAAGGCCCGCATCGGGCGGACCCCCCAGACGGGTCCTGGGTGTATTGACCCGGAGCGCTGCTTGCGCGGCTGATGTGTGGCTTGCCTTCGAGTGCGATCTGGCATCGGTGTTGTTTGTGCTGGCGGAGGAAGTTGTCCAGTACGGCCGTGTGTTCGGTGTTGCTTGCGTCAGGTAGACACATTCGTCGAAAAGGGTGCGGTTGAAGTGCTCGACCTTGCCGTAGGTCTGTGGCCGGTAGGCGCGGGTGAGCTTGTCGGCGGTACCGAGGTCGGTGAGGGCCTGCTGTCAGGCGAGGCTCTTGCGGTAGGCCCAAGCCCGGTCCGGGCTTGCGTTCCTGACGCAGTCGGGCACACCTGCATTTCGGCGGCAGCCGCCGAGTGAGGTGTGGGAGCAGGGCCGGCTGGAGCGGTCGGCGAGGGGGCCTGCTTCCGGGGATGGCCTGCTGGCGGCGCCTTTCGTGACTGGAACGACGCGGGGTCTGGCACGAGTCGTTGTTGGCTGAGCTGAACGCTGCCGGGGCGCATCGAGGGCGGTGATTGACGACTCCCTCGTCTGGGCCCTGAAGGGGAGCCAAAAACCGGACCGAGCCCGGTCGACAGCGCCCGAACAGGCTCCAAGCACTATCTGATCACCGAAGCGCACGGAATCTCGTTGGCGGTGTCACTTGCGCGCGGAAACCGGAACGGCGCCACCAGCGCTGCCTTTTGATCCTGGCCGTCCCATCAGTGTGGGGCCAACGTGGTAGACCACGACGGCCGGATAGCTTGCCTGCTGACCGTGACCGCGACAAATCCTACACCAGGTCCGTATTGTCGGGATCAATCCGATCATCGAGCGCCAAGGCACCGGATGTGGCTCCGGCCTAGGCGTGCACCAATGGGTGGTCGGACAGAGCATCGCCCCGCTGCACTGGTTCCGCTGGTTACGCGTTTGCCGGGATATCCGCGGCGACATCCGAAAAACTTCCTGAGGCTGGCCTGCGGCATCAGGTGCTGGTGCCAGCTGGCGGTAGTTCAGCGGCCCCACTCATAGGCACCATGTAGGTTTCGACAACGTCCTTGGGCCAGGCCGGCCGGACCTGTTGAAGTCGTTCGTGCTGGTCGTTGGCCCACCCTCGACCAGCCTGGCCGGTACACGGACCGCCGTACCGGGTCCGGCATGTCCTCCACCACGATCATGGCAAACGCCGTGATGGCCCGATAGTTCGAATGGAAGCTTGGGGTTGGGATTGTCGTCCAGTCAAGCGGGATCTCGTCCAGCGGGAAGTGTGCTCAGGGCCTGCGACCAACTAGCCACATCGTCAGGGGCCGGACACACAGCCGAGCGTCCTTGGGCGAACCCACTCGTGACAACGATCTCTGCATCGAGGAAATCGCGCCAGGGCAGTTCCTGCACCCGAAGACCGCTCTCACCGGACAGACCGGATGAGATCCATCCTTATCTCCCCGCCTGCCCTCGGCTATCCCCGCTCTCCACGCTCTCATCAGCCGTCGCCATGATGCACCCGCATCAGTGCTCGGCCCGAGTGGGGTCGCTTTGTGAGGAGTTCCAACATGTGTGGGGCCCGAACCCATACGAGCCAGCGCCAGGTGCTCCTCTCATTTTGCGTTGATCTCTTCGGTGAGACGACGGGACTTGGCGACCAGGCCGAGGGCGAACCCAAGATCGCGTTCGGTCGCCCCCGGAGTGTGGTCTGTCAGGCATCCACCATGCGTAGCCGCCGCAGGCGGCCTGGGGGAGTTTGGGGTCGATTTCGTGCAGGAACCAGCACAGGTTTTGGCAGTCGAGGTGCGGCATTTCACCGCAAACTTCCGAGGATGCCCCGACCTTCAGGCCGGGGAGGAATCGGACCTCTGCCGAACAGGGCAGGCGATCTACTCCGTGGTGGCTAGAACGGTGAGTTCGGCCAATCGCAGCCTCCCAGGATCCGCTCCGGCCAGGGCGGGGGTCCGCGTGGGGCCTGTCAGCCTACGAGTGAGGTTCTCTGCCGGTCCCTCTGCGGGGGCACGCCTCAATCGGGCTGCGCTCTCTGCCGGTCGGCCCGCAGGATGAACCGACAGCCCGTCACGGGAACCGGGCACGGTATGGCACGCCGACCCCGGAGAACACGATCTCTGAAACCGTGACGACTCGAACGAAGAGCGCCAGCCTCGGGAGCGACACGCCGAACACGCTTTTGCCCTTCGGTCCCGTTGATGGAGCTTCAGTCACTACCTACAAAGCTGCAGGTCAGACTGGTAGGCAACGCCGAGGCAGGGACTGAAGGGACCGAGTTCTTGAATATGTGCGCCAATATGCGTGCCACCGCCGTCAAGGACACGGAACCGGGGTAGAGTTGCGGAATCTTGGTCACTACAGTCCCTCAGATGTAGGGGCAAAACCGCCAAAACGGACATCTCCCCTTCGTGGATGAACTTGTGGTAATTCTAAAACTGAGTCACTACAGTCCCTCACCAAACGGACGAAGGGAACATATCGGGCTACTTTGCGCCTTGCAGCCCAGGCGCGCGGGTGCGTTACCTCCCCTGTGACGCGGGCGTGCCAGACCGACTAAGCTTTCCGTGTCCTCATCCAGAAACTCAGTCCCTACAGTCACTACCCAGCCGCTGGAAGGTCCCTGACCAGGACTTCCCGTCTGGACTGAACCAAGTCACTCAGTCCCTGTCCGCTCGAAGAGGATCCAGTGCCCCGCCACGGCGAGATCAGCGCAGCCGGCGCCAGCCCTGAGGACGTTGCACACTGGTGCGCCAACCAAAACTGGCCTGTCCATCCGCTGACCCCTCTGCGCAAGACTCCTCCTGCCAATTGCCGGAACTGCGGCAAGGATCGTGCGCACGCTCCCGAGACCTGTGCCTGTCTCAGGGAGGGCAGGTGGTGTCACAGCTTCCATGCCGCGACGACTGATCATGAATTGATCAGACGCTGGTGGAGTTTGGAGCCGAACTTCGGGGTTGCTGTCTCATGCGGACCGGCAGATCTCGTAGTCATCGATGTCGATGCCCATGCTGCACAAGTACCTGATCGAACCCGCCTTCTGCCGGGTATTTCGATCGACGCACGTGTCAACCTTTCCGGTCTTTCCAGCGGATACGACACGCTCGCGCTCCTGGCTGCTCTCCGAGGTCAACCCAATCCCGTGGACGATCGGACGACTCTGCGAGTGCGCACAGTCTCGGGAGGGTGTCATATCTGGTATCGGCGGACGGCTGAGGATCCGCCATACAAGTCCTCCACAGGATCGGGTAAGACCGCACTCGCGTGGCAGGTCGACGTGCGGTCGACTGGCGGGTACATCATTGCACCGTCGACGAGAACATCGACGGGACGTTATGAACGAGTAGGGAGCGCAACTCTGCCTGCGCCTCTCCCGCGCTGGCTTGGAGCAGAACTGGTTAGAACAGGGCATGTTCATGCGCCTCCGCAGCCGTTGTCGGCTCCCACGCGGCGGCGAGTTACCCGCAATAGCCGCGACAGGGCTTGGCGAGCCCTGGAGACCCTACTGGCCGCTGTCGACGCGTGCGCAACGATTCCCGAGGGAGCTGGATTCACCGAGAAACTCAACCGAGCGGCTTTCACTGCGGGTGGCTTCAGCCAGGGTGGCCGCATATCCCTTGATGAGGCATGTCAACTCCTCATCGATGCAGCGGACCGTGCTCGTCCTCATCAGGCTGCACGAAATCGACAGATCATCAAGTCAGCCCTCGCGGCAGGAGCTCGCCGACCGCTTCACCCCGAAGGACGCCCATGAGCACCAACCACGGGACCTCCAGCGGTTTCGACGCCCAAGCGGCAGCACAGCAAATGATTGATTTTGGGGACGTTCCGCCCACGTACTCCGTGCCAGTACAGCAGTCTGGGTCTCCCTCTATCCAAGCGCCAGAGCCCCCGGTGCAAAACCATCACCTTCCTGTGCCGCCGTACCTTCCTGATTCCTTGTCCGACAGGGGCAATGCGAAGCTGTTCGTCAGACTCAACAAACACCGTTTTCGGTACGTGGATGGTATTGGCTGGTACAGCTGGGAGGGCTATCGCTGGAAGCGCGGTGGCGGAGAGAATGCAGCCCTTTGGGCTGCAGGAGACATGGCCGAGGAGCTTGCACACACAGACGCGACAGGCATCTTCTCTGACCGGGAAGTAGCCCGGCATCGTGCCCGCACGCTGTCTGCGTCAGGCCAGAAGAACCTGCTCCTGTTGGCCAAGGCGCACCCTGAGTTGGCCCTGAACGCGAAGGCATTGGACGGCGACCCTTATGCGCTGTGCACCCCAGGCGGCGTGGTCAACCTCAAAACAGGTGTGATCGCGCCGGCTGATCCGTACAAGGACTTTCACAGCCGGTCCACGAGTGTCGCCCCTCAAGGCATGCCTACGCCTCGGTGGCATCAGTTTCTGGCCGATACGTTTGGCGAGGACGCTGCAGGCAAAGAGACGATCAAGTTCGTTCATCTGCTACTCGGCTACTCCATCACGGGAGACGTCGGCGCACAGGTTCTGCCCTTCCTTCACGGTGCGGGGAAAAACGGTAAATCGGCCCTATTGGACGTGGTGCTTCAGCTGCTCGGCGACTATGCGGACGCTGCCCCGCCAGGTTTTCTCATGGCGCGCATGTTCGAGGAGCACTCCACCGAGCTCACGGAACTTCACGGCCGACGGATCATCGTCTGTAGCGAACTCAAGGCTGGCGATCGGTTTGACGAAGCCCGTGTCAAGCTCCTTACAGGTGGCGATACGATCAAGGCGCGCCGTATGCGTCAGGACTTCTTCAGTTTTGAGCCCACACACCACCTGTGGCTGCTCGGTAACCACAAGCCTGAGGTGACCACGGGAGGCTATGCCTTTTGGCGTCGCATGCGGCTGATCCCGTTTGAACGGACTGTGCCTGACGAGCGGAAGATCGATAACCTTGCTCGTGTGCTTGTGCAGGAAGAAGGCCCCGGCATCCTGCACTGGTTGATCCGGGGAGCAGTGGAGTGGTGTCGCACCCGTGACCCACTGAACGGGCCGGCCCAGGTGAGGACAGCCACGGAGTCTTACGCAGCGAACGAGGATCACATCGGCCGTTTCCTCCAGGAGGAGTGCGTGCTGCAACCTCAGCTGCGTACAGAGCAGACCACGCTCAATGACGCGTATGTCAAGTGGTGTGCGAACGAGGCCCAGGCTCCTGCCGGACCACGAGCGTTCTCGGCGCGTGTGCGGCAGGAGCTGAGGATCGCGAGCGCGTCGGACATGATCAGGGCGAACGGCCGGAAGTTCTATCCTGGCATTGGTCTCCAAGCCGCGGACAGGACGGCTCGCTGATGGGACGGGTTGGGTGCAGGATGAAGACACCGAGGGGCGGACGCCATGGTTGTTCGCAAGTCAGTAGCCAGCTGCCTGCCGACGTAGCCGACGGCGCACTACGACAAGCTCGCCGCGCCGTCTACCATGGAGACAATCGGCGACCAGATCACAGGGACGGGCAGCGTCACTGGTCATCACGCACCGTACAAGTCGGTAGCTCGACGGTGAGGCATGAACCGGGCATGGACCTATGGCCACCTGAACCTGAACCTGGACCGGCAGCAGATAAGAAAGTGGGGCTGAAGCCATGAGCTCGCTACTGGAGGAGGCAGCGCTTACAGACGAGGCTCAAATCGTGTGGCTGGAAGACCCTGAAAATTTGGACTATGTACGTCAAGCGCTGGACAAGCTCCCCCGAAAGGGAGGAAAGCCTCGTTATGCGCGTGACGGTCGTATGGTCGGATACAGCGTTCTCAATGATTCAGCGAAGCCGAATCCAGATTCCGGTCTTTACGAACGGCGGGTTTTCTTCCTCCTGCCCCACGACCGAGACGCCAGTCCTGAGGGCGCGTACGCCCATTTCTCGCCTGGGGAGGCTGTAGATCCCAGCACCGTCGCCCCTGGGAAGGTCGGCCAAAAGACAGACCGGTCGCAGGGACGAGCGCCTTCGGCAACGGCAGCATCGGCCTGATTTCGGTCCGCGCGCGAGCACTCACTCGCGACAGGGGCCCCGGGACCGGGGCCCCTGCTTCGGATGTTGGAGTTCTAGGAAGCGAGGTCTGCATCAAGGAGTCGGTGCAGATCATGACCGTCCCACACTGATCTCACGGCAAGCAGACCCGGTTGGTTGCCGGAACGTAGAAGCTGGTAGATGGCGATGCCATTGAGGTCGGCATGCGTTCCCTGCTCCGACTCGCTTGTAGCGATCATGTCGAGGTCGAAGTCACAAGCGAGTTTGAACAGTCGGCCCCGCATAGGAGCGTCCACGCCCGCGAAGACCTCGTCCAGCAGGATGAGCCGGGGGGATCGCACACCGGATGCCTCGTAGTGTGCGGCTGCAGCTGCGAAAAGAGGCAGGTGCAGTGCTACTGCCTTCTCCCCACCGGACATGGCTGCGTGCTTGGAACGCGTTAGGGTCTCCCACGGCTTGTCTTTCTGCTGCCGCTGCAGCGTGAAGCGGTGCCATAGCCGGTAATCGAAAACCTTCAGCAGTTGTTCCGTCCACGTGCTGCTGCTGGCTGTGGCCCGCACGGTTTCGATACGATGCCGGAAGAACATCTCCAGCGTAGTCCGATCCGCCTGCGAAAGTTCTGCTGGTGGCGTACGGAGCATCTCCATCACGCGAGTGGTGCTCGTGGACATCTCCTCAGTGGGCAACCATGCAAGCCGCAGACGCATGGTTGAAGCAGTCGGACAATTCTCCATCAGCGAGTTGATTTTCGAGATAATTCCGTCCGCCATGGTGATGCGCTGAGAGACCTCGCGACGTACCTGGCCAGCGAGGAACGATTCGAACAGCTGCTGTTCCGTGGATTCGAGCAGTGATGCTGTCCGTTCGGCCTCGTGCTGCAATCGGGTGTGCAGGGCGTGGAGTGGTAGTGCACGCCCCTGGTACACGGTGTCAATGACCAGGAGGCCGCCCTCGGAGCGCTGCCGGAGCACGATGCCGTCACTGACGGCACGTTCCACCACGAAGCGGCGCTCGGTCACCGTATTCAGAGCTCGTTCGAGTGCTTCGTCCGAGGAAGCCTCCCGCCCGATGCCGGAATCCAAACCACGTGCCGCAGCAATCGCTTCTGGAAGCGACCACGCTTGCGGGTTCACGTCACCGGGCGACGTGTCTGTCGCGCTCGAAGGGCCTGCAGCGAAGTGTTCAGTGACGCCAGCGACTTGCAGGAGCCCGAGGCTGGCTGCTTGAACCAGTGCGTCGGCGGCGGCCTGCAGGACGGCCTCACTGTCGGATACCGCCTTGGACCGCTCCTTGACGAGCGACGCGGCATCGCGGCTGCGAGCGGTCAGTTCGACGCGAGTGTCCTGCAAAGATCGTTCTTGTGCCGCCACTGCGTTCAACTTGTCACGTGCTGTGGCGATCTCAGCCATCACCGCAGCGTACTGCGTGCCCAAAGCATTCTTGACGGCCTCGAAGCGTGCTTGCTCTTCGCGGGCGGTGTTTTGCGCGACGATGGCCTTCTCTTGGTCTTCCGTGGCGTCGCGGGCGGCAGATGCGGCATCGACGTTGGCCGTGGCGGCAAGCTGGGAGAGGTGCGCGAGCAGCCGACGGCTGTGCACCCACTCACGACCCGCCTCGTCCAGGACGTCAAGAGCCCTCATCGCCTCGGGCAACTGGGCCTCGGTGAGACCGGTCGACTCAGCAGCCACCCGTGCTGCGCGCAGGTCCCCGTCCAACTTGGTGAGGGCCTCTTGCAAGGCGGTGGTGACCTGCCGGACGAGGTCCGCTCGTTCGCCCACCACCGCTGCGGTCCGGTCCACCTCACGCTCGGCGGTACGAAGACGGCTGCTGCGTGGTGCCGATGACAGCTCGTCCGTCAGTGTGCGGAGTCGTTCGGCGACAAGCTTATGACGCTCTTCTACGCCGGCCAGCGTTGCGTCGAGTGTTTCCAGCTGTTGCGCCAGGTCGCGTGCCGCTTGCTTTTGCCGGTTCTCGCGTGCGGAAGCTCCGATGAACTCGCCCGTCGGCTTGCTCCATCGACCCTCAAGTGGTCCCACGCGGAACCGCCCGTCCCCAGCGATCGTCGCGGCAGCGCCTTCAGGTAGCTGCGACGTGGGCTCGGCCACCCAAGCGATCTGTGCCAATACGCGGGCGACGACCTCAGTGTTCACTGCGTCCGAAACCGCGGGGACCAGGGCATCTCCGAGCGACGTTCCGGTGACCGTCGGTCCGAGATGAACCAGCGCCACGTCTTCCACATCTCGGGGAAGTACTCGGCCATCCGGCGTCACCCATGCATCAAGCAGGCCTGAAGCCTCCAGAGCAGCTTCGAGACCGGCGTGGAGGACCTTCGGCAGCGACGGTGCGAAGTCGACGAGCAGAAACAGGGGTGCGCCGGCCTGATTCTGGCGTTGGCCAGCTCGCGTCCGACTGCCGGACGGAGATGCCGTATCACCGCGAGATACCTCTTCGAAGCGGGTGCGGAGGTGCTGGCGTTCGGCTAGCAGAGTCTGACGTTCTTGAGTGAGAGTGGATTGTTCGGTCAACAGGGTCGCGCGGCTCTGGGTGGAAAGGTCAGAGAGCAGGAGACCGAAGGCATCAGGATCGGACAGATCTGATTCGTCAAGGAGTTCCTGTGGGGTTCCGGCTGCCCGCAGCCAGTCGCTGACCTCCTCAGTGAAAGCGCCCTGGGCTTCGTTGACGGCACGTTCGGCACGTTGGGCATCGGAGGTTGCGTCAAGCAGTGCCTGCTGGGCTGCATCCAGCCGATGGCGCAGCACGGAGACGGTCACGTCTTGTTCGGTAGCGCGTCCCAGCAAAGACGTGACGGCCGCGAGTTCGGAGCGTCGAGCCGAGATTGCGTCACTGAGAGCCTGTTTCGCAGAGCTGAGGTCGGATTGCTCCAGTTTCTTGGCCACCGCCTTGACGGCGACGTCCAAACCGACGAGCTTCGCCGCCCTCAGGCTGTCGGCGGCTCGGGAGTCGGCATCAGCCTGTGCCATAGCCAATTGCGTGGCTACATCTTCTGTTCGCTCGGCAGTTTCAGCCGCACGCTGCGCCGATGCCTGAGCCCGTTCCTGGCCCCTGTGTGCCATGTCTTGTGCTCGTTTGGCCTGCTGCTCGGCTTCGTCAAGGCTGCGGCCGGCCCGGAACTCCTCCGAGCTTTCCAGCCCGCGTAGTCGCCCCCCAGCTTCTTCGTGCGACGCTCGGGTTTCCCTCAAGGCAGTGTCTGCTTCCTCAAGGAGTGACTGTGCCGCCACGAGCTCTGTCTGGGCTGATTTTTGTTGCTGGATGGCGTCTTCGTGGGTTTCGTGGGCTCGGCGGACGCGAACAGCGGCCGATTTGGCGAACTTACGGGCGTACGCCTTGTAGTCAGCGTGCAGGGCGCTGATGTGTTCCATGGCCGTGTGCAGCTCGCGCACGTCAGCGGCGTGCCGGTCAAGACCGTCGAAGCCGGCAGCGAGCTGGCCGATGACGGTCGCGTCGACCGGTGGGAGGCTGCCGGACAACAGATCCGACAGTTTGTGTGGGTCAAGACCTTGCGACAGATGGGGGCGGCGCAGCTCATGCAGCATGCGTCGCAGTGCGCGGTAGGCTTCATCCGGTAGGCCAAAGAGGGTCTGGTTCACAGTCTCGCGATAACCGGAAGGCGAAGCGTGGACCGTGCCATTGTCCGCCAATGCGTCGGCGAGTTTGGCGGCTGTGTGCGGTTCGCGCTGGAGGCTGGTGAGTTGGAGCTCCACCCCGATGCGCTGCCGAGTGGTCCAGTACCACGCCTTGGTCTTGCTGCGATCGGAGCGGATGGCTTCCAGCCCGGCACCGATCGTGAAGTACTCGGGTGCATTGGAATCGGAGAGCCTGCCGAATTCGACCCAGACGTAACCGCGGGCGTTCTCCCGTCCGGATTCGTCGAACCCGATCAATTTCCAGTGCATTGACCTGTCCCTGCCGCCGAAGGTCGACAGCCGTTCAGGAGACAGGTCGGCGTCGAAGAGGTAGGGCAGCAGCACCTCGAGCGCCACTGACTTTCCGGAGCCATTGAGCCCTCGGAGGAGCAGGTGGCCCTTGTGGAAGACGAATGTCTGCTGGTCATAGTGGAAGACGTTGACGATTCCCGCGCGCAAGGGCTGCCAGCGCTCCGTGGTTGGCACTGGCAGACCGTGCAGCATGTCAGAGGCGGCAACAGGCACTGGGTGTTCACCTCATTGTTGTGTTTTCGGCCACCGCGATGCCGGTCAGGCCAGGGGCCAGGGCTTTTGGTGGCCGCGTCGTCTGCTTACGTGGTCAGTGTCGCTGAGAAGCGGGCGATCGCCGGACGCACGAACACGGTGTCTTCGTCAAGGGACACCAGGTGCATCGAGGCCAGCAACATCAGCGCTTCACTGGTCAGCCGGTCCGGCCCGGACTTCGCTGATTGATAGGTGCGTGCCCACGTGGGGAAGCGCTGCATGAGGTCTTCGATGAAGGCTGCGGTCTCTCCTGTCGTGATGCGCAGGTCGTATTGCTGCCGGGTACGGGCCGTCTCGACCAGCTCATCGGCGAGAAGGAGCGCCGCATGCTTGACGGTGCTGTCTGGGCCGGGGAACACGATGTCCGTCGACCATGCCTGAGGATCGACACAAAGCCAGCCTTCCATGCGGCATTCCAGGGTGAACCCCGCTGCCTCGACGCCCTCACGCAACGTGCTCTCTGCAGACTTCAGGTAAGCCAGTTCTTCCTGCCTCAGGCTGTCGAAATACACGACGGGATCGTCGAGCAACCGGCGCATAATGATGTGGCGCAAGCGAGAAGCGCGCTGTTCGTCGGTCACAGTGTCCGCGCCGGCCTCATAGTTTTCGATGGTAACTTGCGGACCGTACCGGTCCTCATGCAGCATCTCCTCCGGGGAGTTCGAGGCTGATGGGGGCCGGGGGGTGACCAAGACGTGCGACAGACGACGGACATCCACGTCGAACAGTATGTTCCCGACGCCACTGGCAATGTAATCGCCTTCGCTGTCCTGCTCTTTCAGCACTCCGAGCTGAAGGAGCAGTCGTGCCGCGTCGACCAGAGCGCGCCGTTCGACCTGGGTTGTGACGTCGAAGGGTTCGAGTATCTCGTCGTCGGCGGTCAGACCGGTCACGCTGTGGGCGAGTTCCTGTAGCGTGGTCTGCGGCCCGCCGGTTTGCAAAACGGCACAGAGTGTACAAAAAAGCACATAGCGTCGCAGGTTGAAAGGGCGCGTGTCAGATCGATCTGTCATTGCCGGACGGTGCTGGTCGGTCAGTCCGGTGATCTTCCGCAAACGTGCAAACCCCCGACGGGTGTCCACAGTCAGCGGCCACCCGCACATGTCGTTGAAGTACTCCTGCAGCCATTGCGCGTGGACTCGCACAAGGTGGAAGTCATTGTGCGTGTCGGTGAGGAGCGGGCTGCGCAGCAACGCGCGTACCGCTCGGGCGCGGCTGGCACGGATTTCGGCATCAAGCGTGCGATCAAGTGATGGCATCGTGCACCTCCGAGGCAGTTTCCGGGGAGGCGGGCCCCGTTCGAGGCTCGGGGACAGCGGCCCCTGCGGGCGCCGGGGGGATTGATGCACTATGGATGCGCACTGTGTAGTCCTGGCAAATCATTTTCCCCCGTGCAGTGGTCACTTGGGCAACCGAGTCTCCGAGAGGCGGCATCAGCTGCACTGAAAGCCGTCCGTCCAGACTCGTCGCCTGACGAGTTCCGTCGTCGCTGCTAGGGGAGGAATGCAGTGCTGCTTCGATCATTGACATCAGCAAATCGAAGACGGCGTCACTCAGCACCGGCAGTTCCGACATGCGTACCTTCCCCAGAGCACACAATTCGGCGGCTGCCACATCGACCTGCCTCTGGTGTGCCCGGGCCTGTTCAGCGGCAGCGGCCTTACTTGCCGTATAGTCCGGCACTCTGCTCGCCCGCCGCACATGTTCGGCGCGCCCAGCCGTGCGCAGCTTGGCGGGGACTTCCACCGCTGGCGCCTCCCACCAACTCGCGGTCGGCGGAACCAGATCCGCGTCCTCTTCGGCAAGAGTGAAGTGCCTGGCGGCTGCCAAACCCATGATGCCACGGTACAAACGGTGCCCCTCCTCGTCGGAGGCTGCGCGCTGGAACAGCCGTGCCACAGCGAGGAAGTCTTCCATCCCGCCCGCCGACCGGTTTCGCGCCTCGCTCAGCCGCTCGATGGCGGTGACGATGCCGAGGACAGCCGATGTGGCCCGGCGTTGCAGGAGTTCGACTTGCGGAGTGCTGCCAGGAGCACCACAGAACCAAGTGTGCAATCCATTCAACCGCATGCGGACACGCTCGCTCCATGCGCTTGCCGGGTTCGTGTCGTTCAAGGGGAACTCGCCACTGACGGTGGCCGCCAACCGGATGCGGTGATCAAGTTCTTTGTGACTCAAGAGACGGCGCAAAGTGTCCTGAATGGTCGCCGACGACCTCTCCAGGTCGTCGATGAACCCATTCAGATAGGCGATGGTGTCTGCCTTGAACAGTCGGAAGGACGCCGAGTCCAGGGTCGGGTCCGAGAGGAGCCGGTCGACTTGTTGCATAAACACCGACGCGCTCGAGGTCATGCTGCGAAAGTTGGCGTGGAGCTCCTCGATGCGAGTGAACAGCACCGCTGGGTCGGGTGCCAGCCGCTCCAGTTCGGACTCGATGGCCAAGAGCAGCATACCGACGTTACGTAGCATTGTTGATTGCAGACCACCGCTACGCTCCAGGTCCTCCTCCAGGACCTGAAGAGCCCGATGCGCGGCCTCGCCCGCTTGTGTAAGCCCGTAGACGTACCCGCGGTTCTCGTAGAGGCGCAACGAGGTGGAGTGGAGCTGGTCGCGTGTCCGGCTTACATTTCCCCATATAGCCAGCTGATCCAGACACGACTCCACGCCGGCCAGGTCTGCAGTGACGACGTGGGGATCGTCTTCCGCGGTTGCGGCAGCGCGGATACCGGAAAGTACCTCCTCGGCACGCAGGGGCGTCTGATACTGCTCGACCCTACTGAAGAGCAGATCGACAATGACCCGGTACAGTGCAGCCCGATCGGCAGTCACGTAGGCGAGCAACGGTTGAGCGCCAGGCAACGCACGCCGGAGCGTCTCCTGATGACGAGGCAAGTTCTCTCCTTGACCCGCTCGAGGTTTGGCGGCCGTGGTACCGGAGCCGCGACCCGATCCCCAAGCCTCAGGATAGAGGGGAGTGTGCCACTTGCACGGCTGGCACACCGGTCGCTGGCTGTGATGCCGAATACAGTAAACCCTGGCCGTGGGCTTGATCCGCTTGGACGGACATCTGAGATCTGGGGTTCAGCCCCGGGGGGATGTCCATCATGGAGAGCATGGGGAAGAAGAAGCCGCGTCCTCGCCGCTCGTTCACGCCGGAGTTCAAGGCCGAGATTGTCTAGCGGTGGCGACGTGGTGACCGCTCGGTCGGTCAGGTGGCCAACGACTTTGATCTGACCGAGACCGCGGTGCGGGACTGGGTGAAACAGGCCGAGGTCGACGCCTGGGAGCGTGACGGACTGACCAGCGGCGAACGCGAGCGCGCTGCGGCGGGAGAACCGCCGGCTGCGGGAGGATCGACATCTTCAAGCGGGCCGCGGCGTTCTTCGCGCAGGAGACCCGGTGACGGTGCACCCGTTCATCGAGGCGGAGAAGCAGAGCAGCCAGAACGTCAAACGAGCGTGTGAACTGCTGAATGTATCCAGAACCGCCTTGTATGGCCGCCGGGCCAACACCCCCGGCCCGCGTGAGTCCGCGACGCCGAGCTGACCGAACAGATCACGCGAGTCCACGAGCAGTCCCGCGCAACCTACGGCTCCTCACGGGTGCATGCTGCGCTCAAGCGGGAGGGGTCTGGATGGGCCGCCGACGTGTCGCCCGGCTCATGCGGGCCGCCGGGCTGCAGGGCCGTCGTCGCAGAAGACGGCACCTGACGACGATCCCCGACTCCCAAGCCGCCGGCCACCCATCACGCCTCCGCAGTCGAGGTGCTGCGACGACTGGCTGAATCCACCTTCGCTGTCGCGATCGCTGTGAACCACGCAGCCGGGCTCGAGTCCGCCCCGGCCGTGGCCGTGTCGAGAGCGTCGACCACCACCAGCTCGGCGCGGTGGTGGTCGGCCATGGCGTAGCCGACGACCTCGCGGGTGGCCAGGTCCAGCCAGC
>NZ_JBIVNJ010000061.1:0-26048 GCF_044753585.1 Streptomyces sp. NPDC088354 | reverse complement strand
TCACCAACCCCACGACACCCCCCACACCCACCACCCCAACCCGCACCAGTGAAAACACACGACGCAAACCAGTGAAAAACAACCGTCGCTCATCAGCTGGAGTTCTCGCGTCCCATCAGCAGCCCGAGACCACCGAGTTGGTTGCGCCGGCTGCGGAAAACGACTCCATCGGGTATCTCCTGCTCCACCCGGTGGTGGTGGTTCGCCCAGAGGTGCTCGATGTGGAAGCGGTCCCGGTCGAGGTAGGCGAGCACGTCGTGCGGGCGCTGGCAGGCTTCTTCGACGTAGGCGGTGGCCCGGGCCAGCAGGTAGCGGATCTGGTGGGAGTTGTTGCCTCGCAGTCCCAGCGTGACCGCGTCGCGTATCGAGCCGCCGTCCGCTTCGATGAGGTCGCCGAGCGTAGTCGTGAGCTCGGCAACGCTGCGGCACCTGCGCAGGAGCGGAACGAGCGTGACGTGGACCAGCGTCTCGGCGTCGGCTGCCTGGACAGGGAGGTCCTGCAGGACTCTGAGGGCGTACCAGCGGTCGATGTAGGCAGCGACGAGTCGGCCTTTGTCCTTGGCTTGGGAAGGCTGGTCGTCGGGGTGGATGGCGGCGAGGATAGCGACGGTCTGGGCGCCGAGGCCGTTGCGTTCGTTGAAGAGCACCGTCTCGAGGCGGTCGCCGTCTTTCTTGAGTGCGCGGCCGGCAGCGAGGAAGGGGCGGTACAGTCTCGCGGTCTTGAGCAGATCCCGGGCGAACTGCATGAAGTTGTCAGGGCGTTCAGGGACGAGGCCCAGGTGTGCGGCGTTATGGCGGACCCACACGTTGAGGTTGGTCGTGATCTGCTGGCGGTCGTCGTCCCGGCCCTCGCGTGCGCAGCGTGCCAGGAGGTAGGCCTTGATGAAACGGGACGCTGCGGTGGGATCCTCTCGGTCGGTCGTCAGCTCTCGCAGCATTTCGTGCCACTGGGTGTTCAGCTGGTCCTCGCCTGATCCGACATTGGACAGCAGGTGGCTCTTGAGGAGGTCGACGGCGGTGAGGCGGGCGCCGCGGTCGTTCATCGTCTCGAACATCCGATAGCCGTGATCGGCATCAGCCGCCCGTATGCCGACCAGGACCACGCGGTCCAGCAGCCACTCGGTGAACAGGTGGAGCTTTTCCGCATCCAGCTCTTCCACCAGCTGAGACTCGATCTGCTGGCTGCGCGCCCACAGGTTGCGGCGGGAGAGTGAGTCCCCGGGGCCTGGTTCGTATTTGCGGCCCTCGGTAACGGCCCGCAGGACGGGATCGTGATCGGTGATGCCGACCGAGAAGTGGTCTCCGTCGGTGGTGATCACTCGGTTGAGCCGGTCCACCGACCTGGGGTATCCGGCTTCCTGTGCCCACAGCCGCAGCTGTACAAAGATCAGGTGCAGCGTGACGAACCGCTGCTGCCCGTCGACGCGGTAGCGCCGGTGCTTGGACGGCTCGTGATAGACGAACGGGCCCAGAAAGTACTGCGGCGCGGTGTGCGGCCGGCGGAGAAGGACCGGGTCCGTCGACCACGCCTTGAACGTGTCGCACAGATCCCGCAGCAGGGTGCGTACCTCGTCCTCGCCCCAGGCGTAGTCGCGCTGGTAGTAGTCGATCTCATAGGTCACTTCACGGAAGAGTTCCTTCGGGCTGAAACCCTGTGACTTGATCTCGTCTGCAGCCATGCCACCACTCCCCCACTGCCCGGCGCACCTCTCATGCTCCCAACTCTCCCCGGCGTCGTACAGACAGCAGACAGCCTCATGATCCGAGAGCGGCGTGGTACAGCTTGTGAGCGAGGTGGCCCGAGATCGCGGCGCGGATGCCGTCGACGGCATCTGAAGATCCACCCGACCTTTCTTACAAGCGCTTGACGTGTACTGCAGCCTCGCTCGTCGGCCCGGGGCGCAGCGTTGCAGGAGTCGGCACCGTTGCAGAGCAACACGCTGGCAACGTTCAAGGGGTCCGGTTCCCCTGACCAGGGCAGAGGCCTCACGGGCAAGCTGATAGAGGCGTTGCAGCCGAACGCTTTGTCGCCGCTGTTCCCCGATCCTGGGATGCAACACGGTGGGCTTCCTTCATTCTGGACTCCCTCATCCGCAATCGGCTGGATGGGGGACATGTCCCGCTTCCCTGAAGTGGGTTGAATGAATGGAGTCGGTGGTGGACCGTCCTTTGCTCTCGCTGAGAGCGACCCTGGTGTTCCTGCTCGCCTTGCTTACCGGCGTGGCAGCTGGCGGGCTGACGGCCCTGGCCGGGGAAGGGCCGCCGCGCAGCGTCCTCGCCGGTCTCACCGTCGCGGGGGCTGCCGTCGCGTTCTTCAACCGGCTCATCGCCTCGGACAACACCACGGTTCAGCCGTCGTCGCCTGCGGACACCAGTGAGGGAGAGAGGGAGCGCCATGGGTGAGCTGCGCCCTCTGGGGGACGGCCTCAACGATGCTTCACGTGCACTTGCTCAGGCTCTGCGGGAGCTGTTCGAGGGCCTGGAGGTGTCCGTGCGGCGGTACGCGGCGCGGCGCCAGCGCGACCCGGGGACGTTCTCGCGCTACCTGAACGGCACGCGGTTACCGCCCTGGCAGGTGATCAGTGACCTTTTCGCGGACGTCGCCGAGCATCGTGGAACCGCGGTCACGATCGAGGCCATCGAGTTCGTCCGGGGACTTTACGGCTCGGCCGTGGACGCTGCCTCCTCCCCCAGACACGCCACCGAGATCCTGGAGCAGCAACTGGCCGATGCCGACCGGGTCTCCCGGCGGTCCAGCGTTCGCGGTGACGTTCTGGGCGATGCGCTGCTGGACAGAAAGCAGCGGATCGCCGACCTGCAGACGCGTCTGAACCAGCTGGAGGCCGAACGTAACGAGGAGCGGAAGCGAGCGGACGAACGCGCGGATGTGTCTGGTCTCATTGCCGAGCGTGACGTGCTCCAGCGGGAAGTCGAGCGGCTCGGAGCGGACCTCCGGGAGGCGCAGGCTCAGCGTGCTGCCGCGGAGGACCGTTGCGATCTCCTCGAACGCCAGTTGGATGCCGTGCAGGAGGCTGCGGCAGCGAAGCTGCCCGCCACGCCTCCGGGTATGCCCAGGATCCTGATCGTTGACGATCAGCCGGACAATCTGCTTGCGATGACCGCTGTCTTGTCCACGCTCGACCAGGAGCTGGTCACCGTTTCGTCCGGGCAGGAAGCGCTCAAGGCCCTCCTCGACTACGACGACTTCGCGGTCATCATCATGGACGTACAGATGCCGGGGATGGATGGATATGAGACCTGTGCTCACATCAAGCGCCGTCCCCGCACCCGGGACGTCCCCATCATCTTCCTGACCGCTATGGGCGTGGGCGCGGAGCACTCAGCCCGCGGGTACGCCGCCGGCGCCGTCGACTACATCAGCAAACCTTTCGACCCCTGGGTCCTGCGCGCCAAGGTCGCCGTCTTCACCACCATCTATCTGGAGCGACACACCCCATAACATCTGGGCCGGACCCGGGCAGCGGTCCCGGTCAGGGCCCCTTCCGAGCCTTGGCCATCCCGGCGCAGCCTTCAGCTGCTCTCTTCGGCAGGCGCCGGGCCGTCCCTCTCGTTCATTGCCCCGAAGGGGACGTGCACGCTGGGTGTGTTGGGGGACGTGCCGGCCAGGTGGCTGACCTGGTCATCGAAGAAGATGTGGGGCTTGAGCACCCCCATGATCCTGCTCTTGTCTATGCCGCCGAGGAAGAAGGCATCGTTGACGGTGACACCCCAGCCCTTCAGGCTCCGCACCGCGCGTTCGTGGGCAGGGGCGTTGCGGGCGGTGACGAGCGAGACTCGAACGCGGATCTTGTAATCCGCGTCCTTGGCCCGCTCTTCTTCTTCCCGCTGCTGGAGCCGGTTGACGCTGGCGAGGAAGTCCCGGAGCGGTCCGGGAGCGTGGGGAGTGGCGGCGTTCATCGTCTCGTGGGAACGGAATCCCTCGATGCCGTCGGACTGGAAGACCTGTTCCGAGGAATCATCGGCAAGGACGCCGTCAAAGTCGAAAGCGATCCGCAGATCCTGGTCCTCGGCGTCATCGGCCACCGCGGACCCGAGGACGCGGCCAGCGGGCAGACCGAGGGCCACGGCTTCTCGGACGTCGGTCTCACTCGCGGACAAGAACAGCGACATGTTCAACGCAGGGATGAACCGGTGGGGCGAGCGTCCCTGCATGAAGACGGCGCGGCTGATCGGCAAGCCGTGGGACTGAATGGACCGCATGACCCGCAGACCGGTGTCGGGATCATTTCGGGACAGGACGATGACCTCCACCAGAGGATCATCGGGGGAGCTCAGATCGTTCAGGGACAGCAGCCTGCGGATGAAGGAAAAGGCGACCCCTTGGCCCAGGGTGTCGTCCAGATGCTCCTCCTGGTAGGCACGGTAGGACTCCTCCCCATGCTCCCGAAAGACGCTGTCGGCTTCCGTCAGGTCGAACAACGCGCTGGAAGCAACCCCGACAACCAGACGGCCCGCAAGTTCGTAAGGCACAGCTCTCCCCCGCATCAGATCGCACAAACGTCCCAATCATGACATCCAGGGGTGTTGCCGGGCGGCGAGCGCAGCGGGTGTGCGCACGCGCGCTGCGGTATGGCTGTCCGATGGAGAGTCCACCGGACAGCCATACCTCGATTACACCGCGCGGTCCGATGCCGCGTGGACGACCCGGTTCCGCGCCTCCTCCCACAGGGCAGTTCAGTGAGGCCGACGCCGAGTGCCTCGAGGAATGCCAGGAAACCGTCCCTGCGCGACAACGCGTCGGTCTGTTCCCGCCCAACTCGTCCGCTGTGCCCCAGAGCTGCCACACACTCCAAACCCAGCCCCGCCAGTGAGCTACATCACACACGCCTCGGCGGCGCAGCAGGCTCGATACGCAGGCAGCCCACGGCAGCCCCAGGCGCCACAGAAGTCGATGCCAGTCGCCGGCGCGGCCAGCCCCACGAACAACGACAACGCCGTGACAGCAGGGCTGCCCCGCGTACGCGATGCGCTGCCGCGCTGCGAACTCGACGGGCAAGGTGAGCTTTCACGAAGGATCGCCCGAGCATTGTCGGGCGGAAAAACTTAGCTTCCGGCGTGACGTTAGTGGATCCACACCGCATACGAGCGATCGAGCAGTACAACCCGGACTGCTCTGTCGCGCGCGCAACAGTTGACTTAAGTGGTCTGGCGCGGCGGATCCCCGCAAACGAGGTGTTCTGTATGTCCAGTCCCAAGACGGTGGAAGAGACCGTCGACGCCGCCCTGCCCACCGACCGGGCGCTGCGCATCCAGCAGGACGCGCAGCAAGTCGAGGAGCTGCGGCAGTGCGGGTTCAAGGGGCCCGCGTATGAGGTGTTCGAGAACGACCTGTGCCGGCAGAGCATGCCGATTCTGCTCGGTATGCTCCGCAACGGCAGTCTCGCCCGGCTGGCCCAGAAGCGGTTCGAGGACCGCCATATCCCCTTCTACGTCTCACCGGACAACGCGCGCCTTCTGCACAGCAGTGCGCAGGACCGGGACGAGGTCGTGGTCGACACCCTGCTGAAGGCCCTGAAGTCGTTCCGCCGCAAGGCGCTGGTGAAGGGCGAGTGGTCTCCCGCCTATCGGGGTCCCCGCGGGGCCAGCTGTCTGACCAGCTTTTCATCGGCCAGTGCATCTGGGAGTTCCGCCGCGTCTACCTCGCGTGGGCCCGCGGTCGCGAGGAACTCGCCCGTCACCAGGCTTCGCTGACCGACGTCGAAGCGTTCTTCCGCCTGCTGGCGGCACCGGACCACCTGGCCGACCCGCAGACCATCGTGTTCGGCACCAAGCTGATCGACCTGCTCGCCGGCCACCCGCCGCAGACGCAGGCCATCATCCGCCTGACCGTCGAGGGCTACCACGACACGGAAATAGCGGACGTCCTGAAGATCACTCCTGGTGTCGTCCGGACTCGCCGGTACCGCTTCCGCACCGCCCTCTACCAGGCCGCCCGCACCGGCCAGGTCTGGATCCCGCAGCAGCTCCACACCGCCGGAGCGCCCCGCCGAATCCAGCGAGGCACCTCGTGACCACCCGCGCCCTGCTGTTCCTCCTCCTCGCCCTGGCAGTCCTGGTCGCCATCGCAGCCATCCTGGCGATCGTAGGATTCGGCATCGTCCGCTGGGGCGGCGCCGATATTCCCAACGCCCTCACCCGCGCCGGCGTCGTCTTCGCCACCACTATCGGCATCGGCATCGCCCTACTCGCCGCACTCCTACCCGCATTCACCTAGCCCTCCCCCACGGCGCACCCCGGGCAAGCCGCCGCCCACCCCACAGGGCGGCGGCCCCCGCCTGACTGACCCCCATAGCCAGACGACAGGCCCTCTTCGATGTCCTGCGGGCGTTCGGTTTCGGTTGGATGACACGTAGCGTCCGTCGCGCCTGCTGGATGTGTGGCGGCCGAGCCTGGGCGAGTACGCGACGGGACCGTCCCCTCGCACCGGACCGCCTGGACCCCGCACGGCCTCAGCACCACGGCCAGCCGGGCACGGTCGTCGAGGGCCTCAGCCTGCCAGTGCAGGGGGATCGACCCGCCGTGCGACACCGGCCTGGAGTCACCGTGCTTCCGCCACCTGACGGCTTGTCAGTGGCGCCCTCTAGTGTGATAGCGCCGATTGGCTTGATCACAACAGGGAGCACAGGAATGGCAGTTGAGCGGCTATGGCTGGACGTCCCGTTCGCGGAGAAGGATGAGGCCAAGGCGGTCGGCGCCCGATGGGATGGCACCGCCCGGCGTTGGTACGCCCCACGCTCGGGCATGACCGCTCTGGAGCGCTGGGCGGCCGGGGCAGAGGTCCCCGACCTTCTGCCAGGTGAGGACCGTTCCCTCGGCAGCGGCCTGTTCGTCGATCTCGTGCCTAGCAGCTGCTGGTTTACCAACGTGCGGTCCTGCGTCGCCGACAAGGACTGGGACCGCCTCCGCCGGATGATTTATACCCGAGCGGGGAACCGCTGCGAAGCCTGCGGTGCAGGTCCGGACCGAGATGCCAAGCGCTGGCTGGAGGCGCACGAGCGGTGGATCTATGACGATGCTCGTCGGATTCAGACCCTGAAGCGGCTGATCTGCCTGTGCACTGGCTGCCACACAGTCACGCACTTCGGTTTCGCCGAGATCCGTGGGCTCGCCCCGCAGGCACGCGCCCATCTCATCAAGGTCACCGGCATGACCCCCGCCGAGGCAGACCTTCACATCACTGCGGCGTTCAGCCTCTGGGAGGAACGCTCCCGCATCACCTGGACCCTCGACCTCACCATGCTCACGGAGGCCGGAATCGACCTCGCCTCACCACCTGATGCGGACACCCGAGCCACCGTCGCCCAGGAGACCCTGAGTACCCAGGCCACGGGCAACCCCTCCGGCAGGCTCCCTCGCCAGCTCCAGCCAAACGGCACAACCGAGGCATCACCCGGCAGGTAGACCAGCCAGCAGGCTGCCGGTCGCGCAGCGAGCAGGCCCCGGACGAAGTCCATGCCGGCCGGCCCACCGGGCTGGGGCGGCGATGGCAATGACCGCACCGTCGGGGCGTTCTGGTGGGGGCTGGGCGGTGTGGCGGGTGTGGGCGGCCTCGATCAAGGCGCAGGTGGGTGCGTACGGGTGTCAGCCTGCCTCGGCGTGGGCGCGGTGGATGAGGCGGGAAGCGAGGAGGTGGCCGCGGCCGACGGCGGCCATGGCGGTGTCGTCGAGGACGACGTGGACGATCTGGTTCACCGGGCGGTCGTAACCCGGGTCAGGCGGCGGTCAAGTTCGGCGTCCAGGTCGTCCTGCTCGGCGGGAGTGGGAGCGTAGCCGTTCCACTCGTTCAAGGTGGCGCGGGCCTGCTCGGCACCCTCGGCCCGCTCAGCAGGGGTGAGGAGGCTGTCAGCCAGGCGAGCCAGATAAGCACCCAGCGACAGGCCTTCCGCCGCGGCGATCTCCGCCAGCCGTTCCCGGGCCTCGGCAGGGATACGGACGTTCACGTCAGACATCCAGGGTCTCCGTTCGTGGTGCTGCACGACCCTACAGGCGGTACGGGTACGTACCCGTGTCCACTTCCGGGACCCGCGCAACGAACGAGATCAACAGAAAAGCCTCGGACGCTGGAGCGCCTCACCGGGCAGAGAACCCAGTCCCCGACGTCGACGGCGTACCTATACGCCCGGGGAGTCCGGAGTCGTGGCCCTGCCCGCGCCCCTGCGGAGCCGCCACATGCCCTTCTCGGCCAGACTTCCGCGAGCACCAGGTCCGCCGGTGCGAGCCCCCGGATCGCACACTGCCGACCACCGCACGCCACGGATTGCCGACCGGAAACCAGCAGCGCTCCCTCCTATGCCCTCATCACCATGTGCACACTTGTGTAAGGTGGTGTGCATGACGGAGACGACGTACTCGATCGTGGAAGCCCGGGCCCGCCTCGGCGCCATCGCCCGCGAGGTCAGCGCCACCCGCGAACCGGTCGCCATCACCGACCACGGCCAGACCGTCGCCGTACTCGTCAGCCCCGCCGACGCCCTGGAACTCCAGGAACTGCGGGCCCTGGCCGCCTACCGCGCACGCCAGGCCCGCGGTGAGGACGCCGGCATCCCGCACCAGGAGGCCTACCGGCGGATCTTCGGCGAGGACACCGCGTGAACTACGAGGTCATCTGGGAACCCGAAGCCCTCGCCCAGGCCGAACGCCTCGCCAAGGACGACCCCGACGGGGTACGGCAGGTGTTCACCGCCGTCGACCACCTCGCCGCCGACCCCCGCCCCGAAGGCGCATTCGGCAGCGCCGACCTGCTGCGCATCCACATCGGCGCCTACCGCGTGATGTACCAGATCAGCCAGCAGCAGATCCGCGTCAACGTCATCCACCTCGGCCGCATCCACTGACCCATGACCGACCAAGCGGCCAGGCGACCCCGCACGCGCGGCACGCGGGGCGCATGACCCGCGACGCGCTGGACCAGGCCGGGGCGGGGTCGGGTGGGCTCGGGGCACCGGAAGCGCTCGAGCGCAGAGCCGTCCGGACCGGCGCCAAGTAGGGCGGATCGCCACGGCGTTGCGTCTGCCGGTCCGATGCCTCAGCCGGCGACCGTGCAAGGTGGATGCTGACGGAGGGCACAAGGTGAACAGCGGGACGGGGGTCGTGGTGGTTTCCGCGCCGTCGCATCATCAGGAGGAGCGGGCGTGAGCGTTGTGCGGCTGCGTGAGCATCAGGTCGAGGCGAACGCGCGGATCCGGCAGTGGGCGGGATTCCCCGCACGCACCCCCGTGCCCGCCGGCGGGGCGCGGGCCACGCTGGTGTCCGCCACCGGCTCCGGGAAGACGATCACCGCCGCTGTTGCGGCGTGGGACCTGTTCCGGGACGGCCGGATCCTGGTCATGGTGCCGACGCTGGACCTGCTGGTGCAGACCGTCGAGGCGTGGCGCCGGGTCGGGCACCGGGGGCCCATGGTCGGTGTGTGCTCGCTGGAAGGTGACGAGGTCCTGGAGCAGCTCGGTGTGCGGACCACGACGAACCCGATCCAGCTTGCTCTGTGGGCCGGGTCCGGGCCGGTCGTCGTGTTCGCGACCTATGCGTCGCTGGTGGACCGGGACGACCCCGAGGACGCCACGGGCCAGGGACGGGTGCGGGGGCCGCTCGAGGCAGCACTGGCCGGCGGGGAGCGCCTGTACGGGCAGCGGCTGGCCCCGTTCGACCTCGCGATCCTCGACGAAGCCCACGGCACTGCCGGGGACCTGGGCCGGCCCTGGGCCGCGATCCACGACAACACCCGCATCCCCGCCGCCTACCGGCTGTACCTGACGGCGACGCCGCGGATCCTGGCCGCGCCGCGGCCGCCCGTGGGCAAGGACGGGACCGAGCTGGAGATCGCCTCGATGGTCTCCGACCCGGCCGGAACCTACGGGGAGTGGATCTTCGAACTCGGGCTGTCGGAGGCCGTCGAACGCGGAATCCTCGCCGGATTCGAGATCGACGTCCTGGAGATCGAAGACCCCGACTGGACCGTGGGCGCCTCCGAGGAAGCCCTGCGGGGCCGACGCCTCGCCCTCCTGCAAGCCGCCCTCCTGGAACACACCGCACGCCTCGACATCAAAACGGTCATGACGTTCCACCAGCGCGTCGAAGAAGCCGCCGCGTTCGCCGCCAAGCTGCCGGCCACCGCCAGCGACCTGTATCAGGACGAGGTCACGCCGTACGCGCTGGCCGAAGCCGACGCCCGACCGGCGTCCCCCATCGGCGCCGAACCCGACGAACTCCCCGCGCACCGGCACGTGCCGCCGGACCGCGTCTGGGCGCAGTGGCTGTGCGGCGACCACCTGGTGGCCGAGCGGCGTGAGGCGATCAGGCAGTTCGCGAACGGCATCGACGCAGACGGCAAGCGGGTGCACCGGGCCTTCCTCGCCTCGGTCCGCGTCCTCGGCGAAGGCGTCGACATCGTCGGGACGCGGGGAGTCGAAGCCGTCTGCTTCGCCGACACCCGCGGCTCCCAAGTCGAAATCGTCCAGAACATCGGCCGCGCCCTCCGACCCAACCCCGACGGCAGCACCAAGGTCGCCCGCATCATCGTCCCGGTCTTCCTCCAGCCCGGAGAAGACCCCACCGACATGATCGCCTCCGCCTCCTACGCACCCCTGGTCGCCGTCCTGCAAGGCCTGCGCTCACACGACGAACACCTCGTCGAGCAACTCGCCAACCGCGCCCTGACAAGCGGACAACGCACTGTCCACGTCCACCGCGACGCCGAAGGCCGCATCATCGGCACTGCTGACGACGCAGCGGGCACCGCGGCCGGCGGCGAGGGCCAGGGCGCTGCGGAGGGCGGGACGAGGGCGGGGGCGGCGGTCGAATCGGCACTGCTGAACTTCGCCACCCCCCGCGACCCCGCCACCATCGCCGCCTTCCTCCGTACACGCGTCTACCGCCCCGAATCCCTGGTCTGGCTCCAGGGCTACCAAGCCCTCCGACACTGGCGTACCGAAAACGGCATCACGGGGCTGCACGCCGTCCCCTACGACACCGAAGTCGAACTGGGCGTGACACGGTTCCCACTCGGCAGATGGGTCAACCAGCAACGACGCTCCCTGCGGACAGGGGAGCTCGAGGAGCGGCGCAGGAAACTGCTGGACGAGCCGGAAGCCGGCATGGTCTGGGAACCCGGCGACCAGACCTGGGAAACCAAACTCGCCGCCTTCCGCACATTCCACCGAGCTCACGGGCATCTGGCTCCCCGGCAGGACGCCGTGTGGAGCGACGGTCCTGGCGGCGATACCCGCCCCGTGCCCATCGGGCAGCACCTGGCCAACCTCCGCCGCAAAGACGGCCTCGGCAAAGACCCCGCACAGGCAGCGGACCGCGCGGCACAGCTGGCCGCCATCGATCCCGACTGGAACTGCCCCTGGCCACTGGACTGGCAACGCCACTACGCCATCCTCCGCGACCTCGCAGAGACCGAGCCCGACCACTCAGTGGCCGGCATCGAACCCGGCGTCGCCTTCAATGGGGATGATCTTGGGGCATTCATCGCCCGACAATCGCGGGACTGGGCTCAGCTCAGCACTGAACAGCAGCAGCGGCTCACCGCACTCGGTATCCGGCCCGCCCCGGTACTGTTCGATACCCAGGCGCCGACGGGGACAGCGCATGCATCAGGCAAGGCGCAGCAGGCGTTCCAGCGTGGCCTGGCGGCCCTCGCGCAGTGGATCGAGCGGGAGGGTACGGGCCGACCCGTACCCAGAGGGCACGCTGAAGAAATCGGGGGCGACGGCGAGACGGAACCGGTCACTGTCCGGCTCGGCGTGTGGATCACCAACACCAAAGCCCGCCGCAACAAACTCACCCCACAACAACGCTCCGCCCTACAAGAGCTCGGAATCGAGTGGGGCTGACAGGGGGTTGTAGGCGGCCAGGGATTTCTTAACTTTGCCAAGTGGGTGTGCCTGCCGCCCTGCCATGTGTCTGGCCATCAGCACCTGAAAGACTCGGCGGCTCGCCCGCACGCAGGGGGCGAGTCTCGCTGAGACAGAGCACCAACAGGGAGGGGAGGAAGTGCAAATGGATGTGCGCGCCGTGCTCGGCAACATGGGACGGGTGGCAGCCGGAGTGGGACGGATCGTGTGGGAGGTAATGACCGCGCCGACCACAGGCACAGAGGATGACGCCCGGTTCGAGATCGACAGACTCGCACACAAGATAGATGGCGAGGTACCTGCGGAGCTGCGGGACCGGGCATGGGGTCTGGTCCTGAATGCGTTGCGCATGGTCCCCCAGGAGATCGAACAGTTGGTGGAAGAGCACCAAGAACCAGACGACGAGGCCGAGGAGCCGCTATCCAAGCAGTGATCCCCCGAGGTGATTAAGCCGCAGCGACCCTGGCGGGCACTGGCACAGGTCGAGCTGACCACCGCCGAGCAGACCGACTGGCACTACCCAGTCGCGTCAGCAGAATGCGGCGCTTTGTACTGGACTCCAACGCCATCGACCCTATAGCTGACAACCCGGGGGCCTATGAGGCCACCCGGGCCGCGATCGACGACGGCCGGATCGAACTCCTCATCACGCACGTCAACATCGACGAGCTCGCGGCAATCCCAGACCTGGATCGCCGCTCTTTCCTGCTCTTGCTCCTCTGTGATCTCGGCATCCTCGTCCCCACGGGCGCGGCCGCTCTGGACTACTCGCGACTGAACTTCTGCCCTCAACGACGACCAGGAAGTCACCGAGGCACTGCGGTCCGGCAGCGTCGACCACACACGCGACGCTCTGATCGCCGTCACGGCAGACTTCGAACAGTGCGCCCTCGTCACGAACGAGAAACGACTCACCAATCGCTCGCGAGACCGCGGGATCGAAGTCCTCACTACACGCGACCTGCTTGCTAAGATCGGGTTCCGAATGCCTTGAACCATGTCCTATCCGGATCCCGGCCGGCTTCGGCGAACCAGTCCAGCGCCGCCCAGCGCAGGTCACGGCCCTGACGGGCGTGCCGGGCCAGGACAGCGGCAATCCGGACCGTGGCCGGGGCCAGGACCGCCACCGACCACGGCCACGGCCGAGCCAGCGGCGTTCATGACGCGGCAGCAGCCCCGCTCCGCGCCACCGTTCCAACTGGGCCACCGACACCCGCAGGCCCTGCTCCGCGAGCGTCGCGACCAACTCCCCGTCGGCCGGACCGGGTCCGTTGCGTGCCATGGTCCCGGATCCTAGAACCCCGCGAAGTGACCCGGAACAAAAAATAGAGGCTCTGGCTGACTGGGAATTACACGGCCCGGCAGGCATGCCGCCCCGGGCACAACCGGAGACAGGAGTACATACACATGGGGTTCGGGAGTTCGCGGCGGCCACGGCGCACCTGGGCGGCACTGCCCGCCGGGCGTACCGCGGCGGTGGTCGCCGGCGTGGCGGTCCTGGGGTACCTGGTCGTGCTGGCCGCCGTGGCACTCGGGGCGGCCTTCGCCCAGGACCCAGGCACCCGCCGGTCCGCCGCCCGCACCCTCGACCTCCTGCTCCGCCTCATCCCCTGGTACACCCCCAGGCGGTGAGGGGCCGCCGGCGGATCGGCGGCCCGGCCACTCAGGTAAAAGGCGGCAGCCAGATGCGCATACCGAGCGCCCGGTAGGCCTCAACATGGTCCCGAATGGTCAACCAGTTGCGGCGGGTGAACTGCAGATGGCGGTCCTGGTGCGGATGCTGTTTGCCCAAGGCCGAGCAGATCGCCGTGAGATCGGGCGGGAAGCCGACCACACCAACGACCTCGAAGGCCTCGAACAGCACCAGGACGTACCAGTCCACCCCCGGCAGGCGGTGCACCAGGTGCTCGTTCACCCAGGGGACGGAGGCGTTGGCGAGGTACTTGACCTGGATCTTCTCCCCGTTCGGGGACTCGACGTCGTAGTACGCCTGGACGCGGGACACCGCGAGCCGCCCGCCCCACAAAGCGGCCACGAAACGCTCCGCGAACTCCGACAAAGGATCCCGGTTCGACTGCTCCACACCGAGCATCGCCAGCAGCGTCCGGCGCGCCGCCCGGTAAGCGGCGAGACCGTCCAGGTAGTCACCCGCGCCGGCCACGGCCGCTGGAACGGCAAAGGCACTGGGATCGCTGTGCATGCGTAGCAGGGTGCCACGCCTGGTGGTTCTGAGGTCTCCCCTTTGGTGGGACCGATGCCGGTACGGTCCGTCGGCGGCGGCTGACCGCCGCAGTCGAAGCTGCGTGCACGGGGTTCCTCGGCGCGTAAGCCTCAAGGCACGGAAAGCCGCCTGCCAAAGATGGGGCAGGGCGTCGCTGAGGACCCGTACCTGCAGCGGGGTGCCCTCGGTGGCGGCACCCGGCCTCTGCGCGATGACCCGGACCACAGTACGAGTAGCCCACAGAGACGACTGTCGGCGGCAGGTCACGCCAACTGACGACCGCGATTCACTCTCACCGGGCGAGCCGAGCAGCACATTAGCCGAGACGGCTATGCGGATGGACCGGTGGATGAGTTCAGATCCTGCGCTGCAGCCAGTCCGACGTCAACGTCCAGCGGGTTTGTGAAGAGCGAATCCAACCGAAACCGATCCCTAGATCGTCGCCGGAAAGCATGGAATATAGAAACTTTGCCATGCCAAAATTGAACCGATACGTGGTGGCCGGTCCACGGGCCCAGACGATCACCGGCCACGCATCAGGGTCATTACCTTCCATCAGCCACCAGAAAAGGTCGCCTTGCTCGTTTTCTCCCCAGGTCAGCAGACCTTCAGGCTCAGGGTGCATTGGATAAATGCGACCGCCCCATTCGCCCTCGCTCCACCCTGAAAAAAGTGGAGAGATTCGAGACGTGTGCCAGTCGACCAGGCCACTAAACCCGACAGGCGCGCCGGGCCTGCCCGGAACAGACGTCGGGGTGCGCACACGAAATCTCAACGAATTTCTGCTGGCGATGTAACCGTTGCCGTAGCTGTCCGCGAACGCCCGATAGTCCGCGGGGAAGCTGAAGCCCACCTCTTCGGGCGACAGCTCCCACGGCGGCCGCGCGACCTGTCCAGGCGGAGGCGGAAGCAACTGAGTAAGCTGCTCAACGTAGTTGATCATTCGTTACTCCGGACGTTCAATTGCCAAGGTTGGGGTGGCCTGAGCCTCTACCAGGTCGTCCGTGACCTGCAGATCCTCCTCGCCACCTGGACCGGCGCCTGCCCCACCTGCCACCGCGACATACCCACCGCAATACCAACCTGACCAAGCACTACTACTTTCTCATCAGGATGGGACAGGCTGGCCCGCCCCCGTGGCGTCGGGTCGGACTGTAACCCGGCAATGCTTGCGCCCCTGCACCGGGGCGACTGCCGCCGCAGCGGAAGCGCCACGCGACGTCAGCGCCTGGTCGGCCGTGACCGCAGTACGGCAGCGCGGGAGGCTTCCACGAACGGCTGGAGTCTGCCCAGGGCCTGCCCGCGGGATTCAGGAGAAGCGTGCCAGGAAGGTGCGGCAGGTCCGCTGCAGTTCCTCGTCGTGTGCAACGTCGCTGAAGCGGCCGCTGCGGCGGGTGCGGGTCAGCTCCACGCGGACGTGAGGCAGAGCCACCTCCGCGGCGGTGCCCATCCGGTCGAGGCAGGCCAGGACGTGGTTCGCGGTCGCGTCGTTCTTCTGCCAGGCGGCGATGAGGGTCCGCACGACGACGGGGCCCTCGGCCTGGCCTCCGATGTCCCACATGGCGCTCGCGGCGTGCACGCGGGTCCACTCGTAGTCGGCAGTTAGCATGTTCCGCAGGCGCGGCAGCACGCGAGCGGCCGGCGTTCCGATCCGCCCGAGCACGTCGGCCGCCTCATGATGCCGGTGGCTGTCGAGGAGGTCGTCCAGCAGGGGCACCACGATGGCCGGGTCGCCTTCCGCCGCCCACAGCGTGGCTGCGGCGGCCACGCGTACGGATGGATCGACGGCTCCGGTCAGCCCCCGCACGGTGTCGAGGGCGGGCGCGGCAGCGGTGCCGAAGGCGGCGAGTGCCTCCAGGGCGGACGCGGCGGTGCTCCACCGCTCGTGGCGCGCCGCTGCTGTCACGGTCTCCGCTACCGCGGGCACGGCCGCCGGGTCACCCAGCCGGGCAAGCGCGGACAGCAGGGCGTTCGTGCTCATGTCCTGCCACTGCGCGGACAGGTCGATGCCGGCGAGATGCCCGCAGAGCCGCGGCACCAGATGGTCGGCCGCCAGTACGAGGTGACCGGCCACTTCCACGGCGCGCCAAGCGTCAACGCCGCCGTCCAGTGCCGTCAGCAGACAGGGCAGGGCACGCGTGGCTTTATCGAGCAGTAGTGACGTCACTTGTCGATGGGTTTGGGAGGCGCCCGGATCCACGGAAGGGTGATGTCGACGAGTTTGGGAGGCACTGGGGTTCTTGCCAGGGCAGCATCGAGGTGCTCCTGGTGAAAGGTGCTGGTCATGCCGCGGATGTCGAAGGTCGAGCTGTACGCGGCGATCCGGCGTGACCACCGCGGTGGCATGTCAATGCGGGAGCTCGAGCGCAAGCACGGCGTGACGTGGCGGACGGTGCGGAAGGCGTTGGACTCGGCCTGGCCGGAGCCGCGCAAGAAGCTGCCGCCGCGGGCGACCGGACTGGACCGCTACAAGTCGGTGATCGACGAGATCCTGCGGGCCGACCTGGACGCGCCGCGCAAGCAGCGGCACACGGTCACCCGAATCTTCCACCGGCTGGTTGAGGAACACGGCGCCGACGTCTCCTACGGGATGGTCCGCTACTACGTCGCGACCCGGAAGCCCGAGATCCTGGTCGAGTCGGGCAAGGCCCCGCTGGAGGCGTTCGTCCCGCAGACTCACCAGCCCGGTCACGAGGCGGAGGTCGACTTCGGCGACGTGACGATCCGCCTCGCCGGCGAGCTGGTGACCTGCTACTTGTTCTCCTTCCGCCTGTCGTATTCGGGCAAGGCCGTCCACCGCGTGTTCGCGTCCTGCGGCCAGGAGGCTTTCTTCGAAGGCCACGTCCACGCGCTTCGGACGCTGGGCGGGGTCCCGCGGAGCAAGGTCCGCTACGACAACCTCAAGGCAGCCGTCGCCCGCGTTCTCGGACTGAGCCGGGCGAGGGTGGAAGCTGACCGTTGGATCGCCTTCAGATCGCACTACGGCATCGAGAGCTTCTACTGCCGTCCAGGCGTCGAGGGCGCCCACGAGAAGGGCGGCGTTGAGGGACAGATCGGCTACTTCCGCCGCAACCATTTCGTCCCGGTCCCCGAGGTTTCCTCGCTCGCCGAGCTGAACGAGATGGTCGAGCAGTGGGATCGGCAGGACGACGCCCGGCGGATCGGATCCAGGTCCAGGACGATCGCCGAGGACTTCGCCCTCGAACGGCCGCTGCTGATGCCGCTGCCCGAGGAGCCGTTCGAGACCGGTCGGCTGTTCACCCCACGGGTCGACCGCTACGGCCAGATCCCGGTCCGCACGAACCGCTACTCGGTCCCTATCCGGCTGATCGGCAAGCGGGTGAGGGTCATCCTTCATGCCTCTCACCTGGTGGTCTACGACCAGAACGTGGAGGTGGCCCGGCACGAGCGGCTGATCGCCAAGGGCGCCGTCCGTCTTGAACTGGACCACTACCTGGAGGTCCTGGTCCGCAAGCCCGGCGCCTTCCCCGGCTCGACCGCTCTCGAACAGGCCCGCTCCGCCGGCAAGTTCACCCCGGTCCACGACGCCTGGTGGACCCAGGCCATGAAGATCCACGGCGAGCGGGACGGCACCCGCGCGCTCATCGAGGTGCTGCTGCTCGGACGCCACATGACGCACGAACATGTCGTCGCCGGCCTGGCCGCGGCCCTGCGGGCCGGGGCCATGACCGCGGATGCGGTCGCGCTGGAGGCCCGCAAGGCCGCCCAGGCCGAGACCGAGCCTGCACCGGATGCCCGGGTCCCCGGCCAGCCATCGGCGACGGTGACGTCTCTGCACGAGTGGCGGCTCGCGCATCTTCCTCCGGACACCAGGCCGCTGCCCTCGGTGTCTCACTACGACCAGTTGCTCCGACACCGCCGGGCAAGCGGCGGTGACCACCGTGAGGGAGAAGTCCAGTGACCATGCCCCGCCAGCGAGGCTTGACCGAGCAGGCTGCCGACGCCGCCATCGACTCCGCCTGCCGTCTGCTGCGGCTGCCGTCGATCCGCAACGAGTTCTCCGACATCGCCGACCGGGCGATGAAGGACCAGATGAGCTACCGCGGTTTCCTCGCCGAGCTGCTGATGGCCGAGTGCGACGACCGGGCCCGCCGCAGGTCAGAGAGGCGGATCAAGGCGGCTGGCTTCCCCCGGGAGAAGTCCCTGCGGTCGTTCGACTTCGACGCCAACCCGAACATCGACCCTGCGACCATCCACACCCTCGCCAGTTGTGAGTGGATCAAGAAGAGCCAGCCCCTCTGCCTGATCGGCGACTCCGGCACCGGCAAGTCCCACATGCTCATCGCGCTCGGCACCGAGGCCGCGATGAAGGGCTACCGAGTCCGCTACACGCTCGCCACAAAGCTGGTGAACGAGCTGGTCGAGGCCGCCGACGAGAAGCAGCTGAACAAGACGATCGCCCGCTACGGCCGAGTCGATCTGCTCTGCATCGACGAACTGGGCTACATGGAACTTGACCGTCACGGCGCCGAGCTCCTCTTCCAGGTGCTGACCGAACGCGAGGAGAAGAACAGCGTCGCCATCGCCTCCAACGAGTCCTTCGGCGGCTGGACCAAGACCTTCACCGACCCCCGGCTCTGCGCGGCCATCGTCGACCGGCTCACCTTCAACGGCACCATCATCGAGACCGGCACCGACTCCTATCGCCTCGCGAGCACCCGGGCCCGAGCCGAGGAACCGGCAAAGGCCGGCTGACGTCTGCCGGTGCCTGACTCACGGCTTGCCGCCCTGACGGGCAGCTGGCGGTTCCGCGTCCTGTTGTCCTGTTTCAGCGGGGCATGGGGGTCCGGGATGGTCAGCCCACAAGACGATAAGCATCGTCCAGAATTGACGCATGGACGTTCCCAAGCTGCTGGAAGCTGCCTCACTGCTGGTCCCCGAAGCCGTCGCCACTGAGAACGACATCACGGTGAACGACGTCTGGGAGTACCTCGCCCACGACGAGTGGGAAGTCGCTCTCGGCCTGTTGGAGGAGCTTGGTGATGTCCACCCGCTGCCGCTCTCCTTCTGGCAGGCCCTTGCCACCGCCGCGGAGCAGATGCGACTCGACAGGAGTGCGGCCTGGTGTCACTGGCGCTGCTTCGAAACCCGCAACGGCATCATCCGAGCCGACCTCAGCCTCAGACCAGCCCACGAAGCCCGTCGGCAGACACCCTTCTCCGGAGGCGGCGTCCTACGACCGATGTGGGACATCGGAGAGAAGACCCCGACCGGCGAACCCGATCTCTACATAGCCGCCCTTTGGGTGGAGTTCACGCCCTTCATGGAGCCTGGAGGGCAGGCCACGGTGCGTCTCGCCCCGCTCTCCCCAACTAAGTGGCAGAAGCTTCAGCCTGGTCAAGTGATCACCATGCACGAGGACCGGACTGTCGCTGGAACGGCGGTCGTCCTGGAGATCCAGGGACCATCGGTCCCGCCTGCCACATTGCGCTCGTAGTCGATGGGATCGCCCGCCCCCCAAACTGCCGTCATTTCTCCTCAACATTCCTGGACCAGTTGATCAACAACTGCCTTCCGAACCGGTCGACAAGTGCTGTTCCTAGAGACAGACGAAGCCACTCCACCTCACCCCAGCAGAACCCGGCGAGAGGCCGCAGGCGCCTCGTACGCAGGCAGACAAGTGGGCGGTGAACCTTCGGGCCGCCCGGCAGTTCCACACCCGCGAAGGGGGCTTGCAAGTGCCCCGGAAGCACGTCGAGCAGCTCACCGAACCCGACGGAAGCGTGACGGACGTCAAGCTGGGCCAGTTCGTGGACAACGCCCGCCGCCGGGCCGACAAACTCACCGACGAACGACGCGCGGAACTCGACGCACTCGGCATCCGCTGGTAACAGCAGTAACGCACGCAACGGCTGGGCCCGGCTTCCCCGCGGGGGAGCCCGGCCCAGCTCCTGTCCGCCGCCATAAGCGGCTCACTGGCACGAGGCGGCACACGGCCATACAGCAGCACCACGACTTCCCGGGACGGGTAGCGGGCGCTGCACTGACGAGTGCGGGGGACGGCCCAGGGCCCGCCCCCGCCATTGTCGTGTGATCAGCTGGCGCCGAGCATCTGCCGCATCTGCGCGATCTCCACGGTCTGAGCCCTGACGATGTCACCCGCCATGGACATGGCGTCCGGGGATGCGCCCTTCTGCTGCTCCGTCTTCGCCATGTCGACGGCACCCTCATGGTGCTCGATCATCATGGTCAGAAACATGCGGTCGAAGTCCTTATCGAGGGCGCTATCCAGCTTGTCCATGTCCTCCTGGCCCATCATCCCGGGCATGGAGGCATGGTCGCCGTGATCCATGCCGCCCATGGTCGGCATGCCCTCCATGGCGTCGGGAACCTTTGCACCCCAGGCCTTCAGCCATCCGGACATCTTCTCGATCTCCGGGTCCTGTGCCTTCTCGATCTTCTCGGCCAGGGCCTTGACCTCGCTGGAGGCGCCGTGTGAAGCGGCCATACCAGCCATGGCGACGGCCTGACGGTGGTGGGGGATCATCTGCTGCGCAAAGGACACGTCGGCCTGGTTGTACTGGCCGACCGAGGCAGAGGACGATGCCATCACGGTGTTGGAGGTGTTGTGCGCGGCTCCGGAGTGGTCGTTGCCACCTCCGCAGGCGGCGAGGACCACCGTGGCGGCCGCAGCAGTGACGACCAGGGAAGCACGGCGGGCAAGGGAACGATTGACGTGCATGGTTGAGGTAACTCCTGTGTTTGCTGAGATTGGGGCATGCCGTCGTGCGGACCGACGACCCACGCCCTGAGGGCGGGTGCCGTTCCGCGAGGTGCCTCTAGATCCGCAGGAGTTGGAGTTCCGCCAATGAGGGGGGAGCGCGTCCGCCGGCCGACTCCCTGGGGGCCGGGACCACGACGCGCTGCAGCCGGGACGACGTCTCCAGAATCGACGACGTCAGGGCCGGTACCTCTACGGAGCCGGGGATCGCACCCGAGACGCACAATTGGTCCGCGTGGGCGCCGTGATGCCCTGCCGGATCGCCGGTGTCGTGACAGGCGTACGCATGACCGGGCTCGGCCGCCATCATGTGGTGCGCGGCGTGCGGGCCGATGCTGGAGACGGGTGTGACGCTGTCGGCGGCCAGGCCATGCATGCCCAGCAGCCCGAGCACAACGGTGAGCACCACCAACGCCGACAGCCGCAGCACCGGCTGCGGCTGAGACAAGGCGGACATCGCCCTGATGCGGCTCACCGCGTCATCGTAACCAGCGGCCCACGGTGACCGGGGACACTCTTCACGCCGCCGCACGCCCCCGCAGGCCGCCACCAGCCAGTTGTCCGGGGCTACGGTCAAGCTCACGGCGGTGAGCTCACGCACGCCCTGGATGCGATTTCTGGGAACAGCCGCCCTCACGGCTGTGGCGGGGGCAAGCCTGCCGTGCTGGCCCGCTTGCCCCGTGCACGCTCGGCTTGCCCGGGTCAGTGCCTGTTCCTTTAAACCCCGATCCTGCGGTTAGCGTCACCAGGAGGCGTCACTCGGTGACGCCTCCTGAACGCGATCGTCGGCGCCATGCCCGCGTCCGACAGCGCGGTGAGCAGTACAGGCTTGTCGGATCGCTTCGTCTTCCCGAACGCGTGTCTGCGGAGTACCAGGTGCTGCCGCACTCCGGGCACGTGAAGCGGGGCCAGGGGTGGCGTCGACCTTCGAGCACTGCTTTGAGGGCTGCCCCGCCGGCTTCGATTGCTTCGCGGCGGGCCTTCATCGTGCGCCAGGCTCTCGTTCTGCACGTCGCTGAGCAGTACCGACGGCTCTTCCTGGACCCGTCGGGAAGAGCCGTTCCGCACTGACGGCAGCGGGGGGCTTTCCTGGTCACCACGTCTCCAGGGTGCCCTTCGGCGCCGGACCCTGACCATCGCCCTCGCCGCTGCCGTTCGGCGAACGGTCACGGTGACCGCTCTCCGAACGGCAGACCGGTGCGGCCGGAGCGGTAAAAGGCCCCCTGACCAGCCCCGGAGGAGGTTTAGGAACAGGCACTCACCGAGCCGGTCGGGTCTGTCACGGACGTCAAGCTGGGGCAGTTCGTGGACAACGCCCGCCGCCGGGCCGACAAGCTCACCGACGAACGACGCGCGGAACTCGACGCACTCGGCATCCGCTGGTAGAGACCCCCAGCCACGGATGAAGGGCCGGGCGGCCGGGACGCGTCCAGGGCCAGAGCGAACTCCTGCGAGCCGTCCCCACCACCCCCTTGAGGTGCGGCCCACGCACAGACCAGTGCCTAACCCGGTCCACCAGCGGCCGCCTGCAGTGCCGTCGGACGGACACGGGAGCCATCCGACGGCACTCATACGGCGCCAGTGCAGCCGTGTTGCGGCGGCCGGTCTATAGCGATCTTGACGGTACCGACAGTTATGGCCGTCTGTCGGTCGAGGGCGCACCCTGACGATCAGGTCGGGCACGGCCTTCGCAACGTGCATGCGCGTGATCTCCGCGGTCTCCAGCCATCGGGCTCCACCGCACCCCACCGCTGCGCCTTCGACGCATGGGACGAGCCAGAGCCGCAGAGGGCGGCGCGAGCAAGAGTATGCGCCGGTTGCGGGCGTGGGAGGCCGGTCGGGTCTGCGGGCTCGCGGTCCCGCATCCAGACGGGGCGCCGGCAGGGGCTGTTCGGCTATTCCAGGTGGAAATTGTTGTGGACGTCGATGGGGTAGTTGATCACGCTGCCGCCGCAGGCGATGAAACAGAATCCGGGCAGCGGGGCGGGGACGGACGACACTTCGACGGTGGCGGTGTCGTTCGAGGCGCTGCACTCGTCATTGCCGTTGTAGGCGGCGGTGATGGTGTGGGAACCGGTGGTGCTGAAGCTGGTGGCGTAAGTGACCTGGCCGTCGGCAGGGACGGGGACGGTGGCCAGGATGTCCGGGCCGTCGAAGAAGGTCACGCCGAGGCCTCCACTGGGGTCGGAGTTGTCGCAGCTGACAGTGGCGATCAGCTCGACGGGGGCGTTCAGTGCTGGTGCAGAGGGGGCGACTTGCAGGTCAGTAGCCGACGGCTCAGCGGCCACCGCGGGAAACGCCAGGATGCCTACTACGGCTATCGCGGCCGCGGTCACCAGGTTCCACTTGTTTCGCTCGTATCCGCATATCACGGGCTCGACTCCTCGCTCAGTGACAGAGAGTCCTCCTGTCGCCACTTTATGCGATCAACACGGTACGGCGGTCACAGTGCTGTCGCATTCCAGAGGGCTGCCTCGTCACTCGTCGGATCCTCATCCTCCGCAGGGGTGGCCGGGAGGCCAGCGGGCGGGCACTGATAGACGGGTATGGGTCTGACTGTTGCTGGCGCTCCCCGCCATGTCACCGTCGCGTCCGGTGGCGGACGGCGGGTGTGATGGGGCCATCAGCGCGTACGGAGCGGCGCAGACTTGCCGTGGGTGCGACCTCTGCTCCATTCAGCGGTGAGCAGGCTGCTGACGGTCAGCATGCAGCAAGGCCCGGCAATGCGTCGGGTGGTGACGTTCCGGCTCCTACGGGACGGCCTTGCGAGCGCCCCGACATTTCCGCGGCATTCCGCTTCCGGGAGATTCGGGAGGTCGCCACGCCATCAGATTGACTAGAGCTGGCACCAGTGGCTGCTATTGGCATCGCTGAGGCCACCCCAGGCAATAGGAAACGAGGGGAAAGTCGGCGTTGACGGACGCGTCGGGCAGGGGTGGTGGGTACCAGGCAGGTGAGCGTGGCCGTCCCGGCACGGGAGCGGTCCCCATGGGCAGTCCTCGGCCGCAGTTACCGTGACTGTCGCCGTGGCGTTCGAGGCGAAGCAGTTGTCGTTTCCGTTGTACGCGGCGGTGATCGTGTGGGTGCCGGTGGTTGCGAAGGTGGCCGTGAAGTTGGCTTGCCCGGTGGTTCCGACTGGCACGGTTGCCAGGGTGTCGGCACCGTCGAAGAATGTCATGCCGAGACCGCCGCTGGGATCACCGGTGCAGGTCACGGTCGCGGTCAACTGCACAGGTGCCCCGGTGGCGGCAGTCGAGGGCGATGCTTGGACGGCCGTCGTCGAGGGTACGGCTGCTGCTGCCGGCGACGCGAACCCCACGATCGCTGCTATAGCCGCAAAGGCTCCGGCCTTCCACGTCTTTCGCGGTTCCCAACGCTTCACGAAAATCGGCTCCTTTTTCGGCTGCAGTCCGCAGTTCTGCAGTTCGTGTCGAGGAGCGTCACGTTACGTCCCGCCGTCAGTTGCCGCATTTCCGGGCAACGGCGGCGTTTCACCCGCGCGGGTGAGCAGCACAGTGAAGATCTGGGCGGTCCTTGGAGGATCCATGGCGGACAAGCACTCCCTTTTCCCGGTCTATCCGTCGGGAGCTGTCCGCCGTTGGACCGGCGGGATCCGCGACGCGCAGTGGTGGACCGTTCCCTAGATGACGGGAGGAGCAAGGCGGGTGTAGGTCAGTGAGTTACTCGTGCCCCCTGGGGTGGTGACGTTGACGGGAACGGGGCCCGGGGTTCCGGCGGGGGCGAGTGCTGCGATGGCCGTGTCGGACAGAACGGTGAATGCTGCGGATGCGGCACCGAAGTGGACGGCGGTCGTGGTGGTCAGTCCCGTGCCGCTGAGGGTGACGCCGGATCCCGCATCGGTTGGTCCCTGGGCCGGGGAAAGCAGACTGAGGACCGGTGTTCCCACGTAGGTGTAGATGACGGAGTTGCTCGTGCCCCCCGGGGTGGTGACGGTGACGGGGACGGCGCCTGTTCCCGCAGGGGCGACCGCCGTGATCTGCGTGGGCGAGTTCACCGTGAACGACGTGGCGGCCGTACTCCCGAACCTCACCGCCGTCGCCCCGCTGAGATCTGTACCGGTCAGGACGACGGTCGTACCACCGGAAGCCGGCCCCCCACTCGGCGAAACCGAGATGAGGAAAGGCACATTCAGGTAGAAGAAGTAGACGGGGCCGGTGGTGCCGCCTGGGGTGGTGACGGTGACAGGAACGGCGCCCGACCCCGCAGGGGCGACCGCGGTGATCTGCGTGGACGAATTGACCGTGAACGACGTGGCGGCCGTACTACCGAAGCTCACCGCCGTCGCCCCGCCGAGGTCTGTACCGGTCAGGACGACCGTCGTACCACCCGAAGCCGGCCCCTGACTGGGAGACACAGACGTGAGGACGGGCACCACCGTATAGGTGTACGTCACCGCGTTACTCGTACCCCCCGGCGTGGTGACGGTGACAGGAACGGCGCCTGTTCCCGCAGGGGCGACCGCGGTGATCTGCGTGGACGAGTTCACCGTGAACGACGTGGCGGCCGTACTCCCGAACCTCACCGCCGTCGCCCCGCCGAGGTCTGTACCGGTCAGGACGACCGTCGTACCACCCGAAGCCGGCCCCCCACTCGGCGAAACAGACGTGAGGACGGGCACCACCGCATAGGTGTACGTCACCGCATTACTCGTACCCCCCGGCGCAGTGACCGTGACAGCCACCGCACCCGTTCCCGCCGGCGCAACCGCCGTGATCTGCGTGGACGAATTGACGGTATATCCCAGTGCTGGGTTGGCGCCGAACCTGACGGCGGTGATTCCTGTGAAGCCGCTTCCGGTCAGGATGACGTTGTTGCCACCCGCCGCGGGGCCGGTGTTGGGTATGGCCGAGGTGAGAGCGGGAGCGGCGGCGACGGCGGTCGGTTGTGCCGGTCCCGCTGGACGGGCGTTGTCTTTCACGGGGTTCTCCGTACGATGTCGGACGGCCCGGAGGCCTGTCGTTGTCCTTCCTCGGGCCCGCGCGAGCCGGGAGGTCCGTCCCGGCTCGTGTCCGGTCGGTGGCGGTGTGCGGGCCGGGGCCCCGGCCCGTGTGGGGGTTTCCGGACCGGGGCTTGGGAGGCGGGCGGAACCCGACGGGTTACCGTCCGCTCCGGGCCGGTCCATGGGGGCCGGCCGCTGGGGTGCGGTCAGATGCCCGGGCCCGCGACGTAGGTGAACGCGTCCGTTGCG
>NZ_JBIVNJ010000060.1:19708-26346 GCF_044753585.1 Streptomyces sp. NPDC088354 | reverse complement strand
GCTTTCAGCTTTAGCACGTTTCATGGTGCTGTGGTCAGTTCCATAGCCATGGGCGGGTTGTTCATTGCGGCGGGCGATCTGGGCCACAAGTTCGGGTCGCAGTTCAATCTCGGTAATTTCATTAACGTTGTGCCGGGGGGTGGTAAGGGCGGGGCTGTCGGTGGGGGACAGGGCAGGGCAACCGGCACGGGTACGGGTGTGGGGCCGTTGCCGGCTACGGCCGGTGGTACCGGGGTGTTCACGGGTACGACCGGTACGGGTGACATTCCGGCCGGGGCGGGCTTCCCGGGGGCGGTGGTTCCTACCGAGTCGGGGGCTGTGCCGCACGGCACGGCGGGTTCGGGTTCGGTCAGGCCACCGGTGTCGACGTCGTCCTCGCCCGGTCTGGCATCCCACACCGGCACCGGCACCGGCACTGGCACGAGCACGGGGGCGGCCACCGCGTCCCCTGCCGGCGCGGGCACGGGGGCGGGGGTTGAGGGTGGTTCGCGTGGCGGCCAGTCGGCCGGCAGCGCGGGCGGCACACAGCACCCGGCCGCGCAGCACACGCACACCCGTCCGGCCACCACCGACACCACCGACACGGTCGGCGTGTCGGGGACGGTGGATGCGGCAGGTGTGGTGGGCAGCGCGGAGTCGACGCATGCTGCCGGACCCGAGGGCACATCGCGCACCACTCACTCCCCGGACCGGGCGCATTCCTCGGAGAGCGACGGTGCACAGCGCACCACGGATTCCCCGGAGACGGTGGGTGCGGTGGACGGGGGCGGTGCTCATGGCGTTGCAGTGCCGGGGTCGTTGTCGGCGTCGCCGGGTTGGCAGGCGGCGCGGGCCGGCGCGGCGGTGTCGCGGTCGGATGCGTGGACTGGTGCGGTCCCGGCGCATGACACCACCCAGGCCGTACCCGCCCAGGGCGCATCCGTCCAGGCTGGTCGCGGGTTGGGGGCGGCGGGTTCCGGTTTTGATGTGCGTCGGTTCACCCACGACGGCGAGCCGGTGGTCGATGTGACGGTGGAGGTCGGTTTCTCCCACGCCGGGGCTGTCACGGACGCCGAGGTCCGGGCGGAGTGGGAGCGTTTGACGGCGGGTGTCGAGCAGGCTTTCAACGCGTCCGGGTATCCGCTGCCGACCGGTGAGCGCCTGCATGTCACGGTGGCGCCTGCCCAGGCCGGGGCCCGGCCCCACTTGGTCATTGATGTCGGCGGGCCACGTTCCCAACGCCGTACTCCCGCCGAGTATGCCGAGCAGATCGGCCGTCATCTCGGGCTTCCGCCGGTCGGGCATGATGCTGCCATCCCGGACCAGGCCCCGCGAACGGTCCGCACGCTGTCCGCTGGTGAGCCGGACGCCACCCGGCCCGGCGGGGTTGGGGAATCCGGCGCCAGCCCGGCGCGGGTTCGTACCCAGGGCAGTACCGGCGCGGCCCCACCCGCGTTCGTGCCCGCGGGCGACGAAATCCCTGGCGCGGGGCCGGCAACGGCCACGGCCACGGTCAGCCATGAGGACCGGGAAGGGGAGGTGACGTCCGGAACGAGAGCCGGGGATGCCGGGCGCGTGCGCACGGATCACGCACCGCAGGTTCCGGCAGCGCTCTCCTCCGGGCCGGCACCTCACACACCTGCTCACACACCTACTGACGCACCTGCTGACGTGCCTGTTGATGTGCCTGTTGTGGGGGCGGGGGGTGGGGATGGTCCTGTGCGGATGGCGGGGCGGCGTGAGCTGGTGCCGGGGGATGGCAGGTGTTTGCTGTATTCGGTGTTGGTGGGTATGGAGCCTGGCCTGTGGCCTGTGGGTCTGGGTGGGGATCCGGGTGGTCGGCATGCGGCTGTGGTGCGTCAGCTCGGAACGTTTGGGCGTGTTGGTGATCGTCTGGTCGGGAGGGTGGGGGAGGCTACGCCGTTGGGGCGTGCCGCGCAGGATCTGCACGGGCTGGTGGTGGGGTATGTCCGGGATGCGGGGCCGGGGGGTATCCCGGGTGAGGTGGTGCGGCAGTACCGCACGGGTGAGGAGCAACTCGACCGGTTGAGGCGGTCCGCCGAAGGGTTGTTCACGCGTATCGCCGAGGGTGTGGTTCCCCAGGCTGTCACGGCGGGGGATCGGCTTGCCCTGCGTGCTTTGCGCGCTCTGCACGACAAGACGATGCGCGAGCGGGGCGTGGCACGTTCCGGGCAGCCGGCTGTGGGGTCGCTCGATCAGTTCGGTGACCTGGTCGAGCACTTCTCAGGCGACGACGGGTCCGACATTCTGTCCCGTGTCGTCGACGCCGCGGTCGACGGGGCGCTGGACCTGCCGCTGGACCGGCATGAGTTTGCTGGTCTGGAAGCGTCGTTGCGGCGGTGGCAGCCCAACACGAGCACCTGGAGCAGTGAAGAAGGCGAGATGTTCCCGGGCCTGGTGGCCCACGCTCTCGGCATCCGACTGCGTACCTTCACCGGCACCACCCTCATCGCCCAGGCCGGCCCGCAGCACGCCACCGGCTCCGTCGACGTCCACTACAACGGCCACACCCACTACGACGCCGTCACCACACCAGCACTTATCCGCGCGGGCCACCTTGTCGGCGGGGCACCCCGCCCGGAGACCAAGCCGTCTGTGAAGGTCGACAACTTGGGCGAGGGGGACCTGAGTTCGTTGACGAATGACGTCAGCGCTAATGACCGCCATGCGCGGTCTGCGGCCACCAGCACCGAGACACCCCATACACCGCAATTCGAGCAGGGTGATGGTGGTCTGATCGGTGAGCAGAGCCGGGAGTTGTCGCTCGAATCCGAGCTTCCCCGGTATGTCAACGCATATCTCAAGGAGAAGCTCGGCCGGGACACCGTCTCCGATGAGCATGCGGTTGAAGTTTATCGAGAGCTTGAAATATCGCGCGGCGCTGCCTTCGCCCGCAGAGATCTAAAGGCGCGTTTTGAGGAAGTCGCCCTGGAAATTGCCGGGATCGACTGGCCCCGTATGCGGGGCGGGAAGTCGGGCCTGGAGTCGGAGTTCACCTTCCCCCTTGCATTTAATGAAGAAATCGACAGCTTTGACACGCTCGGAGATGTCTTGGCCTGGGGTCCAAACGGTGCCAGGATCGTGGGCGAATCTAAACAGCTTTGGGTGGATTCCGACGAAAATTACTATCGGAATGAACGTGACGCCATAGCCGCGGTAGGCGACGATTATGACGATGTGGACCTGGTCATCCCTGAACTCATCGTAGGGGAGATGAACAACGTCCCCCATGAACAAGGGGGCGACTTCCTGCGCATGCTCCGCACTTACATGGAGACCGAAGCGGCATTCGAGTCGATCGCTGGTGATCGTGGCGGCAAGCCCACCGTTCCCCTGAAGGACGTCCTGAAAAAGGAGAACGGATGGAGGTTGACTGAACTCGCGAAGGGTGCGTTGATCGGCCCACGGCCGATTGGGGACAATCCGGGTGCGCACGTCCATCACAATATAGGCGTCCCGCTGGCCGTAGTCCATCCTTTCCTAGCGCATGTGCGCGACAACACCTGGCGGGATCAAAGGTACGGTTATCACACTCGCGACCACCTGACAGATGCCTTGGTGTTCAGCGATATGATCGCGTCCCGGTACATGAACTGGAGGGCGAGCCGCGGTCGGATCGCCGGTAATCTCGCAAACGCTGCCCTGCAGTTGAACGCACCTGACCGAGGGGTGCAGGAGCTGCGCGGCCACGCGGCACTCGTCTATGTGCATGCAGCTGCGGCAGTCAACGGGGTGAAAGCGCACCAACTCGACAAGGCAAGTGCGGCGGTCCTGGCACGGCATGATCCCGCCGTTCTCCTGTCACACCTTCCCGAAGACGTGCAGCGCTTCCTCCAATCGGATGCCAACTCCTTTGTGGCGCTGTTCGAGAAGAAGATCTTGGAAAGGATCGACTTCTACCGCCTTTACAGGGAGAATAAAAGTCTGCGCAAGAACCCACCAGCTCACGCTGTCGACTTCAAACTGAAGGAGCAGGGTACCGTCCGGGACTTCCTTCTGAGTAGCGTGCAGCGGGACTACCCGCAGCAGCAGAAGATGAACGATGTCTTCAAGATGACCATCCTGGGAGATCTCGACACGAACGGCGGAAGTACGCTTCCACTGGTCGTACTCGAGGTGCGGTCCTACGGTAAGCGGCATTCGACCGCCATGGAGACCATTGCCCAGCATGGCGAGCTTTCGGCCACCGTTCAACGGCTGTATCCCCTAGCCGTGCAGCTGACAGGAACCCCGACAATGGCGGGGAGCGCTGCCATCCCCCAGCCCAATGAATTCGGACAGTACGCGTTTTTCGCGGGGCAGGGTCGGGAGCAGCGGGCCGAGCGACAGCAGGGTGGGACACATGCCGGTCCTTCCGTCATGCGCCACCATTCGTACGGGAGGGAAACCACCAGGACTGATGCCGGGACCGGTCAGCCGTCTGCGGAGCCCGGCCGAGAGGAATACGGTCTTTCCGTACCCACTAGTAGCAGGCGGGTGCGTCGGTCGGGGCAGTTTGAGCAGGGGGACGGTGAAAGTTCGCTTTCGCTGCCGGCGGAACCGCGTAGGGTGCTGAGAGAAGAGGCGACTGCTTTCCCGGGCATTTTTGTCCGTTGGGATCCCAACGTGGATCCGACCTTCCTCAAGACGGTCAACGAGCAGTTGCTGCTGCTTGCGGGGCAGCCGGTCGGCAGGGCGTTGTTGGAGAGCATTGGCAGCAGTCGGACCAGGTCGGGGCTGTCGAATTGGCAGCAGGCGAAGGTCAAGATCGAGCGCGTCGGTGCGGGTACCGTGATCGGCGATGGTCCGCGATTCGCGGCACACACGGGAAATGCGACGAGGCCGATCAATGCGCAGTGGGCCTCGGATACGCAGCGGGGCACGCTCAGTCTGCTTCAGTACAATCCGAATGCGTGGGAGACCGCTGACGGCCTGCGTCCTCCCTTTATCGGACTTGCACACGAACTGATCCATGTTCAGCGGAACCTGCACGGGCTATCGGTTGAGAATACGGCCGAAGATGAGGCCCAGGTCGTCGGGCTCGAGAATTTCGCGGGACTTGAGTTCACCGAGAACAAGATCCGCGCCGAACACGGCCTGTCGCCTCGTCAGGCCTACACCGAGGGCTCCAACGCAGACAACGTCTCCACCCCCGGACCCGTCATTCCGGGTCCTGCCAACCCGGTCCGCGCAGGGTCCGAACACGCCCGCGGGCCCGAGTTTGTCGATCTGCCATTCGCGCAGGGTGTACGGACGGAGCTGTCCGCCGAAGCCCGCGCCGCGCTGGAGGAGACGGCAGCACGACTAGTCCAAGCAGGCGTCGGCAACTGGCGACGGGGACTCCCGCTGCCGAAGAGCCTGGCCATTGGATACGGCAACGGGCGGTTCCGCCGAGGCGGCCACCGGGCCGAGGAGACGGGCACCGTGCGTGCTCAGACCGTCGCCGACGCCCTGAGCGCGCGAATCGAAGCACTGCTGCGAGATGTCCAGGGACCGAAACCCACAGTCCAGGACTTCGAAATCGAGTACACGTCCATGGGACGGCAACCCGGCGCGCCTTCGGACCACATGCGCCGCGTCACCCTTGAGGTCGACTACGGCCGGCCCGCCGACGAAGGCAGGAGTGCACTCGAGGCGGACGCGGATGTGGACCTGTTGCAAGCGGTCAACCTGGCACTGCCCGCGACGGAGCACGGCACAGCAACATTGGAGACGAGTAGTCCGACGAGCTCAGACGACATTCTGGCTACGAATGACACGGCTGATGCAGACACGGCTCATGAGCCGGGCCACGGCAACAGCGCCTTCGCTGCCCGTCACGCTGAACGCCTCACCACACCGCAGTCTTTGACTGGAGACGGTCAGGACGACGAGGTCATGTCTCTGACCGTGACTGCCAGGGACCTGATCGGTATTGCGCTTCCCCCCAACAGCCCAGTCTCAAGCGCCTGGGCACTTAATCCCGATGTCGCCTTCACTCTGAAGGAGCTACGCCTGGGCCGGGCAACTTTGCATGAGCTGTTGACCCGCATTGAAAATCAGCTGCCGCCGGCCCTAGAGCAGGTGGAAGCGGTTCCGGTGTTCCCCGAGGCGCGGTCGACGGTGGCGGATGGGGGTGCAACACGGATCACCGAAGTGCCCGTGGGACGCAGGGCGCTCCCCGCGGATACTGCAGCCGGCACTCACCTGCAGAACCTGCAGTCGCGTCGCGCCGCTGAGATCGAAGTGACCGACCACACGGCCGGATTTACGCCCCATCAGCCAGATGCCCATGGCGCGATGAACGCCCGAGGGGACCAGGACGCAGATTATCCACTGGCCACTCAGAGCAACGACACCACCCCCAACGGTCGGAACCTCGACTCCAGTGCCATCGCTGCAGGAACGACCCCCGCGAACAACGGGACGGAAGTGCCCCGCGCATCGCTCCAGACCGACGACGGGGACAAGGACCATGCAGTAGCTCACGAGGGTGAATCGACCGGCACCGGTGGCGTCACCGGGCACGTGGACGATGGCGTGGTCCCCGGGCAGGATGACATGACGGACACCGCGTCCGTGTCTGCGGATGAGGTGCGGCGCAGTCAGATCCGGCGGGGGAAGCGTCCTGAGGTGGTGTTGCCGGAGACGGTGGCTGGGCCGGTGGCTGGGCCGGTTGG
>NZ_JBIVNJ010000060.1:0-19609 GCF_044753585.1 Streptomyces sp. NPDC088354 | reverse complement strand
GGAACCGCCCCGGGCTCTTCGGCCGGGGCAGGGGGGATGAGCAGTCGGATGCCTCGTCTTCCTCACGGCCTGCACGTGGCACCCACACAGGGCCGCAGTCGCCGGCGAGCGGTGTCTTTCCGATGTTGTCGCGAGGCACCGGGGCCATGGCCGGTGGAAGGGGGTCTGCTCAGTCGCCGGCGAGCGGTGTCTTTCCGATGTTGTCGCGAGGCACCGGGGCCATGGCCGGTGGACGGGGATCTGCTCAGTCGGTGGCGAGCGGTGAAGCTGAGAAGTGGCGGGTCATCCGTATTGCAATGCAGGCTTTGGGAGAGCATGGGTTCGCTCTGGGTGGCAGCCTTGCTCTGCATGCGCATGATGTGAGTCGTCGCCCTGCGGGGGACATCGATATCTATGCTCCGCTGGGGATCGATCCGGTTAGTGGGCGCGCCCTTGCGGCTAGAGCCCTGGTTAATGCCGGGTACAGAGTCAGCAACGCGAATGCGAAATCGGTTCACGAAATATTCGTCTACCCCCCAGGGGGGCACGAGCCGATTTCTTTCGAAGTGACCAATATGGATCTCAAGAGACCCCCGGTCAACATCGATGGAATACCTGTCATGTCCATCGAGGACATCATATATAACAAAATTGATGCAGCTGTCAAGCGGGGGTTGGCGAAGGATTTCTCCGACCTCAGCGCCCTCGTGACTGCGCGTGGGGTCGACTTTATTCGCTCACGCATGACCCCGAACAGCGACCCGATTTTTCGGCAATACATCCTAATTGGATTGGGGGCAAGCGTCGAAAGAGTCCTGGATGAAAGCTTCGCGCCCTACGGGGCAAGCAGCGCTCGGGTCCGAATGAACATTAAGAAACTGACTTCTGACGCCAAACCCCTCGTTGTTCCGCCGGCGGACTCTGCGGACACCGTGGTGCGACGGAGCATGCTAGACGGCTTGGAGGTCGATTTCCCGGAAGGGGAACGTCAGGTCGGTGAGGCTGCCGACGACGCCATTAAGGATTTCGCGAAGCGTTTGGCGCGCTTGATAAGGGCGGAAGGTGCTGAACGGCTGGGCGTCGGTATCGAAGCGGGTGGCCACGGCTGGGCGACGGTACGCAAAAGGTTTGCGGGAACGCCCGGTGTGTCGAATGCGGTGAACAAGTTCGCCGATGCCCGTGCGAATGCTACGGGCAACAAGCGCACCGAAAGCGTCGAGGCCAGTTTTGTGCACCACCTGACCCAGGCACTGATCGCTGACGGCCAGGATGCCGAGACGGCCCGACAGACTGCAGCGGGACTCATCCGTTCCGGCCGCGGCCTGGGGACGCCAACGCCGCGTGTGGCCAGAGTTGTGCTGACCAAGCAGGGCATGGATAACAGTCTGGCCCTAAAACACCCTGACGGCCGGATCGTGGATCTCCACGACATACGCGGAATGAAATTCTTTATTGACGGTTGGGTGGCCAGGGGAAAGCTGGCTCCTGTCCGTCTGCTACTGCACCGACTGCGGACCACCGGCCATGCCCAGGAGTTCCGCCAGCTTGATAGCCACTATCGCGATGTGTCACGGATGGCTCCCAACCGCATGCTGCTGCCGAAAAAGATTCACATGTACTGGGCCGGGAAGCAGCCCACCCCAGAGGCATTGGCCAACATCGAGGCTTGGGCGGCGAAGGCAGCCAGTCGGGGATGGGTCCTGCATTTGTGGACCGACGACACTTTCCAGACGTGGCCGAACGCAATTCGTATGCGCTTGCAAGAGCGCGTGCGCATCCATACGGACAGTGAGAAACTGGTCGCGGCAAACGGCGGGCCCGCCGTCTTGGAGATGTATCGGCACCTCAAGTCCATCGGGGTGCACAACATGGTCTCCGATGTGGTCCGCTATGCCATGTTCAGTGATGCCCGCGAAGGCGGTGGCGTGTACCTGGATGTGGACATCGCGCCAGGCAAGGCGGATCTTCAGAACCTTGACACAATTGCGATGCACCACAGGGACGTCCCGGTCTTCGCGCCGGAAGTGCGAAACATGGCTTCGGTCGACCGCGCCTTGAACGCTGCCGGCCTCGGCACAAGAGTCCGTGACCTTGATGAGCGTACGTACTGGGCGTCCCAGTATTTGTATGAAATGGGTCGTCTCAACACTAATGTCATTGTTTCCCCGGGCGGCTCCGTATTTGCGCGGCGCGCCCTGGAGCGAAGCCTCTCGAGCTATCAGTACTTTATGTCGGAGTTCCAGGGGAATTACGGCGAAGGCGCCTCTCGAAAATTTGCCCATGAGCTTGGAATGATGCTCAAGGAATCTGCCGGCAACATCTCCGGTCCTGGCATGATCCAGGAGTCCAATTACGGCCCGAAGAACACGCCCGTGCTGATGGCTCGGTACGCGCACGAAGAATTCGGGGTCGCAGCCCTTAACGACAGCGGGACTGCAGACCCCAGCCTGGTACCAGAAGAAAACACTGCACTGTTCGACCCTCAACTCGTTGATTGGATAAGTAAGCTCCGCCTGCTCACCCCGGAAAGTGAAAATACCCTCGACAAACCGAGCAGTGCCCCGAGACGCCCTTTGGCACACGGCGTGGACGTGGTGAACCCGGGTGCAACCCCGGCCCACCGCTTTGCGGGCGACGCGATTGACGATGTCGCTACCGCGGATGAGGTGCGGCGCAGTCAGATCCGGCGGGGGAAGCGTCCTGAGGTGGTGTTGCCGGAGACGGTGGCTGGGCCGGTGGCTGGGCCGGTTGGGGGGGTGACTGGGTTTGAGGAGGCCGTGCGGAGGGAGCCGGCGTTGCAGGGGTTGCGTCCGGCTGATGTGGCGCGGGCGTTTGCGATTCAGGAGCGAATGGATCCCTCGCGGGCGTTGATCGGGACGGATCCGGAGACGCAGGCGAAGCGGGAGCGGCGCTGGCGTGACCTCGCGTCGATCACCCGGGTGCTCGTCAACAGTGGCCAGGATGCTGCCGTGACCAGGGCTCGGGAGCTGGCCACGGGCAGGAACCGCCCCGGGCTCTTCGGCCGGGGCAGGGGGGATGAGCAGTCGGATGCCTCGTCTTCCTCACGGCCTGCACGTGGCACCCACACAGGGCCGCCTCAGCTTCCTGCGGTTGATGGGAATGGACCAGAGCCCGGTGGCCCGGCCAACGATGGTGCCGCCGGGACCAGCAGCCACGGGTTTGAGTACAGCGACCGGGAGCCCGTCGTCGGAACCGATGTTTCCAGTGAACGCTCGGCGATGCACTCGGGCTCTGTCTCTACCGCAGACGGTGGCACCGGGTTTGTGGTCACAACGCCTGACGACCCGCACGACGGCGGTATCGAGCCTGACCACGACGACGACGCACTCCCGCAACCCGCGCCCACCACGACACCGCAGCGCAACTCGACCCACAAGCCACAGCACGACCACGGCCTTGAAGAGGAAACTCACACCTACACCCACCCTGCCCTCGGCGAATGGATGTCTGCGGCAGATGCTGTCAGGATGGGCATCACCACAATCGCCCAGGACGCCGAAGCCGCACTTCTCGGCCTCACACGCCCGGAGCCGCTGACTCCCAAACAGCAACCACGGCCCGCGGATCCCGCTCCGAACCGTGCAGGCCCGTACCCGGCTGAGGCTTCCCGCCGTTGGCCGACAAAGCCGGCGCCGGCCGCGACCAGCAACCTGACCAGCATCCCGGACGGCGGGGAACCGCCCGCGCCCACCCACAAGCCCGGCCGGATCACGCACCCCGCACACACACCGCACTCGACACTGCTCGCGGAGGACCTCGGCGAACGCCAGCGGCCGCGACTCGACCGCGACTTGGCGTCAACGCCGCAGTCCATAGGGCCAGTACGGCTCAGCGACGAGACCCAACTGCCGGCGAACATGCAGGCCCAGCAGGAATCGTCGCCCTCCGCCCAGACCCCCGTGACCGATGAAGCGCGACGAATGGACCTGGCCTTCCGGGTTTGGAGCCGGGAGGGACTGGAGGACACCCTACGGACTGCCGGAAAGGGCGCCAGGTCGTTCGTTGTCGGTGCGCTTCCCACCGGGCCGGTGTGGGCGGTAAACGTCGCCAGTCGGATCGTGTGGTTCGATCACCGCACGGGGACACTCATTTCGGGGCCGGCCTCGGGCTCGGCAGAGGTCTTCTCGTCGATCGATCTCAATCGTGACGGAACGTTGATCAGTCCGCCCCGTGAACTGGCGGAGCTGGGCGAAGAGGCGGTCCGGCTCCCAAATCTGGTGCCACGTGGAGAGCTTCGGGGGTATCTCGCCCAGATCCTCGCCGTGGGCGATGAGGTGAAGCCCGCACGTGTCTCCGAGAAGGCCGAGCCAGCCGTCGCCAAGAAGCAGGAAGAGCCTGCGCGAGCTGCGCAGAAGGAGGAAACCGAGACGGCGGTGGTCGGTCTTCCCCACCGAGCTCCGTGGTACGCCGAACACGGCATGCTAGGTGAATTCACGTTGCGCGGCGTCGAGGAGTGGACGCCGGAGGACGCGGCGGAGCATGCGCGAAAAGTTTCAGACGCCTTTGCGGTGCCGGGTCTCCGGGACGAGGTCGTCAAGCGTGTCACCGACATGCTGGTAGCCCGTGATCTCGATGACTGGCGCACGTGGCTGGAGCGGGGACAACACTTCGCCCTCAACGACGGGCGGGTGGTGTGGCTACGACCGGAGCTGCACCAGTTGCAGCCGCTTGCCGAAGCTTCGGCGAAGGACAAGGTCCGCAATTACACGGTCCGCTTCGCCTCGACCTCGTTGACAGTGGAGAGCGCACAGGAGCACGTCCGGGCCACCGACCTGGCCATCTTTACGGCCGTGCAGCTCGCGGGCGTGGCCGCGTCAACAGCGGTGGCCGGCGTGCAGGTCAGTGGACATGCTGCCCGGTCGACGATGTGGGGGGCCAAGCAGAACGTCATCAGCGGGCGGAAGCTGTTCGTGGACGACTCGAACGGTTTCGTTTCGGAGCTCCGCTTCAGGCTGTCGGTGGATGGTGCAGCGCAGGTTCCGGCCGAAGCGGTGTCGGTGCCGCGCCAGGTGATGGTGGAATTCCCGAAAGCCTTCTCGGGTTCTGCCGAGCCTCGCGTCGCTTTGGAGCCGCTGCCGGCGACGTTCACCGGTGGCCCAGCGGTCGGGAGGTCCGTGGCAGCGCTAGGAGCGCGGCGGCACCGACTAGGTGGTGAGGTTCTCAACGGTCTGGACCTCAGAGGTCTGGTCGACGCGTTGACGGGTGCGTTGCTGCGGGCCGGTGTGCCAGGGAAAACCACAGTCGAGGTGATCAAAGAGAGCATGACGTGGCTGACGGAGCCGGCTGTCCGGAACCGGAGCCGCTGGTGGCTCACCAGCGGTGACGTCTCCACCGCGATCGTGAAGGGGGTGAACCTCCCGGGGCTGGAAGGGTTCAGGGGGCACTTCCGGGCAACGGCCGATTTCAGTGATCTCGAGGCGATCGGCCCAACCGACTTCTCGACCCGTGAGGATCTGGGGACGGGCCTGTCGGTGGTCCAGCAGCGCGGTGGCAAGAGCAATGCCACGGTGACTGCCGTCGCCAACCTCACGGGTATTGCGGCTCCGTCGGTGGCTCATCCACAGGCCAAGGGCATGCTCCCGTTTGTGACACTGTCGTACACCTCGGGCTCGAAGTGGTCGCGGACGCTCACCACTCAGACGCTGAGCCACACGATCCTCAAGGCCCAAGAGGTCATGGCGAGATACCGTGCCACAGCCGTGCTGTCGTTGGAGTGGACCAGCACGTCGCACCCTCGGCTCGGCACGGTCCAGGCGCAGGCGCATGGCGAGGTGAGTGTGCCGTGGCGGGGCGGTGAGGGTGCACGGGCGTTCGAGGAGGCTGTCCTCGGCGAGGTCCGCAGTCCTGAGCTGTTGGCGCAGGAGGCGGCCGCTGCTCTTCCAGCGGTGGCGCAACCACACGTGCGGCTGCTGCTGCGGGCGGCGGGGTTGCAGACGTCGATGGTCCGTGCGGAGCGGACAGCTGCGCAGGTTCAGGAACTTCGGCAGAAGGGCAGCGAGGTCCAGGGCAGCCAGTCGGTGCCTCTGCCGCTGGCACTGGCCGCATACCGGGGCGCTGGGTTCGCGGTGGCGGCGGCGTTGCCAGGTGCAGAGTTGGTGGAGGTGTTCCTGCGGGCACTACTGCGGGATGCGGCGGCGGGACAGAGGAAGGTCAAATGGAGTGCGGTCGACGGCCAGTTGGCGAGCTTCTTCGGCCGGCCGGCGCTGGAGGGCGAGGTAGCCGACCTGCTGGCCGGTGTGCATCACGACGTGCAGGTGGGCGGGCGGGTGTTCCGGCTGAAGGTGCGCGGTCACCTGCTCGCGCACCGCGGTACGGACACGTATGACATGACGGTCAACAAGCGGGCCGCGTTGGGTGAGACTGTGGCCGGCAGTGTTGAGCACGGCCATCTGGCACAGTTCGCGTTCGGTGCGGCGGCGCGCTTCCAGGTTTCTCCCGAGACGCGGATGCAGTTCGGTGCCCTGCGACTGCAGGGCGCGTACGGCGTCGCCAAGGGCCGTGCGTTCACCAGTGTCGCCAAGAGCTATCGGCGTATGGAAAACGTTGGGGCGGTCGACGAGCACCGTTACGACGTGCTCTACGAGGTCTCGATCGCGCCTGTGGAACGCCCGCAGAAGGCACTGAAGTTCTGGTTGGACGACCCGGGCAACTTGCTCGCTCAGGTCGTGGTCGCGCGGGCACATGCGCCGGCCGAGCCGGTCTCGCGGGAGGAACGGCTCGAGGCGGGCACTGTGCGGTACATGCGAAGCTGGCCGCAGGGCGAGCCGCAGTTCGACTTCGCCAAGGGTGCCGCAGGCTTGTATCCCGCGTTTTTGTCCACCGACCAGTTGATGAAGCTGGCCGGTGGGTTGTACTCGGCGATCCACCGGATACCGCTCGGTGCGGATCGCGAAGAGGCCTGGCCGACTCAGCTGACCAATGCTTTCCTGCCGAGTGCGCTGGCATCGTTCTTCGGGCACCTGACGGATCCGAACGGGCTGGTGGTGGGTTTCCCGGAGGTCGCTGGCCAGCAATCGGCGATGACGGTGCGTGTGCGCGGATACAAGCCGCGGCCGGTGGAAAAGTTTGCTAAGGACCAGCCGACGGAGATCGAGCAGTACTCCCAGGGGCAGGCGGTGCACTCGAATACGACCGCAACGGAATGGGCGGTCGGCGGCGCAGCGGCGCTGGGGTTGCAGGCCCGGTACGGTTCCGACTCTGGTAACGAGGTCACCATGGTCGATCCGCAGGAGGAAAGCGCTGAGCAGCATGGCGACGCGCACCAGGAAACCGCCGGCGGCCGACACGTCAGCCAGGTGGTCGCCGACGGCCGGTATGTGGGCAGCGCGTCGGAGGAGAACTCCGAGGGCGGAATCGACATCTCCCGCGTGACGTACCCGGAGGGGGAGCCCTTCCGGGCCGACGCCGTCTGGGAGATCACAATGCACCGGTGGAAGGAAGGGCACGAGGACATGGCCCAGACGACCACGCGCCTGGTCCACATCGCGTCCGGAATGGACATGCTCGTCCCCGAGCGGCGGATCGAGGACGTAATGCCCGCCCAAGCCGCACCCTCTGGGACTGCGCAGGCATCCGAGGATGCGGTCGCGTCGAAGCCCGAGGTACGTCACGGCTACATGGGGGGCAGCCTGCAGGTCTCGGCAACACACGCGGAAGCGCTGCAGGCTGGCGGTGTGTTCCAGCACATCGTCGATACGCTCAAGGACCGGGGTGTGCTGTCCCGCCGCGATGTGCCGACGGCTCTGCGCACTGCTTTGCTTGCCGCGTTCCGCTCCGATTCCCTGGAGAAGAAGTGGTCACAGCTCCTCAGTGACGGTGTGTCCGGCTGGTTCCCGTTCAGTGGCAACGAGTCGTCGTCTCTGTCCGGTCTCGGTGGCGGTACCCGGTACCTGTGGGTGAGCGTCAAGGCGGTCGGGATGGCCCCGGCGACCGAGTCCCGGGATCGCCCCAAGGACAAGCTCACGCTGCGCGGCGAGGAAGTGCAGGAGGAGAAGGAAAAGAAGTCCGTGGGGCACGGGTTCCGTGTTGGCTTCAACGTAACGGGACGCGGCGGCGCTCACGAAAAGGACGGCGACCACGGCCACGCCGGTGGAGACCTGAACGTCTCGCGTTTCTGGCTGGCGCTCCGGGGGATCACGGAGAAGCTGAAGATCCTGGATATCGTGCGCTCCAGCCCCAAGGGACCGAGCGTTGAGTTCAGCCACGAAGTGGCCTTCCAAGTGGAGATGCGCCTCGCCACGAAGGCGCCTGAAATCCTCAGCGCCCCAGGAGGACTTGCCGTCGCGATCGGCCGCGCGGTGACGGCGCTGGGCGCCTGGCTGCCGATGCGAGCACCTCAGCCCGAGCGCGCCTGGTTCGCGAAGCAGTCGTGGACGTGGACGCACACCAGCGAGCCGAACTCCTTGTCCGGCCAGGCCAGGCTGCTGACACCGCGGGCCATGACGGTTGCGGCGGCCGGCCCCGACAAGCAGCCGCTGCGGCAGGCGATCACCAGCAGCCTGCGGTGGGACCCGGCATGGCATCCGGACGGGGAACGGGCCGCCTCGGTGACCGAGGCCGTTCCGTCCGATATCCACCCTTGGGACATTCCTGCCGCGGCCGTCGTCAGACAGTGGGCGAAGGCAGTGGCGGCCGCCGGCGGGAAGCGGGGTGTCGACCCGCTGCACCTCGGCCGGGAGGTGACGGCCCTCGGTATCGGCACCGACGCCGGATGGACTTACGACCAGCAGACGCGTATGACGGCCCTGCGCGTCGGCATCAAGCAGCTGCTGGCACACACGTATGACATCCATGTCGCGGGGCGGAAGGTCACCGTCGGCTTCGAGTTGACGTCCGCGCGAAGGTGGTCCGAGGCGGACCACGCCGCGAAGAACCGCCAGTACCGGCAGGCGGACGAGGACCGGGAAGCCGGCTTCCTGCGCGTCGGGGGGACAGTTCGCGGGCTGGGCCCCGATGCGGGCGGAGGTGTCACCGATGCCGCGGTACAGGGACGCACGGCTTTTGACGAGGGGAAGGCGGGTGAGCAGAAGGTTGAGCGCGGTGTTTCGGAGACGATTGAGACGAACGCGGAGGCCAACAGGTCGTACGCGGTGTTCGATTTCGACGTCCGAGTTCACCTCAGCAACGCTGGCCGGAACGGCCGACTGACCATTGATGTGCCGACCGGTCTGACCGCGAGCCTCCCGCTCAACGACGAGGGCGAAGTCGACTCCGAAGTACGCACGAAACTCGGGCATCTCTTTGCGGTACAGGAGGACGAGTCGGCGCAGTCTCCTAAGACACCCCTGCCGCGAAAGCCCGTACCGGCCTCGGTCCCGGGGCAGGATGATGCGCCAACCGTCCCGGCCACGTCTGTGGAGGCGGCGCGGCGGAGGCAGATCCGGGAGGGCAAGCGGGCTGAGCCGGCGGTGCCGGAAACGGTGCCCGAAACGGGCGACATCGCGGTGTTCGTAGAGGCCGTACTGACGGAGCCGGCGTTGCAGGGTTTGCGTCCCGAAGCTGTGGCGCGGGCTTTCGCGATCCAGGAGCGGGTGAATCCGGGGCGGACGCTGATCGGGACGGATCCTGAAACACAGGCAATGCGGGAGCAGCGCAGGCATCACCTTGCGGAGATCACTCGGGCGCTCGTCGACGGTGGTCAGCAAGCCGCCGAGGAAAAGGCCGAGAAGTTCGCTACCGGCAAGACCCGTCCCGGGCTGTACGGTCGTGGGCGGCGGGACGAACTTGCGGCTCATGCACAGCGTCAGGAATCTGGCCCTGTCCTACTCGCTCCGGGCTTTGACGTATGGGGCAGGCACGGTGAAGAGCAGCAGGGCCGCGAGATTGTCGACAGTGATCTCACGGACCGCATGCGCCGCTGGTTGGAACGGCCTGCAACTATGGACCGCCCGGTGCGGGTGAAGGACCTGGTCGGACTGCAATACACAGGCCAACCGCATTGGACTCCCGAAACTCTGGTCAAGGTGGGCTCGCTCAACCTGAGCTATGCAGACCGGGCCAGGCTGGTCATGCGCGTGCCGGGGCTCAATGACCAGTTGGCTGCCGCGCTGTCGAAGCGGTTGGACGACACTGCACCGGCAGGTGTTCGCGTACTGGTGCAACCGGGGTATGCATCCGGTGATCAGTTCGGTATCGCCGCAGCCTTGATCGGAGACCCAAAGCTGCATGTGGTGTTGGTCAGCGACGTGGCAGGTAGGAAGGATTCCAGCGACGCTATCGCCGAATTCTACCGGAGCAGTGGTATCCCTTCGTCGCGTGTGCACCGCGTCGCAGCCGACGGACAAGCGGCGTTCGAGGCGAGTCGTAAGAAGGTGAACCGCATCTTCGACGATCTCAGCCCCGGTCTTTCACACGCACAAAAGCTAGAGCACACCCTGCAAGTGCGTGACGGCACTAAGTGGATTGCCCGCAACTTCACTGTCGGGGTGCGTCGGGCAATTCGTAGGGCATGGCGCGTGGATGATTCCGGGTTCCCCTCAGCTACGCAGGCGGCGGTTGCCGACTGGCTACGGCGCAAGGGAGCGTTGCCATCTAAGACGCAGGACACGATCGTGCTCTGGTCGCGCTTCAGCGGCAAGAGCGGCCACGCACATGCGGAGCATGACACGTCATATGAGGGTATGCGGCAAATTCTGCGCGGTCTGGCGACAAAGGCGAAGGCGCAAGGAGAACAGCCGTTGGTGGTGATCGCAGGTGATGCATACGCCGACCCGCGGCATAAAAATAAATACAGGGACATTGTGCAGGAGGCGCACAAGGCTGGCCTGAATGTCCGAGATCTGACGAACTTTTGGAAGGCCGACAAGGCGTTCCTGCAATCTTGGGGAGGTAACGACCGGGTCGGTCAGTTCAAGGTTTACGAGTACCTGCACCGGTACAGCCGCAGCACTCGCCATCTGGGCTTTCGCAGTGGCAACTTGGAGTCTCTTGCATTGATGGGGCATACCGTCATGTACATGGAGGACCGCGACCACACAAGCAGTTGGCGTATGGAGCAGTGGCACGCCGCAAGAAACTCACTGCTTACGACGCATGGAGCACTGGCTACGGGGTACGAACGCATTACGGTCGATGAACTACCGACCCGTACGGGCAAGGTCATGAACAAGCTGCGGGATATCGAAGCCAAGATGAAACTGGACGATCCCGGGCGGCAGAACCTTCCTAGTCATAAGAATCCCCCATGGATTTTTGGAGCCTCACGCCGAGAGCCAAAGCCATCGAAGTACTTCACCAATGTTGGTAAGGGATTCTTCCCGAATGACCTCCTGAAGATCACCGACTATCTTCTGCCACAAGCACCCAACGCCGCACCGGCTGCAGCAGTACACGCACGCCAAGGCGATGGCGGGCAGCCGCAGTTCGCCGTGATTCCAGATGCCCCGGCTCAGTTCGATGCCGGCGAGCTCCTGAACCATGAGGTGGCGAAGTGGGCGGATACGGAACTGCGTTGGGAAGCAGAGGTAGAGAGGGTGTCAGCGCAGCTCGCGGTGGCACAACGACATGCCTTGACGGCGAGTCGGCAAGCCGAAGCAGCCGATCAACAAGTAACCGAATCTCGGAGACTGGCGACTCACTGGAATAAGACGCTGCAACAAGCGACAGCGGATCAGGAGGCCGCGAAACGGAAGCTGGCTGCAGTACAGCGAGAGACGGCTCGGTTGGTACGGCTGGAGCAGAGTGGTGCGGCACCGTTGTGGCAGGTGCAGAATCAGCGGGCCGTAGCACGACAGCAGGCATTGGTGGCGGAACGAGCGCAGCAAGCGGCGGACGATCTGGCGTCAGATGCGGCGCAACAACAATGGCTGGCGGAGCAGCAGGCTGAGGCTGAAGAACGGGTAGCACAGCGGGCAGTTGAAGCGCAGGAAGCGGCGGAGCGCCGGGTAGCAGTGACGCAGCTGGCAGCGGATCGTGCGGCGGAGGCGCACCGGGCTGCTCGGACGCAACGTCGTGAAGCGGAAGCGCAACGTCGCGAAGCGGAAGCGCAACGTCGTGAAGCGCGACGTCGTGAGGCTGAACGTCTAGAAGCAGAGGCGCAGCGTCGTGAAGTTGAACGTCGTGAAGCGCGACGTCGTGAGGCTGAACGTCTAGAAGCAGAGGCGCAGCGTCGTGAGGCTGAACGTCGTGAAGCGCGACGTCGTGAGGCTGAACGCCTTGAAGCAGAGGCGCGACGTCGTGAGGCTGAACGCCTGGAAGCAGAGGCGCAACGCCGCGAAGCACAACGCCGGGCGGCGGCGCATGCCCCGGTCCATGCTGATGGCGACTTCTCCGATACCGACGAGGTGGAAGATGTACTAGCCGACGACGACTCGTTTGTCGTAAAGGAAAAGTTTCCTGACGAGCGCATACGATGGGCTTTGTCGCAGTTTCACAGCGACACTACAACTGAGCCGCAGCCGACAGCAGGATTCGGCAAAAGTCGTTTCGGGTTGCGGCCCGACAAGCTGCGGGTCAGTAGGACCGAAACGTATCGAACTCTGTTCTTCCGCAAAGACAATGAGCCGCTTTTCCGATACGACACACGCCACTTTGACACTATATTCAATGAGGGATTTCGGCCTTGGAACAATAAAGCACCGCGTAGTCTCCTCCACTACCAGAGTCATCTACAACGTACAGCCATGGTGAGCGCCTCTCGCAGCGCCGGCACATTCCTTCCACCCTGGGCCGTCGCCCCGGACGGAACGGCCAATCTCTATGTGATTAAAGCCCCCGGTGGCGTCGACATGGTAGCCAGCCTCCGGCGCAGAGCATGGTGGATGATGTACGAGGTGGCTTTCTGGAAGGGCATCAGGCCAGAATTTATCGACCGGGTCGAAATCGTCCGGAAGGTGCCGGGCCAGAAGAAGCCTCAAGTCGTCAGAGTAATCACTCGGCGTGACTGGGAAAAGGAATTTGAGCACCAAGGAAAAACACTGCAGGATGGCTCTTGGCGAGGTCCAAATGGATTGAAGCTCACTGCCGAGGCGAACGAACTTGCCAGCGATCTCAGAGAAAGCGCATACAGGCTGGAGCCACGCATTACAGTCCAGCTGCGATCTTGCATGAGAAAGATCGACAATCTGAAACTCGCCTCTGACGTCAAGTCGGAACACTCTCTGAAGCGCAAATTGGCGACGCAATTGCATCAGAATCCTGCTCTTGCGGCGCAAGATGCTGTGCTCAATTTCGGAGACGCCCTGCGTTACACCGTAAAAGTAACCAAAGATGGAAAATACACAAAACGCGTTGGAGAGGTTGCTGCGGAGTTGCGGCGTCGCGGCTATACGTTGCTGTATTACCGCAATTCCTGGGGAAGTTCAGGATATCAAGGTATCAACTCGGTATGGCGTGACGTGGTAAACGGTGTCAATTTCGAGGTGCAATTCCATACCGCGCGGAGTGTTGATGCCAGAGAGGCCGCTCATAGCTTGTATGAGAAGGTGCGTATTCCTGGTGTAAGTCGGGAAGATCTGGCTGCCAATCTGAAGGAGCAGGAGAAAATATTTCGTCGCGTTCCTGTACCTGATGGGGCCTCTTCCGTACGGCTTTGAGTGGATAGACGTGCAGGGTAGTATGCAAGAAACTCGACGGCGGAGGATCCAATGGAGCACACAAGATACTATGCGATGCTGGGAGCAGATTCCTTTCGCGAAAACCCAACCGGTGTTTCTCGTCGGCGCATCGTGGACGGAGTAAGTTTCGACGAGGTGTACACCCGGAATCACCGCTGGGAGCCCACAGAATACTTTGCTCTCTACATGTTGGGCCACAACGAGATCGAGCATGTCGAGATCGACAAGGCGGAGGCTGAAGCGTTTATAGAAAAAATCTCCGGTCCGGATTTCTCTATTGATGAGGTAGCAGAGGGGAATTACCAGAACGGAAGTCGCATCGCGGGCGGGGAAATGGTCGCCGGAGGGCCTTTGAAGGAAGTAATTCGAGATGCGGAACGCGGTAACAACGAAGCCAAGCACATTGATGACGGCGAATTCGGCAGCAGGAGCATGGCGACCACCAGCCTTCATGGTCGGGCGAGACGCTTGCGTGCTGTACCCGTGCTCTCGGACGTCGACCGCGCGCTTTCTGACGACCAGGATCTCGAGGATATTCCCGACGACGTCCGTAAAGCGGCCCGTTCCTTCCCGAATCATTGGCTTGACCTTGTTGATCCACTGTGGGACGACGACCAAAACCTGCCAGAGTGGGCAATTGTGGGGGGATGGCGGTCGGACGAAGATGGCGAGGTGGCGGGGTGGGCTGTAAACCCCGATTATCGACCCTCGCCGGCGATGCTGAACTGGGATGAACCGGAAGACCTCCTCGATGCCGCGGTTCAGTTGGCTGCCACCGGATACGGCCCCACCGAGGAAGTCGCAAGGTTGCTTGCGGCAACTGAGGTCGCGGTACTGGTGGATGCGGCGGGCTCACCGGTCGCTGCGTCAACTCCTGACGGCACAGCGGTGATTCCGGCCTTCACTTCTCAGCCGCATGTCGACAAGATGGGTGCCTTTCGCCACCAGGTGATCGCCGTGACACAGTTGGTCGATCAGATACCGAAAGGACATCTGTTGTATCTGAATCCAGCGGGACCAGTCGGGTTCGCCGTAGAAACGGATTCCCTCTTGCATGCGATCGGCCAGGCAACCGAATAGGGAGCTTCTTTAAGACCGCCTACTACGTGGTGAGGGAGTCGTTGGGCTGTTCATAGGGGCGGGGGATATGTGGTGACTCGCGCAGCTCAGGATCTACGCCGAGGAGTACGGCTTTGAGCCCGCTCATCGCCTGGGTAAGGGCTTTGACTTCCGGCTCCTCACAAGTTGGTGCGTGATAGCGGCTGAGGTGTCTGTGCTGGTGGGTGGCATGATCTGCGTGACGGCACGATCCCACGGACCAAGAACGGACCCGCTCTCGCCGGCTACGGCGCCGTGTCGATGAACAAGGCACTCACACCGGTGATCACAACGCTGCCCGAGCAGTCCGGCGATCGCTGACCTGGGACCGTGGCAAGGATCTGTCCCAGCACGCGCAGTTCAAGCTCGACACCGGCGTCACGGTCTACTTCGCCGACCCTCACAGCCCCTGGCAGCGCGGGACGAACGAGAACACAAGCGGGCTTCTCCGCCAGTACTTTCCCAAAGAACCGACCTGTCCAGGTGGTCACCCGAGAAACTCCAGGCCGTGGCACACGCCCTCAACAGCCCAGGGTCTTCGAGAAGTGATCTTGTGTCCGGGTTCGTCAGGTCAGTCCGAGGGCGGTGAGGGGTCGCTGGTGGTCTCGGCTGGTGCGGCGGAGTGCGGCAGCGATGTTGGTGTGGCCGTCCTGGCGGTGGACGCCGATAGCGAGGTTGCGCAGACCGGCCATGACGCGGGGCAGGTGCCGGGTGCGAATCTTCGAGGCGTCCTCACGGAAGGTGAGGTCCCGGACGTGGTGGAGTTGGTTCTCGATGCGCCAGTGTCCGCGGATCCAGGCCGCGAGTTCGCTGCCGGTGGCTGCGCCGGGCGGCAGGCTCGTGACCAGGTAGATCCGCTCGATCGTCAGCTTGCTGGTGGCCAGGTCACGTCTCCAGCGCACGACTTGGAGGGCTTGGCGGGCGTGGGGGTAGTCGAGGTGGGCGAACGCGGTGGTCTTCAGTCGGCGGATCTCGTCGCGGTGGTGGGCCCGTGCACGTTCGTAGTGGTCCAGGCGGATGTCGTGCCAGGGCAGGCGGCGGACCTTGTCGTGCAGGCCGGGGTGGTTCCTCTTGACGACGGCCAGGTAGTGGGCTCCGCGTTCGTGCAGGTAGGAGGCGTGGTCGTGCTGGGTGTGCAGGGCGTCTGCGGTGATCACCGTGCCGGTCAGGTCGATGCCGTCCAGGAGCGGGGCGAAGGCTGGGATCTCGTTGCTCTTACGGTCGACTTGCCTTTGGGCGAGGACTTGGCCGCTGTGGGTCATCGCGGCGATCAGCGTGGTGGCCGGCCGGTCCTTGGTGCGGGACCCGCGGAGTGTCTTGCCGTCGACGGCGATGGCCCGCCGGCCGGACACCGGGTCCTGACGTTCCTGGAGGAAGCGTCCGACGGCCCGGTCCAGGGCGTCGCCGTCCGCGGCGGCCAGGACGAGACGGATAGTCGTGGAGTGCGGCGGCCGGATCAGGCCGGTCAGCGGGTCCGGGCGGAACCCGAGCAGCGCCAGGACGCGCTGCGGCGCGTCGGCAACCCACTCGCCGATTGCCGTGATCGAGGCGGCGCCGGACAGAACGGCGGCCGCCGCCGCGGTCAGCAGGGCCGTCCACGAGTGGCGGACGCCGCGAAGGGCCCGTGGATCAGGCACCTCGACCAGGTAGGTCCGCAGGTCAGCGACCGTTTCCGGCGCGATGGGGCCGGAGGGGGCGCCCAGTTGCTGCAGGCATGACGGCATACGGGAAGATGGACGCGCAGGCATGGACTCGCTCGGTGCTCATACGGACTCGACACCCACATGATCACCAGCGGCCATGCCTGTTCTGCGTCCAGGGCCGCTGCCGACGGAAGCCGACAACCCGTCACATCCAGCACTCAGCAGGCGAACCGCCCACCTCGAGACTTCTCAAAGACCCTGGGTCAGCCCCCGAGCTGCGCATGATCTCACATCGCCTTAGAACTACCGGAGCTGCCCGGCCGCTTTCCGGAGACCAGACCGACGTCACTCAATCAAGTTCAGCAGCGTCCTGCCACTGCTTATCGAGTGCGATTGTTTTGAGTTGTTCAATGGTTAGGGCAGGTATGCTGCGGCTGGCAGGAAGCGTATAAGCTTTTGCGTTTAGTGCCATTACCCTGACGCGGGCGCCGTCCTTTTTGAGGGTGTCAACAGACCATACAACGGCTCCCTTGCCTCCATCGGGAGAGGGTTCTTTGGTGATCTTGATGCGAGTTTGGTCAGGCAGAATGTCTGCTCCCGCAAACACCTTCCTCATCCGCGGGTCGCCAGGTTCCCACTGTTGAACGTTCACAGCTATGAGACTCTTGCCATTCCCATCATCGATCGTCACATGCCCAAAACCATCAGAGCCACTGGGCTCAGTTGCCTCGATTCCTGTGGGTAGCAACGAAGTGATGGTGCGACCTATCTCCTCGCCGGTCATCCGGGCGGTTGACTTCGGTTGCTCCACATCGGGCGGCTTTGGAAACTCTGCAAGAATAGGTTTCCACTCTATGGCTTTCGCGACATTTGAAATCTGATCACTGGTCAACGGTAGTGAGTTTCGCCCGGACTTTCCGATTCTCTCATTTTTGGTGCCGGCCTGGGTCACCAGAATCTGTCCCCCGTCCTTGTACGTGAGTTGTACCGTGATAACTTGTGGGCCGGTCGGGTTAGAGTTTTTGGCGGGTGACTGGTCGACCGTAATCTGCGCACCATCAGGGAGATCCGACTTAGTGCACTGGCTGTATGGAGCGTACGCGGTATCGGGACATTGCAGGAACAGCGAGGGAATTGGAAGACCCCACCGAAACAGCGATAGCTTTACTTTGGCTGAACGCCCGCTCGCTTCAAAGGAAAGCTCGGCATTGGCTGTAGGGGCTTCTCCTGTCAGACCTGTCCCCTCTTGCTGGGACAGCGTCCCATCCGGAAGAAGTGATGTCAGAATATTTAGCATTTGCTGTGCCGAGACGGGAGTAGACTGCGCGGATTCGACCTCGCGATCAGCATTCGGCGAGGTGCAGCCGGCAATTAGGGCAGCCCCGAGGACAGTGTATGCAATTGCCGAGATTCCTTGTAGGCGAAGAATGTTTTTTTCGCCAGAAATATGAGGTGCCGCCTGATTGGAGTGTCGACTCCGGGGCCGGCCGCTAATCGGGGTGGACTGACCATTAAAAATCCTGCGCATTACAGACCTCCGAGGTTGAGTGCAAGAAATTGCCAATAGTAGTGAAGAATCTTCGCGTGCGTGAAACGGGTCACATTAAGGATGGCTGCACCTTAACGTGGAGGGCGTATATTGTTTCGAGCTGAGCGAGTGTGAGCCGGAATGACTTCGATTCACTTGACCGCTGACTAATCTCGCATGAAGTGTGAAAATTGGGTATAAAATTACGACATGCCAAGCAAAGAGAACTTGGTCGACTGAAAGCTTCCGCCCGCATGGATTGGACTTTCGCTGTACAGGGTGGAGATCCATTGTCGGAGAATTCGGCAACCTCGCTCACAGTATCTTCCTGTTCCGAATTTTCTTTCTCGATCGACATGTCTAATAATTTCTTTTAAGCGCCAGGTGTCACGACGGGTATGCCCCCTCGTGACACCTGGCACGGCATTCCGGTGCAGTGTTCTCGGACGCGCCGAAATCAACTGTTAGCGTCGCCTTAGCTGACCACTAACCGTCTGTCCGGATGTCCGACCCACTCGCAATCTCTCGTCCTCCGTTGATCAGCAGGTTCCGACAAGCCAAGAGGTGATCCTGTCGTTGATCCAACTGTTGACCGAGGGCACCGTCGTACGGGGGTTGATCTGGAAAGTCAGACCTGAGAACAGGTTCTCGAAAAAGCAGTAGTAGCTGTACGAGTTGTTGATGAGCGCCGAGGTCTTGTCGTTGAAGCGCGAGTACTCAGTTCCCGAGAGGCTGTAGCTGTCATCCCCAAACTGCTTTAGGACGCTGCCCTTGTAGCCATTGTCACTGAAGATACACATCGTCCATGAAGCGCAGGCGCTAGTGCTACCGTTTCCTGTCCCCGTTCCGAACGAGGAGGATGCGGACGCCTGAGTCGACAGGCCCAGAGAGAGGGCAATCATCGCCATCACGGCAATAATTGTGCTAAGCGTCCACTTGAAGGTTGTGCGCATTACTGAAGCCTTAACTTTGCGTCGTGCAGTGATGGACCCTGAATTTACTTTCTTTCGTGGTCCAGGGCATTAAGTTGCCCATATTTGCCATTAGAGCACGCAGGGATGAGTGTCCATAGAATTTTTGTGCCAGTCGTGGCCATGCGAGCGCCAAGGCTTCGGTGTAAGCGCTGCTCGGTAAATGATCTTCTGGTTACCTCGGCATGGTTGGCCGTTGTGTTTTCCGCTTGCCTATCCGACGAGAGCGAGGTTGGAAGAAGACGCCGAGGTAGGAGTTTTTGTTCTTGATCGCGACCATGGCGGCGATCCCGAGGAGCCGTTTGAGGTTGCTGTTGCCGGGACGGGTGCGGCCGGAGCGACTCACTCCGGCAGACTCGTTCTGTCCTGGGCAGACCCCGATCCAGGAGGCCAGGTGGTGAGCAGAGGCGAACTGGGCCATGTTGCCGCCGGTCTCGGCGATGATGATCTTGGCGCCCTGGCGCCCGATGCCGGGAAGGGTGGTGAGGTTGAGCAGGTCCCGCCGGCGGTCGGGCAGCAGCGTGGTGATCCGGTCGTCGAAGCTGGCGACGACCTTCTTCCAACGGTCGATCTTGTCTAGGTAATGCCAGACCATGAACGCGTGGTCATCGGTGAAGTCACCGTCCAACGCTTCGCTCAAGGCGGGGAACTTGTTGCGGGCCCGGCCAACCACAAGGTCGGCCAGACGAGCGGGATCACGCTCTCCGCAGATGAGGGCCCCCTAGGTGCAATACCGGTGACTTTGAGGGCTTCTATGTCGTTGTGTGGGTGTGCCAAGGCCCGGACAGGTGAAGTCGTCAGATGGTGAGCGGTTGT
>NZ_JBIVNJ010000059.1:0-26977 GCF_044753585.1 Streptomyces sp. NPDC088354 | reverse complement strand
CTCGGCGCGCCCCCCCGCGCTCCTCCCCCGCGCGGGGGCCCGGGGTGGGGGGGGGGGGGGGGGGGGGGCGGCCCGGGGGGCGCCCCCCCCCCCCCCCCCCCCGCCCGGGGCGCCCCCCCCCCCCCCCCCCCCCCCCCCCGCCTCAAGGGCCCGCCGCCGGGGGTCAGCGGCGGTGGTGCTGGGCGAACGGGTGGTGACGGTGGTTGTCGCGGTGGTGCCGCTTGCCGTACCACTTCGGCAGGTGGCGCTTGTGGTGATGACGGGCGTGGTGCCCGTGGCGCCCGTGGTCGTCGTGCGAGGCGTGCGAAGCGTGGCCGGCGTGGGTGCCGACCAGCTCCGGGGTGGCGGCGCCGGCACCGGCGGCACCACCCAGGACGACGACGACGGCCACACCGACCGCGGTCGCGAAACGGGGAAGACGCATGGGGACCTCCTGTCTCAGCGGGTGCCCGGGGGTACCCGCGGGGTTGGACAGGGCAAGCGTCGGCCCCCACCGCCCGGCGGCGATGGCGGCACGCCCGTGATGACACTCAATTTGCTGGAATAAGGGCATTTGCGGAACCGTGGGCGGTCGGCCGTCAGTGGACCTCCGCACGGCCCGCTACCCGGGAGTGTCTGTGCAGGTGGGAGGGCGCGTGGGGGCGCGGCGGCCGTGTCGCGGCCGGGTGCCCGCCGCGTCGGCCGGCGGTTTCCGTCCATCGGGACGGGGCAGGCGCGGACACGGCGGGCGGTGCCCTCCGGCCGGGTTCCCGCGTCCGGGGCCGGCCCTGTTCCGCCGTGCACCTGAGCGCATCGTGACACCCGGGCGGCAGCCCTTCATGCGGCGTGCCCGGACGGGGGCCGAGGTCGTTCGTGTATGTACTATTCAAATGGGTATGTCGACATTTGAGAGGAATCGAGGAGGCACCGGACCGTGGACAACAGGAACGGCCACCCCATCAGTACCCGAATACCGCGTGACCAGCAGATACGGACCTGCAGGCCGGCCGTCGTGAAGACGGCCAAGCACGCCGACAAGCCGGAGCGGGAGCAGGACAACAGCACGGACTGGAACATCGTCCGGGGCGAGGACTGACGTCAGCCCGCTGAGCCCGCCCTCCCCGCCGACCAGGCGATCCGCGGTGGCCGCACGGCAGCGCACAGAGGGTGCCCTTCGCCGTCGGTGAGGGCGACCCTGCCCACGAGCAGCCCGGACCGGACCGACTCCTCCAGCACGTCCCGGTCGACGGCGCCCAGCATGAGCTTGGCCCGGCGGAACATCGTGAAGCCACCGGCGCCGTCCAGGGCGCCCCACGACACATGGACGAACCGGCCGCCGGGGCCGCCCTGCACATACGGCCCCCTGACGTCGACGCCCTCAGGGGTGACCGCGGCGACGCACTCCAGCGTCCAGGTGACCGCCGCGGCGTCCGCCGGCTGGAGGTCCAGCAACTCCGCGGGGCGGTTCCGGCGCTGGACCGCGACATGGACGTCCGTGTACACGGAGTCCTCCGGGCCGCACGCCTGGGTGCGCCCGGGCAGTTCGTGGCCCTCGATCCGGATCCGCACCGCCGTGTCACCCTCCCGCCGGCCGGTGCCCCGACGGGCCACCGGCCCGGTCATCCTACGGCCGCGGCCCGCGACACCTCCGCCGGCGACGGCGGGTCGGCGCCGCGGCGTGCGCACGTCAGCGCCGCCACCCGCGCGGCGAGCCGGAGCGCGGCCGCCACGTCGGGGAACGCGGAGCCGCCGCGGGTGGCCGCGCACAGCCGCAGCCGGCCCGCGCGGTCGCCGAGCAGCCGTGCGGAGAGCAGCCCCGCCAGCAACCCCGCCATGAAGGCGTCACCGGCGCCGATGGTGTCGACCACCGGGACCCGGTGCCCGGGCACACGGTGCCGGCCGTCCGGCGGCCAGAACGCCTCGGCGCCGCCCGCGCCGCGGGTCATCACGACCAGGCGGGGGCCCCGGCCCGCCCAGTCCGCAGCGACGTCCGCCGGGGCCCGGCCGGGACAGAGCCAGGCCAGGTCCTCCTCGCTCGCCTTCACGACGTCGCACAGGGCCACCAACCGCTCCACACGCGGCCGTTCGGCCTCCGGCGGCCCCAGCAGCGCGGGCCGCAGGTTCGGGTCGTACGACACGGTGTGACCCGCCGCACGGGCCGCCTCGGCGAGCGCCAGGACCCGGGACGCGCCCGGCTCCAGGGCGGTCGCGACGGAACCGGTGTGGAGGTGGCCGGGGACGGCGGGCAGCCGGAGCGGCGCCGGGTCCCAGGCGATGTCGAAGCGGTAGGCGGCGCTGCCGTGGCCGTCCAGGAGGGCACGGGCCGTGGAGGTGGGACCGTCCCCCACCGACCCCGGGGCCAGCACGACCCCGGAGCCGGTCAGGTGCTGCCGCAGCAGCTCGCCGTACGCGTCCCGGCCGAACCGCGTCGCCAGTTCCACGCGGTGGCCGAGGCGGGCCAGGCCCAGGGCGGTATTGGCGGGGCTGCCGCCGGGGTGGGCGTGCTCGCCGTCGGCGCCCACCACCACGTCCGCCAGGGCCTCGCCGACGACGAGCGTGGCGGGCGCGGCCGGCGGAGTCACGGCAGCACCAGGATCTTGCGGCCGATGCCCGCCGTGAAGCGCTCGATGGCGTGCGCGTAGTCGCCCAGCGGGAAGCGGTCGCTGATGAACACCCCGGGATCCAGGACCCCGGCCGCGAACAGCTCGGCGGCCCGCTCGTAGCTGTGCAGCACGGCCATCGAGCCGGTGATGGTGAGCTCCTGGTTGTAGATCCGGTACGGCTCGACGACGGCGCGGGCCGCGTAGTCCGCGACCCCGAACTGCAGGAAGGTGCCGCCCCTGCCGACCCGTCCCAGGCCGTCCTGGATGGCGGCGGCGTTGCCCGTGGCGTCGATCACCACGTCCCAGCCGCGCGGGCGGGTGATGTCGTCCGCGGACGCCGCCGTGTTGTCGCACCCCAGCAACCGCGCCGTGGCGAGCCGTTCGGGGTTGACGTCCACGACGTCGACGCTCGCGGCGCCGGTGCGCTTGGCCAGCTCCAGCATCATCAGGCCCATCGTGCCGGAGCCGTAGATCAGCACATGGGACGCGAGCCTGCCGCGCAGTACGTCGTAGCCGCGCACCGCGCACGACAGGGGCTCGATCAGCGCCGCGTCGGCGGTCGACACGTGCTCGGGCAGGACCACGCAGTTGGCGACCGGCGCGACCGCGAACTCCGCCGCGCCGCCGGGCTCGGTGACGCCGATCGCGGCCCACCGTTCGCACAGGTTGCCCCGGCCCCGGCGGCAGTAGTGGCACTCGCCGCAGTGCAGCGAGGGATCGACCGCCACCCGCGCGCCGATCCCCAGTTCCGTGACGGCGGACCCGACCGCGACCACCTCGCCGGCGAACTCGTGTCCCGGCACGATCGGCAGCGTGGGGGCGAACTCGCCCTGCAGGATGTGCAGATCGGTACCGCACAGCCCGCAAGCCGACACGGCGACGACCACCTCCCGCGGCCCGGGCGCCGGGTCCTCGACGGTCGCGAGCTCGATCTTTCCGGGCTCGGCGATGACCACTGCCTTCACTTGACGGCTCCCAGGGACAGGCCCTGGACCAGACGGTCCTGGGCGGCGAATCCGGCGACGAGGACGGGCAGGGACACCACGACGGCCGCGGCACAGACCTTGGCGAGGAAGAGTCCCTGACTGGTGACGAACGAGGTGAGGAAGACCGGCGCGGTCACCGATCGCACGCCGGTCAGCACCCGTGCGAAGAGCATTTCGTTCCAGCTGAAGATGAAGCAGATCAGCGAGGTGGCGGCGATGCCCGGCGCGGAGAGCGGGAGGACGACGCGGCGGAAGACGGTCGGCAGCCCGGCCCCGTCGATGGACGCGGCCTCCAGGATCGCCACCGGGATCTCGGACAGGAAGGACCGCATCATCCAGACCGCGATCGGCAGGTTCATCGAGGTGTAGAGCAGGACCATCAGCCAGATGTTGTCCAGCAGACCCAGGTTCTGCGCGACGAGGTAGACGGGCAGCAGACCGGCCACCGCGGGCAGCATCTTGGTCGACAGGAAGAAGAACAGAACGTCGGACCACTTCCGCACGGGCCGGATCGACAGCGCGTACGCGGCGGGCACGGCCAGCGCCAGCACCAGCAGGGTGGAGACGAGGCTCGCGGTCAGCGAGTTGATCAGCGCCGGCCACGGGCTGGCGCCGGTGGAGGCCCCGAAGAACTCGCGGTAGCCGTCCAGGGTGAGCCCGGCCCCCAGGGAGGGCGGGTTCGTCGCCGCGTCCGTCTCGTGGTGCAGCGAGGTCAGCACCATCCAGACGATCGGCAGGACGAAGAGCAGCCCGGCCGCCCAGGCGACCAGCCCCCACAGGGAGCCGGAACGCCGCCTGGGGGCAGGGGGAGCGACGACGGCGCTCATGAGGACTCCTCCTTCAGCAGCGTCGACACCAGACGCAGGGCGAGGGTGGCGACGACGATGGTCCCGGCGACCACGACCACACCGGCGGCCGACGCCCTGCCGTAGTCGTGCGCCTTGTAGAAGGACTCGTAGATCGTGTACGGCAGGTTGGCGGTACCGAGGCCGCCCGAGGTGAGGGTGAAGACCGCGTCGAAGTTCTGCACGACGTAGATCGACCCGAGCAGAGCGGCCAGTTCGAGGTAGCGGCGCAGGTGAGGCAGCGTCAGGTGGCGGAAGACCTGCCAGGCGTTCGCGCCGTCCACCCGGGCCGCCTCCACCGCCTCCGTGGAACGGCTCTGCAGCCCGGCGAGCAGGATCAGCATCATGAACGGGGTCCACTGCCACACCAGTGAGGCCGTGATCGCCCCCAGGGGCATGGAGGTGATCCAGTCCGGCTGTGGCGGGGTGTCGCTGCCGAACAGCTTCCACAGCCAGGTCAGCGCGCCGTTGAACAGCCCGTACTCCGGGTTGTAGAGCGCGTGCTTCCACAGCAGCGCGGAGGCCACCGGGACCAGCAGGAAGGGCGCGATCAGCAGGGTGCGCACCAGCCCGCGGCCCCGGAAGCGGCGGTCCAGCAGCAGGGCGAGGAGCAGCCCCAGCACCAGGCTCACCAGGACGACACCGGCCGTCAGCCACACCGTGGTCAGCACGGACGACCGCAGATCGGCGTCGCCGAACACCTCGGCGTAGTTGCTCAGTCCGGTGAAGCCCCGGCGGTCGGGGTAGAGCGCGTTCCAGTTCATGAAGGAGATCACCAGCGTTGCCACGAAGGGCAGTTGGGTGACGACCACCATGAACACCAGGGCCGGCAGGAGCGGTGCGCGGCGGGCCCAGGCCGCGGCCCGGTGCGGACCCGGCGGCCGGGCGGCCGCGGGCCGCGCAGGCGCCCGGCCGCGCGCCCGCTCCGCGACGGTGCCGGAGGTTCCGGTCATGTCCGAATCACCCGTTCCGGTACTGCGCGGCGACCTTCTCGGCCAGCTGCTGGGACTTGTCCAGCGCGGCGTCCACCGAGGTGCGCCCGGCGATGGCGGAGGCGATCTCCTGGGAGACCTTGGTGCCGAGGTCGGGGAACTCCGGGATGTCGACGAACTGGATCCCCAGGGTGGGCCGGGGCTGGGTGCCGGGGTCGCGCGGGTCGGCGCCGGCGATGGCCTCCTCCGTGGCCTTGGCGAACGGGCCGGCGACCTTCAGGTAGTCGGCGTTCGCGTACGTCGAGGTGCGCTTGCCGGCCGGGACCCGGGCCCAGCCGAGCTTCTCGCCGACCAGTTCCTCGTACCCCTTGCCCGAGGCCCAGGCGACGAATTTCGCGGCGTCGTCCTGGTGCCTGCTCGCCTTCTGGATGCCCCACGCCCAGGTGTACAGCCAGCCGGAGTTGCCGGTTTTCACCACGGGCGCCGGCGCGTAGCCGACCTTGCCCGCGACGGGGGAGTCGGCGCTGTCGAGGATGCCGGCGGCCGAGGTGGCGTCGTACCACATGGCCGTCTTGCCCTGCTGGAAGGCGCCCAGGCACTCGGCGAATCCGGCCTGCGGGGCGCCCGCCTCGCCGTGCGAGCGGACCAGGTCGACATAGAACTTCGTCGCCTCCTTGAAGGCGGGGGCGTTCACCTGTGCCTGCCAGTCCTTGGTGAACCACGTTCCGCCGAAGGTGTTGACCACGGTCGTCAGCGGCGCCATCACCTCGCCCCAGCCGGGCAGTCCGCGCAGGCAGATGCCCTTCATGCCGGGTTCGGCCCCGTCCGCCTTCGCCGCGAGGTCCGCGACCTGCTGCCAGGTCGGGCGCGCGGGCATGGTGAGGCCCTTGGACTCCAGCACGTCCTTGCGGTACATCAGGAACGACGACTCGCCGTAGAAGGGCTCGGCGTACAGCTTGCCGTCGGCGCCGGTGAGGCTCTCCTTCATGGACGGCAGGATGTCCGCCTGGTCGAACTCCGGGTCCTTGGCGACGGTGTCGTCCAGCGGCGCCAGCCAGCCGTTCTTGCCGTAGATCGGCGCCTCGTAGTTGCTGATGGAGGCCACGTCGTAGGTGCCGGCCTGGCTGGAGAACTCCTGACTGATCTTGTCGCGGACGTCGTTCTCGGGCAGCACGGTGAAGTTGACCTTGATGCCGGTGCTCTGGGTGAAGTCGGAGGCGGTCAGCTTCTGCAGGTCCAGCATCTGCGGGTTGTTGACCATCAGGACGTTCACCGAGCCGCCGCCGGACGCGCCGTCGGAGCTGCCGCCGCCCGCGCCGGCGCAGCCGGTGGCCAGGAGCGCGGCACATGCCGCGACGGCGGTGAGGCGGGGGACGGCGCGGCGCCGCCGTGGCGTTCGGGGGTCGTTGGCACGCATGGGGGAGGCCTTTCTGTGGGAGGGGTCCCGGCGGCGCGCGCCGGGCGAGGGGCGCGCGAGGGTGTGCCGGGCCGGCCCGCGGCGGCTCGCACGCGGGCTGGGGGGAGGGGACGGTGGTCAGACGCGGATGACGTTGGGTCCGAGCAGGGAGTAGCGGTGGGCCTCCGCGGCCGGCAGGCCCGTGTCGCTCACGACGGTCTCGAAGTCGCCGATCTCCGCGAACCGGCAGAAGCTCGAGACGCCGAACTTGGTGTGGATCCCGACCAGTACGCGCCGCCGGGCGGAGCGCACCGCCTGTGCCTTGACGTCCGCGACGACGGGATCGGGGGTGGTCAGCCCGAAGTCGCGGGAGATGCCGTTGGCCCCCATGATCGCCAGGTCGATGACGAACGAGGACAGCATCTGGGTCGCCCAGGAGCCGACGGTGGCCAGGGTGCGGCCCCGTACCCGGCCCCCGAGCAGCAGCACGGTGGTCTCGGAGGACTGGGCGATGGCCGCCGCGGTGGGGAGCGAGGCGGTCACCACCGTCAGCGGCCGGTCGGTGGGGAGCAGGGCCGCCAGCAACTGCTGCGTGTAGCCCTCGTCGACGAACACGGTCTCGGCCTCGCCGAGCAGTCTCACCGCGGCCGCGGCGATCCGGCGCTTGCTGTCCACGTGATGGGTCTCGCGCCGGGCCAGGTCGGTCTCGAAGCCCGCGCTCTCCACGGGATAGGCGCCACCGTGGGTGCGGCGGACCAGTCCCCTGCGCTCCAGTTCGCTCAGGTCGCGGCGGATGGTCTCCGGCGCGACCTTGAAGTCCGAGGCCAGCGCGGTGACCTCCACCTGGCCGGACTTCCGCACCAGGGCCAGGATCCGGTGCTGCCGTTCGTCGCCCCGCATGTCCCGCACCTCCCTGGTCCGCCGGTACCGCCGGGCCCGCCGGTTACGCCGTGCGCGCACGCCGTTCGCCGACGCCCCATGGCCGTTCGGTCAACTTCGGGCATCCGGTGCCCGTTTGGGCCCGCCCGAGATTTATACCGCCGTGGGACGCGGGCCGGTCAGCCCGTACAAGGGAAGACTGTGCCCGTATCTGCCCGTTTCCCGGTACGGTGAATCCCAGCTCAGAGGGTGTCCGGCGGCATCCGGGCAGTGAGTTTGCCGGTTTTTCTGCGTTTGACTCGTCGCCGCGACCCTGGTGGCGGACGAACGGAGCGGCGGAACGATGACCACCTGGCGGCACACCCTGGACCGGGCCGGCATCGACGGTCCGGCACTGCGCGAGGCCTACACCGCCCAGCGCCGGCTGGTCGCCCGCTTCGACCGTGCCACGTCCCTCGGCGTGCGGCTGCTGCTGCCCGCGGACCTCGTCCCCGACGTCGTCGCCACCACCGCGTTCATGCACCACACGGACAACCTGCTCGACCGGGACGCCGACGGCGAGGCCGCCGGCGCGGCCTTCACGGCGTGGGAGCGCCGCGTGCGCGAGGCCCTGAAGGACGGCACCGGCGGCGCCGGCGACGGCGGCAGCGATGACGAGTTGCTGCTGCGCGCCCTCGCCCGCACGGTCTCCCGGCGGCCCGTACTCGGCGAGGTCGTAACCGAGTACCTCGCCGCCGCACCGGCCGACGCCGGCTGGCGGGGCTTCGCCACGGAGGCCGACTTCCAGGCCTACGTGGACGCCTACTCCCTGCCCGCCTTCCTGCTCGTCGCCTGCCTGCTCGCCCCGCCCACCGGATACGCCGGCTACCGGGCCGCCTGCCGTACCTTCGTCGAGGCCGCCCAGCGGCTGGACTTCCTGGAGGACGTGACCGAGGACCTGCGCGCCGGCCGCCTCGGCATCCCCGAGGACGCCCTCGCCCGCCACGGACTCACCCGCGCCGGCCTCCAGCACGGCACGGGTGAGGGCGACTTCGAGGGCCTGGTGCACGACGTCGCCGCGACCACCCGGCGCGGCCTGGCCGACGCCCGCCGTCTGATTGACATCGTCCCGGCGCCCCACCGCCCCATGACGCGTGCTCTGATCGACCTCCAGGGCCACCGGCTGCGTGTGGCGGAACGCCACGGCGTCGCGCTGCTCACGGGGCCCGCGCGGCGCCCGGTCGCCGCCGCGCTGGGTACCCTCGCCGGCGCGTACGCGAGCACGTTCCGCCGATCCGCCGGGCGCTGAACGGTCCCGCGCCGCGGTTCGGGCGGCTCGGGCCGTCCATTCGGGCCGCCGGCCGCGGCATTTCCCGTGGTCGAGAATTACCCGTATGGGAACGGTGTGTTTCCGATCCCGTCGGTGTGCGACACCTTGCGGAACTTAATATAAGGTTCAAGCATCGGTGGTCGGGCGACGGGGGAGTCGCCGCGGCCGTGCCCCGGGGAATGGCAAGGACGCCGCCGCGGGAGACCCGGTTCCGAATTTCAGGCGGCACGCCGGCGAGGTTTGTGGGCACACGCGTCGGGCGATCGGCCGGCCCGAGTTCCCCTTTCCGGGCCCGGCGGAGCGCGTGCCGCCCAGTGCCAGGTGGGGAGTTCCTTCGTGGGGCAGCATCAGCATATCTATTCGCATGCCTTCTATCCCGTGCTCGCCTATGCCATGGCGGCGGTGGGCTCCGGACTCGGGCTCGCGTGCGCGGCCCGATTCCACGCCCGCGGGCTCGCCCGTGGCTGGTCGTGGCTCGGCGCCGGGGCGCTGACCCTGGGGTCGGGCATCTGGGGCATGCACTTCATCGCCATGCTCGGCTTCTCCGTCGACGGCGTGGAGTTCCGCTACGACGTGCCGCTGACGGTCGTCAGCCTGCTGGTCGCCATCGTGATCGTCGGCTTCGGGATGTACGTCGCCGGAGTGCGCAGGTCGTGGTCGGGGCTGCTCATCGGCGGCGTCGGCGCCGGGTTCGGTGTCGCCGCCATGCACTACATGGGCATGGAGGCCATGCTCTTCCCGGGAAAGGTCGACTACACCACCTGGCTCGTGGTGCTCTCCGTGGTGATCGCCGTCGTCGCCGCCACCGTGGCACTGTGGTTCACCCTGCGGGTGACCGGGACCTGGGCGACGATCGGCGCGGCCCTGGTGATGGCCGTCGCGATCAGCGGCATGCACTACACGGGGATGGCGGCCGTGAACGTGCGGGATGTGTCCGGTGTCCACAGCGACAGCGGTGTCACCGGCCTGGTCCTCGTCGCACCGCTCATCATCGGCCTCGGCCTCGAACTCATGCTGATCACTTTCGCCGTTCTCATGAGCCCCGTCCAGGAAGTGCGCGGCCGTACGGCGGTTCCGGTGGATCCGGCCGAGGAATTCCGGGTCGCGGGGCGTTACGGGGTCCCCGCTTCGCCTCCCGCCGCGTCGGCGACCCACCCGGGTTCCCTTTCCGGTCCGGTCGCCCATGACGCATTCGGCGGCGCGCAGGGCGATCCCTACCGGGATTCCCGGGAATTCGGGGGCTGAACACGGGCCGGTCGCCAGGGCCCGACGGGGAATTCCATGACGCGCTGTCAATTACCCGCGTCCCGGGTCCTTTCGGGTCCGCGCCGCCGCCCACCGTGCCCCTGTGGCGGTGGGCGGCGGCGCGGGGTCCTTTCAGCTCCCGGGCACGGTGTCGGTGAAGGCCGTACCGGCGGAGCGGTAGGCGGCGACCCGGGCGGCGACCTGCGCCGGGGTCAGGACCTGGTCCTTGACGAAGTAGACCCAGTCGACCTGCTGGTCGTACGAGCGCGCGGTGCTGCCGGTCTGGCCGGTGAGGTCGATCAGCCAGTGGTTGAAGTCGATCCACTGGCTGGTCTCGGGCAGGTACGGCTGGCCGTGCGTGCCGAAGACCTGGCCGTCGATGGAGTAGGTGATGGCGCTGTTGTCGATGGTGACCTGCAGGTCGTGCCAGCCGTCGTAGTCGGCGCGGCTCTCCGAGTGCGTGTTGACGGCGTTCCAGGGGTCGGGGTTGTAGGTCTCCCAGGACGTCGTGTACATGATGTTGCTCGGCTCGCCCCAGCCGCCGTTGGGCAGGTACTCGAAGTCCTGCTCGCTGTAGTCGGGGTCCATCGGGGCGTTCAGCGGGGTGAAGGCGAAGAACGTCTGGACGATGTGGTCCCCGTCCGGGCCGCCGGTCGGGGTGTCGTCGAAGCGGACCCGCGCCGCGTAGGTGCCGTTGCGGAACTTGCGGGCGCTGGTCTGGAGTTCGGTCTCCTTGGTGCCGGCGGCGGTGCCGTCGGTGGTGAGGCGGAGATTCATCACCTTGTCCGCGCCGGTGCCCGCGACGAAGGTGATGTCCTGCGGGGACCACGTGGCGCCGGGCACGCCGGGCCCGCCCTGGCCGGACTTGACGGTCCAGCCGTGGCTCTGCAGGGCCGGGTCGCTGCTGGAGGTGTAGCGGAAGTCGTCGAAGAGCGCGGGCGCGTTGGGGTCGGTCGGCGGGTCGGTCGGCGGGTCGGTGGGGGGATCGGTGGGGTTGTTGCCTGCCGGGGCGGTGCCCCAGACGACGGAGCCGCCGCGTTGCAGGGTGATCTTGTTCCAGTCGGCGTAGGCGGTCTGCGCACCGTTGAAGGAGTAGTCGTCGGACTGTGTGAGCCGCTGCCAGTCCGCGCGGTAGAAGCGCAACTGCATGTCGCCGGTGTTCTGGCCCGGGGCGAGCGTGCCCGCGCCGGAGGTGAAGCCGATCTCCAGGTAGCGGTCGGCGGTCGCGGTGGGGTTGGCGAGCGTGCCGAAGGTGCCGGTGATGTTGCCGCAGCCCTTGACCGCCCAGGAGCAGGCGAAGCGGTACGCGGTCGTGGAGCTGTCGGCCTTGAAGTAGTAGCGCAGCGTGACCTCGCTGAGCGGGACGCCGGTGCTCCCGGTGTTGGTGATCTCGAACCAGGGCTCGGCCTGGTCGGCGGTCGCCCCCGTGGCGCTCGTGCGGTACTGGGCGCTGAGGGCGCCCGCCGCGGCGGACGCGGGCAGGGCGGTCAGCCCGGCACAGGCCAGACCGGCCGCGGCGACGACGGCCATGGCCGTGCGGACCCGCGCGGATCTGCGGCGCGGGTCGGTGGTGCGGGACGTTCCTGACATGGTGATCCCTTCCAGTCGGTGGAGTGCGTGGGGCTTACCACTTGGCAACTGGTCTTCCACTGGTAAGGGAAAATGGCATAGACCTGATGGGGGGTCAAGAGGCTTGGAGTAAGGGAATGTTGGCTCGACGCCGATCCTTTGGGCCGGAACCACTGGTGAACTGGTCAGCAACTGGCTAGCCTCGCACCGTGCGGCGTCACGCCGTACGGGCGGGACACCGGACAGAGCACGCACAGGGCACGGACAGGGACGGGGGGCTGATCCATGGCGGGCGAGGCGCCGCGGTCGCCGCTGAAGCGGGAGAAGGTCCGCGACCATCTGCTGGAGCTCGTCGAGTCACAGGAGCCCGGCACACCGATCCCGTCCGAACGCGCGTTGTGCGAGCGGCTGGACGTCTCCCGTCCCACGGTGCGCTCGGCCGTCGACGAACTCGTCAACACCGGCCTGCTGGTGCGCCGGCACGGCAGTGGCATGTTCGTCGCGCCCGCGAAGATCACTCAGGAACTCGCCCAGGGCGCCAGCGTCTTCACCCTGCCGCAGGCCGGGGGCGACTGGCTCAGCCGCGTGCTGGAGTTCGCCACCGTACGGGCCGGGGCGCGGGTCGGCCGCAAGCTGCGCATCTCGCCCGCCGCCGAGATCGTCTACATCGCGCGGCTGCGGCTGGTCGACGGCGAGCCCATGGCCGTGGAGTACCTGCACGTACCCGCCGGGCTGGTGCCCGGACTGCGTGCCGCCGACATGGAGTCGGGGGACTTCTACGCCTTCCTGCGCGACCGGCACGGCGTCCACGTCCACGAGGCCGTCCAGTCCATCGAGCCCACGGTTGCCAACGAGGAGGAGGCGCGGCTGCTCGCGGTGCCCGTGCTCTCGCCCGCGCTGCTCTTCGACCGCCTCACCTGCGACGCGCAGGGACAGCCCGTGGAGTACGTGCACTCCCTCTACCGGGGCGACCGCTACCGCATCGTCTCCCGGCTCGCGCTGGCCGGCACGGTGCCCCCGGGGCCCGCGCCGGCCGGGCACCACCCCGGCATGCCCCCGGACGAGCGCGCCGCACCGGCCGGCACGCTCGCCTCCCTCGTCGGGGACGTCCAGCCCCGTTCTAGCTGAACGGGTCCAGGGTGATGTAGGCCTGCTGCGGATTGCCGTCGTTGACCAGCGACTCGTGGTTGCCGACGTCGTCGAAGGCGAAGGCGTACGCCCTGCCGTCCGCCATCCGCTCGTGGAGGGCGCGGGCGTAGTGGTTGGTGACCGCGTCCTGGTAGAAGTTCGCCGCGCTCGTGTCCGGCTGGTTGGGGTTGACCAGCAGCGTCGAGCGGTTGAAGCCGGCGCACAGCGTGCGCGAGATCGGGCCGCGCACCAGGTCGTTGGGGGCGTCCAGCAGCTTGTAGCAACCGAAGATGCTGTCGGAGTCGGGCTTCTGGAAGGAGGTGACCACCGCCCCGGAGGAGTTGGTGAAGTTCATGACGTTGCCCGAGACCCGCCCGAAGTACCTGGTACCGGGCTGGTCGGCGAACGGGCTGACGGTCAGGGTGGAGGTGGTGTACTTCTGCCAGACGCGGTTGACGTAGTCGTCCATGACCGTGCGGGGCAGGGCGCCGGTCTCGATGCCGTGGCCGGGGGACAGGGCGCGCAGCACCGTTCCGTCGGAGCGGGTCTGGATCAGGCCGGCCCAGCCGCCGGGCCGGGCGCGCAGCGCGTCGAGGAAACCGGTCCAGCCGCCCGGCTTGAGGTGCCCGGTGCTCTTCACCGAGCCGTCGGCGAGCTTGACGCCGACCGCGTAGGGGGCCGAGACCATGTCCACCTGGGTGCTGTTGATCCACAGCCCCGCGTCGTTGAGGGTGTACTCGGTCCAGTTGAACAGGATGTCGCGGTTGGGGTCGCTCGGGTTCTGGACGGCGGGCTGCACCAGGCCGCCGGTCGTCACCTTGAAGACGAGCTTCTGGCCGAACGAGAAGTACAGCCGCCCCGAGAACTTGGGCATCCGGACGGTGACCGACTGGCCGTTCGCGGGCCCTGCGATCGAGGCTTCCGGTGCCGGCGTCGGCGGATTGCCCCCGGCCGGCCAGGCGTGGAACGTGCCGTTCGCGTCGGCCCAGCCCTGCTGTCCGGTCGACAGCTGGGTGCCGAGGTCGTACAGGTACACCGGTCCCGATCGGCCGGAGTTGTTGGTGATCGTCAGGGGGATGGTGGCCGGCACCGCGGCGCCGGCACGGGACGTGGTGCCGAGGGCCGTCAGGCCCACAGCCACCAGCAGTGCGGCGAACAGCACCGCGAGGACTCTGCGGGGTGCGACTCGGGCGTGCACGTGGGTTCCTCCTCGTGTGGGGGGTGGAGGACGGGAGCGATCTCGTGAGAGCGCTCTCAAATTCCCGCGCTCAGCGGGCACTGTCAATCCGCTGGTCCCAAGTCGCTTGTGCGGAAGTCGTGTTCATGCGCCGCCGGGTGATCCCGTGCCCGGGGCGTGACGCAGCCAGACGGAGGCGACCGGCTGCGGGGCCTTCCACTCGGCGGCCAGGGCCGGGGCGACCGGGGTGAAACCGGCGGCCCGGTAGCTGTGCAGAGCCGGGGTGTTGTCGGGATGGACGCGGAGGAAGACGTCGCCGCAGCCGGTCGCCTCACGGGCCCGCACGGCCAGGGCGCTGACGAAGCGGCGGCCGACGACCCTGCCGCGTGCCCCGGGCGACACGACCACGCGGGCGACCTCGACCTCGGACTCCCCCGGATCGACCCAGAGTTCGCCGTAAGCGACCAGCGCGCCCGAGGCGTCCCGCGCGACGTAGGCCTCGACGTCCTCCTCGTCCCGCCACGCCGCGACCACCTGCGGCGGGACGGGGAAGTCCCGCCGACCGCACCACAGGGACACCTCACGGGCAGAGGCCGGCCACGCCGCGACCGCCGTCGCGTACGCCGTGTCGTTCCCACCCGCCCGCAGCAGTTCCACGTGCCTGCGCCACCTCCGCGCGCAGGCTTACCGGCCGGCCCTCTTGACCAGCAGCCAGGTCTCAGCGCGGCCGTCGTCGCCCACCGGGCGGGTCCGCGTCAGGCCGCAACCGGCGCGCAGCTTCGCTCCGTCGAGCCGGTACGAGGCGTGCCCGCGGGCGGGCACCGCCGCGAAGGGGCGGTCGGCGAGGGGCCGGGACGTCCGGTGCCCCGGACGATCACGGTCCCCCCCCGGCCGTCCCTGCCCGACGCCAGGCGCTGGTCACGGGGGTCGCCGGAGGGTCCCTCGGGGACGGCCCAGCTCCTGAGCACGCCGGCCACTTCGAGGCGGAAGTCGAAGGGCGTCGTGCTCGCCTCGTGGATCCGGACGACGAACCGGGGCTCGCCGTCCGGATCCCGGCCGCGGTGGTACTCCGTCAGCGACGTCCCGGCGGCCATGGCGTTCCCCCTCGCGCGGTCAGGTGGCGGGCGCGGGGCGAGGCCCCGGGTCCGGGAGGGGGCCCGGTTCCGGTCCGGGACCGGGCGGCGTCGGGTCCGGGGGCACCGGATCGGGGCCGGGGCGCGGCGGCTCCGGCGGTAGGGGGTCGGGGCCGACGGGCGGCGGCACAGGGCCGGGCGAAGGGCCCGGGCCGGGGCCCGTGGGACCCGGCGAGGGGACGGGGCTCGGGGGCACGGGGTCGGTCATGACCTGGTCCTCCTCGGAAGTGGATCGAGGCGTTCTCCACGGTCGGCTACCCGGTGCCGCGGCCGTGACACGGGCCGTTCCGGTGGCGCTCATGCCGCGGCGGTGAAGAGGGACTCCGTGCCGGAGAGGGACAGCAGCCGTCCCACCTGGCCGCTGACCGCGCGGAGCCGGACCGTGCGGCCGCTGTCCAGGGCGTGCAGGCGGACCCGCAGGAGGGCGTTGAGCCCGGCGCAGTCGCAGAAGGAGACGTCGCGCAGATCGACGTCGATGCCGCCGGGTCCGTCCGGGCCGTCGCCCAGCGCGGACTCCAGGGCGTGCCGCAGGTCCTCGGCGCAGTCCTGGTCGATCTCACCGGCGACGATGGCCAGCGGCCGGTCCCCGGCCCCGCCGAAGCGGACCGTGAGCCGGTGGGTGGCCCATGCGGGACGGGGTGGGGGGAGGGGTGGCACGTGGAGCTCCCAGTGGGGTGGAACGCCCGATCCTCTTCAGGGTCGGCCCGCTCGCCGGTCCCGTCAAGTGATACAGGGCCCGGACCGGCCCTTTCACGACACCGCCACACCGTCCCGACCGGCCGTGCTCAGGATCCGCGCTCAGGACCCGCCGACCTCCTTGCCCGTCCCCGGTAACAGACGGCGTGCGGCGCGCAGCGCCGCCTCCACGTCCGGCGCCCCGGTGGCCGCGCACAGGGCGACGGCGAGGTCGTCCCTGTGCCGGCCGGCCTCGGCGTCGTTCTCCCCGGCGGGCCGGGCGCGCAACGCCTCGTACCGCTCGACCAGCATGTACAGAACCACGGGATGCGCCACCAGCATGATCGGACTCCTTCCGTCGCCCTGCCGGGCCCGCGGGCCGGCGAGGGGCCGGGGGAGGGCCACCCGGGTTCGGCTACCCGTCATCCCCGCGCCCATTCGGGGTAGATGGCAGGCATGGGTGGCGAGCCGCGGAGGTGCCGGGATGGAAAGTTCGGAACTGTCCGACCGTGAGAGGCGCGCGCTGGCGGGGATGGAGCGTCTGCTGAGCGCCGACGCGGTCCTCGAACGACAGTTGCGCACCATGCGCCTGACGCCCCGTGACCGGGCCCTGGACGCGCTGCGCGACCGGGAGACCTGGCGGCCCCGGGTGCTGTTCGCCGCGGTGCTCGTGGCCACCACGATCGCCCTGCTCGTGGCGACCGTGGTGACGTGGCAGCCGGGCGTCGCGGCGGCCTTCTCGGTGAGCTGGCTGCTCGCCCTCACGGTGGCCTTCCGGCGGCCGGGGCCGGCCCGCCGCCGGAACCTCGGGCCGCGCACCGGGTGAGCGTCGCCGGGGCCGCCCGCCGGCCCCGGGGCTCAGCGCACCGCCGGCCTGCGGTCCCTGCGCGGCGAGGACGATGACGAGGGCGCGTGCGACCGGCTCCGCGACCGGCGCCGCCTGATCGCGCGCCGGTCGTCCTCGGTCGTACCGCCCCAGATCCCCGGGTTCTGCCCGCTGTCCAGGGCCCATTGCAGGCATTGCTCCTCCACCGGGCACCGCTCGCAGACCGCCTTGGCCCGCTCCTCCTGAGCGGCCCCCGGTCCTGACGCACTGACCGGGAAGAACAGGTCGGGATCCTCGTCGGAACAAGCGGCGTTTCGCCACCAGCCCATGGCAACTCCTTCCGGAGAACGCGTACGGAGTGCTGCGGACGTAACCATGGGACGTCGCGTACCCGATCGCGGGGGAGCCATGCGGGCCGCCCGGCGAACGGCCCTGGCGAGTCCGGCACATGACGGGCGCCCGGCGACGGAAACCCGGATGCGGGTGGCGCACCGCGACCCTAAGCTGCGGTCGCGGGGAGGGCGAGCGTCGTGTCGTCCGCCGACGGATCGGAGATGCGCGGGGTATGACCAGTCAGCTGTTCGCGATCTGTTTCCACGCGACCCGGCCGTCGGGCCTGGCGCGGTTCTGGTCCGGCGTCCTGGGCTGGGAGCTGGCCGACGGTCCGGACGACGTCGCGATCCTGCCCCCTGACCCCGGCGGCTTCCGCATCCGTTTCCTGCCGGGCCAGGAGCCCAGGCTCGGCCGGAACCGGGCGCACTTCGACCTGACGAGCGCCCTCCCGGAGGATCAGCAGCGGACGGTGGACAGGGCGCTGTCACTCGGCGGGCAGCACATCGACGTCGGTCAACTCCCGGAAGAGGGCCATGTGGTGCTCGCCGATCCGGACGGCAACGAGTTCTGTGTCATCGAGGCGGGCAACAAGTTCCTCGCCGACACCGGCTTCATCGGAGCGCTGTCCTGCGACGGCACCCAGGCGGTCGGCTACTTCTGGAGCGAGGCGCTGCGGTGGCCGCTCGTCTGGGACCAGGACCAGGAGACGGCGATCCAATCGCCCCACGGCGGTACGAAGATCACATGGGGTGGTCCTCCGGTGGCACCCAAGACGGGCACGAACAGGCTGTACCTGGAGCTGGCGATCCCCGCCCACGCCGACCGGGAGGCGGAGATCGACCGTCTGATCGCGCTCGGCGCGACGCGCACCGACGCCGGCGGGGCCGGCGGCGGACGGACGCTGTTCCTGGACCCCGACGGCAACGAGTTCGCCGTGCGGAGCCCCCGGTAACCGGGTTTCACAGACGGGCGTCGCCCTCGCGCCAGGGGTGGCGGTCCGCGCGACTCCCGCGAACGCCGTCGTCGCGGACGGGACGCTCTCCGGGGCGAGCGCCTTCGGGGAGCGATACGCCGGCGGCCCGTTGACGCTCCGGGTTCACCGGAGGGGGCGGCCAGTCGGAGGGCAGCGTGTAATACCAGCCCGGGCGCCACGCCGGGGGCGCTTGGAGGAGTTCTTCCAGCGGGGTGCCGGCGAGCAGGTGGTCCAGCGCCCACCGGTTGGCCGAGTGGGCGATCACCAGGATGCGGGTGTTGTCCCATCCGGTGGCCAGGTCGTGGAGGAAGGCGCTGGTGGCCGCGGTGACCTGACGGTAGCTCTGGCCACCGGGAAAGGGCTCGTCCAAGCGCCGGGTCCGCTGGGCGGCGACGAGCGGGTACGGGCTTCCGTTGAGGGCGCCGTAGTCGCACTCACGCAGCCGGACGTCCTGGTGGATCGGCGGGCGGCCGTCGGGGAACGCGATCCGGGCCGTCCGGACGGCGCGGTGCAGGTCCGAGGTGAACACGGCCGCGAATCCGCCGCCCGACCGGCGCTCGCCCAGTTCACGGGCCTGGCGGCAGCCCAGTTCCGACAGCTCGCCCGGGAGCCGGCCGGTGGCGATGCCCGCCTCGTTGTCGGTGGTCGTGGAATGGGTCTCGTAGACGATCTCCACTGCCATCGGGGCCTCCGGACGGTCTCGGCAGGTCATGCCGCATCGGACAGGGGCATTGTCGCCGCGTCAGCCCCGCACCGGGAAGGACGCCTGGAAGGCGAGACGGCGTGCCGCCTGCTCGCCGATCCGGGACAGGACGTCGTCGAGCGCGAGGAACTCCTCCCACGGCTGAGTGCCGTTCGCCTCGGCCAGCCGCGCCACGAGGCGGTCCTCCAGATCCGGCACCCGCTGGTTCTTCCACACCTTGTCGGCCACGCTGACCAGCAGCTCCTCGACCGTCACCGCCGCACGCGCCCAGGACGCGTGGGTGCCGGCGAAGCGGGCGAGCGCCGGCGGGAAACCGTGCGCCAGCAGCAGCGCCCGGCCCGCCTCCTCGTGCGCCGACCCCGGGCCGGACAACTCCGCTTCGTGAACCGTCTTGCCGATGTCGTGCGTCGCCGCGCCGAAGAACACCGCCTCGCGGTCCAGCGGGAGCCCGGGGCAGCGTGCCCGCGTCCAGTCGGCCAGTTCGTGGGCGACGTCGTGAACGGCCCGTAGATGCGCCGCCAGGCGGGGCGGTGCCTGCAGAGCCAGCAGCAGGGAGGTGACCGCGGGCGGCAGCGGGCGCATCGGAGGGTCGCCGGGGTCGGTGAGGGCACGCTCCAGCGGTTTCGGTGGCGTCATCGCGGTCAGCAGCCTAGGGGACGTCCTCCCGGACGGGCGTGCGCTCCCTGATTTCACGCCGCTTCCTGTGAGAATTGCGTTCCCACCGTTGGAGGCCCACGCATGTCCCACCCAGCGCACGGCGCGACGACCCCGGACGCTCCGCCGATCACCTGCGACGAACCGGGCTCCTTCGCCTGGAACGTCTTCCAGGTCCGCCACCCGGTGCTGATCGGACGGATCCTGGAGTCCGTCCCCTACGGCACCGCGCAGCGGCAGGCGTGCGCCGCGCTCCTGGAGGAGTCGCGCCACGGCACCGTCGCCCCGCTGCCGGCGGACGCCGCGGACGCGGCCGCGTGGGAGGTGTGGGGACAGGGGCGGTACGGCGGCCCGTGGCCCGAACTGCCCTTCCTGTGGGCGGAGTCGTTCTTCTACCGCAGGCTGCTCGAGGCCACCGGGTACCTCGCCGACGGGCCCTGGCACGGTCTCGACTTCTTCGCGCCGTTCAAGGACGCCGAACTGGAGGGCCACGGCTTCGCCGGCGACCTCGCGGCCCTGGACGACCTGGCCGTACTCACCCAGGAGGAGCGCGAGCAGCGGCTGCTGACGGCGGCCGTCTGGGGGAACCAGGCCGACCTGGGCTTCACCATCGCGGGCGAGCCGGGCGCCGCCCCCGAGCCGTCCGGGACCTACGTGGCGGACGAGTCCGGCCGGCTGTGGCCGCTGCTCGACGGCGGGCAGGTCGTCGTGGTCGCCGACAACAGCGCCCGCGAGATCCTGGCCGACCTGGTGTTCATCGACCACCTGCTGGCCACGGGACGCGCCGGGCGGGTCGAGCTCATGCTCAAGCCCCGCCCGTACTTCGTCTCCGACGCCACGCCCCGCGACGTGCTGATGTGCCTGCGCCGCATGACGCACGCACCCGGCGCCGCGGGATCGATCGGGCACCGGCTCGCCGACGCCCTGCGCGCGGACCGACTGACGCTGTCCACGCACCCGTTCGCCTGCGCGCCGCTGCCCTACGACGCCCTGCCCGGCGATCTTCGCGAACGCTTCGCGGCCGCGGCCGTCACCGTCATGAAGGGCGACCTCAACTACCGCCGCCTGGTCGGTGACCGGCACTGGGCCGCCACCGTGCCGTTCGCGGACGTCACCGCGTACTTCCCCGGCCCGGTCGCGGCCCTGCGCACCCTCAAGTCGGACACCCTCACCGGCGCCGACGCGCGGACCGTCGCCCGTCTCGACGCCACCGGCACGCCCTGGCGCACCACCGGCACCCATGCGCTGATCCAGGTCGGGACCCCCGGCCAGGGGTGACCCAGAGGTGACCCGGGGCCCGGAACGTCCGTCAGCGTCCCGCGGACGCCGAGGCGAGCCCGGGCGGCGCCGACGCCAGGGCCGAGCGGATCGCCTCGACGAGCGCGAGCGCGGCCTCCTCGGTCAGCTCCACGGCGACCCGCGCGGACGGGCCCAGCTCCGGGTTCATGAAGTCGATGTTGACGGTGTGCTCGAAGGGCGCGTGCTGCGGATGGTCGACGTAGACCATCGCGTCGGTCAGCGGGAAGTAGCCCTGCGCGCCCTTGCCGCTGCCCTCGATGCGGACCTTCTCCGTGAGGTACGTGCACATCAGAGGTGCTCCCCGAAGAACGTGAGGATCCGGGACCAGCCGTCGACGGCCGCCTGCGGCCGGTAGCTCGGCCGGTCCACGGCGAAGAAGGCGTGGCCCGCGTTCTCGTAGGTGTGGAACTCGTACGGCTTGCCGTGCGCCTTGAGCTCGGCCTCCAGCTCGGCGACGTGCTCGGGCGAGGGGTAGCTGTCCTCCGCGCCGAACAGGCCGAGCAGCGGCGCGCGCAGCTCCTTCGTCAGGTGCAGGAGCGGCTCGACCTGGAGGGGGAAGCCCTCCGGCGGCCGGCCCGCGACGAAGGCGCCGTAGCAGTCGACGGCCGCCTGCACGTCGAGCGAGGCGTCCACCAGGAACGCCTGCCGCCCGCCGGAGCAGTAACCGATGACGCCCACCCGCCCGTTGGACGACGGCAGCCCGCGCAGGTACGCGGCGGCACCCGCCACGTCCCCCAGCAGCCGCTCGTCGGGCACACCGCCCCGGGCCCGCGCCGTCGCGGCGGCGTCGTCGGGGGAGGCACCGGGGGCCTCACGGCTGTAGAGGTTCGGGCAGACGGCCGCGTAGCCCTCCGCGGCGAAGCGGCGGGTGATCTCCTTCGACGGGGCGTCATAGCCCGGCATGTGGTGGATCACCACCACGCCGCCCAGCGGACCGGCGGTCATCGGGCGCGCCGCGTAGGCCTCGATCGGGTCGTCGCCGTGACCGGTGACGGTGATCGTCTCGGCCAGGATTGCGTCGTACATGAAAGGGGTTTCCTTCCGAGGTGACGGATGATCGACACGATAGTCCGCCGTTCTGGAACGCTCCCTCCCAGGTCGCTGTGTTCCCCGTGTTCTCAGGCGGGCGCTGCGAGGGCCCCGTGAGCCGTCCGTGGATAGCGGCAAGGAGCGGGTGGACCTCCGGCCTGTGACGAGGCCCCCTGGGCACGCTCATGAGGCTCACGGCGCTCACCCCGCGCGTCACAAGGCGGTGTCGTCCGTCCCGTCCGTGAGCGGCTGTTCGGCCCAGATGGTCTTTCCCCGCTCTTCGTAGCGGGTGCCCCACAGCTTCGCGACCTGGGCGACCAGGAACAGGCCGCGCCCGCCCTCGTCGGTCTCCAGGGCACGGCGGGCGTGGGGCGAGGTGTTGCTGCCGTCGGAGACCTCGAGGATCAGGGTGCGCTCGTGGATGAGCCGCAGGCGCAGCGGCGGCCGGCCGTACCGGATCGCGTTGGTGACCAGTTCGCTGACCAGCAGCTCGGTCGTGAACGTCAGCTCCTCCAGGCCCCATTCGGCCAACGTGCCCACGGTCAGCGCCCGCGCCCGCCCGACGGCCTCCGGCTCGGCCGGCAGGTCCCAGGTGACGTGCCGGTCGGGCGCCAGACCGTGCACGCGCGCGAGCAGCAGCACGTCGTTGGGCTCGGGGGAACCGGGAGAGCCGGGGATGCCGGGGTGGAGGCGGCGCAGGACGGCGTCGCCCGCGTCGCCGAGCGCGTCGTGCCCGCCGGACCGCAGGGCCGCCACGATGCCGGGGTCGGACAGGGCCTCGCGCAGCCGGGCCGGACCCGCGTCGCGGTCCCTGGCGCCCGGCACGCCGAGCAGGCTGCCGGTGGAGAGGACCAGCACGTCGCCGTCGGCGAGGGTCACCTCGCCCGACTCGTACGGGACCGCTCCGATCCCCAGCGGTGCCCCGACGGGGACGTCCACGAACGACGGCTGCCCGGTCGCGCCCACGCGCACCGGCGGCGGGTGGCCCGCGCTGGCGAAGCGGCACTTGCGCGAGATCGGGTCGAAGACCGCGAACAGGCAGGAGCGGGCCACCGACGCGGGGTGTTCCGGAGGGGCGGGCCGGTCGTTGAGAGTGCGCTTGACCTGGTCGTCGAGATGGGTGAGCAGTTCGTCGGGCGACAGGTCCAGATCCGCCAGGGTGCGCACCGCCGTCCGCAGCCGCCCCATCGACACCGCCGCGTAGAGGCCGTCACCGCCCGCGTCGCCGATCACCATCGCGACCCGGGCGCCGGAGAGCGGGATCACGTCGAACCAGCCACCGCCGAGCACCGCCCGGTCGCCGGACGGCAGACAGCGCGACACGCTCTCCACCCCCCGCAGTTCGGGCAGGCTCCGCGGCAGCAGGTTCCGCTGCAGCGTCAGGGCGGTGGTCCGCTCCCGCGTGTAGCGGCTGGCGTTGTCGATGCACACGGCCGCGCGGGTCACCATCTCCCTGGCCAGCGGCACGTCGTCGTCCTCGAAGGGGTGCGCACGCGTGATGCGGACGAAGACCGCGGAGCCGAGCGGCGCCCCGCGGGCGAACATCGGGACCAGCAGCCAGGAATGGATGCCGTACCGGGCGGCCAGCGCCCCGCGTGCCGGATCGGACGCCGCCAGCGCCGCCCTGACCTGGTCGCCGGTCAGCCTCACCGGCTCCCCGTCGGCGAGGGCGCGCCGGGTGTACGAGTCGCTCGCCGAGGCGAGTACGTCCACGTCACCGGTGGCGACGATGGACTTCCTCAGGTCGGCGACGTCCATGGTGCTCGCCGCCCGCCGCAGCACGACCGCCTCGCGCAGCGGCCCGGTCACCGGTTCCGCCCCGCCGAAGACCGGGTCGAGCAGATTGACGTAGGCGAGGTCGGCGAACCGCGGCACGGCCACGTCGGTGAGCTCCTGCGCCGTGGTCAGGACCTCCAGCCGGCTGCCGATGCGGGCACTCGCCTCGTTGACGAGGTCGAGCCGCTCGCGGGCGCGGGACTCCTCGGTGGTGTCGGTCACCATGTGCGCGAGCGCCACCACGTCACCCGCGGCGCCGCGAAGCGGCAGGATGGTCTCCTCCCAGACGGTGTCGCGGTCCGGGTCGCGCGGATCGCGGCCGCGCACCTCGGTGCCGATCAGCGCCTTCCCCGTGGCGAGCACCTGCCGCTGGCGGTGCTCCAGGGCGTCCACGTCGAGCAGACCCGGCGGCGCGGCCTCCCGCATCGTCCGCCCGACGACGTCCGTGAAACCCGGCGCACGGCTCTGCGAGTCGTTCTGCGCCAAGAAGCGCAGGTCCCGGTCGAAGACGTCGATGATGAACGGCGACTCCGTGAACACGCCCTGCAGCAGAGCGTGACGCAATTCGCTCCGCCGCACCGCCTCGGCGTCCTCGGCCTGCAGCAGCCAGTACCGCCGTCCCGCCAGGACCAGCGGATGCGCCCACAGCACCACGTCGACCCGGCGACCGTCGAGGTGGCGCAGACCGGTCACCCCGAGGGCGACCGACCGGTCCGCGGTGCGCCGCTCCAGGATCCGCGCGCCGTCGGCGCCGCTGTGCAGCAGTCCGGCGCCGGGCGTCCCGACCACCTCCGCCGCCGTGCGCCCCAGCATCCGTTGCGCGCCGGGACTCCAGCTCACGACGGTGCCGCCGCCGTCGAGCACGGCGTGCGCGTCACCCCTCACGGGCGAGTCGCCCGGAGTGTCAGGGAGCACCGTGCCGCCCTGCGCGCAGCCGACCCGGGCGGCGGTGCCTCGTACCAAGGACCTCCACAGGTCAATACTGCCTTCAGGCAAGATCTGCAGCACCCGGTGGCGGGCCCTGCCGCGGCCACGGCCCGCCACGGTCCCCGCACCGATGAGTTCCGCGCTCCGCCACGGTCGAACAGACGGCACAGGCGGCCAAAGCAGGAACAGGCGAGAACACCGACATCCAGGGGACCTTCCATGACCCAGCAGCTCCACGGCCCCGGCACCGCCGGGCAGCCCGATCTCCGTCCCGCCGCGCTCGGCGTCACCGCGGTGCTGGAGCGGATCGGCGACGACCGGCTCGGCGCCCCCACCCCGTGCCCCGACTACACCGTGGGCCATCTGATCGGCCATGTCGCGGGGCTGTGCGCGGCCTTTCGTGACGCGGCACGCAAGGACCTCGGGCCCACCACCGACGGTGATCCCGGCAGCGCGCTCCCGCCGGAGCCGCCGGACCAGTGGCGCGACAGGCTGCCGGAGCTGCTGGCCGACATGGCGGAGGCCTGGCGCAGTCCTCTCGCGTGGCAGGGCCGCACCCGCGCCGGAGGGGTGGACCTGCCGGGCGAGGCCGCCGGGCGCTTCGCCCTCAACGAGCTCCTCGTGCACGGCTGGGACCTGGCCCGCGCCACCGGCCAGGACTACCGGCCGGACCCGGCGGGCCTGGAGGCGGTGCTCGCCCTGCTCACCCCGTTCACCGCTCGGTCGGACGGCTCCGGGCCCTTCGGGCGCCCGGTCCCCGTGCCGCCGACGGCGCCGCTGCTGGACCGGGTGGTCGCCCTCACCGGCCGGGATCCGGGGTGGCGTCCCTCGCACTGAGCGGCCGGCGCCCCCACGCCGAGATCATCGGGGAGGTGGCGAGATCGAGGGTGCCGGTGGCGACGTCGGCCAGATGACGGTCGACCTCCTCGTCCGTCGCCAGGCCCGCCGCCACCAGCCGGCCGCGGATCTGCCGCACCGTGGCCGCCTCCAGCACCGTGCAGGCGGGTGAGGTGATCGGGAAGTACGCGTCGGCGCGCACGTCCTCGAGGCCTGCCTCGCGCAGCAGCCTGGGCAGCGTCCTGCCGTACGCGAGATCGGCGCCGCGCTCCGCCATCAGCGTCCGGAATCCGGACCGGAGGCGGTTGGCGAGTCGCTGCGCGGGCCCCGACTCGTCCGGGCACAGCAGCGGCTGCAGTCCGGGGTCGGCGTCCTCCAGCAGCAGCACTCCACCCGGCCGCAGCGCGCCGGCCATTCGCCGCAGGGCCTCGGCACGGTCGGTGACGTGCACCAGGACGAGCCGGGCGTGGACCAGGTCGAAGCCGCCGTCCGGCGGCGGGTCGGCGGCGACGTCATGGCGCCGCACGTCGATCACGCCGCCGGCCGCCTCCCGGGCCCACGACACGTCGATGTCGGTGGCGACCACCGTCCCGCCGGGCCCGACCCGCCGGGCCAGCCCGAGCGGCACGGACGGGCCGCCCGCGCCCACCTCCCAGCAGCGCATGCCCGGGCCGATCCCCAGGGCGTCGACATGGCGGAAGGTCACGGGGTCGAAGAGCTCCGCGAGGGCGCCGAAGCGGACGCCGGCCTCGGACTGCCGGTTGTCGAGCAGGTAGCCGCTGCCGGGCTCGTGTGTCGCCATGACGCGATGTTCGCAGATGGGGCCGTTACAAAGGCCCTCGGACCCGGACGTCAACGCCCCGCACGGGGCTGTTACCCCTGTGGGTGACATGCCGCCGCGCGGATGACGTCTGCGGAGGGGGTCGATGTATCCGGCAATGGCATGGCGTGTCCTATGACATTGACAGATGTCGCCTACAGACGAGGGTTACGGATATGTCCGCATTCCGTAACGTGAAGCGGATCTTCCGGATTTCGCCGTCGGGGCAGGTCAGAGTTGGGTCATCGGCCAACCGCCGAGGTAACCGCACCGCGTCACCGGAACACGGGAGTTCCGGGACGCACCCTGATGAGGGGGCATCATGTCTGCTTCGTTCAACGCCCGTCGCGTCATCGCCACCGTCCTCGCCTCCGGCGCCGTCGTGGCGGCCGCCGCCATGCCGGCCTCCGCGGACAACGGCCACGGCCGCGGCCACGGGCACGGCCCGGCCCCCCGCTCCGCGGTGTCGATCGGCGACGTCCGGCACGACGAGGGCGGCCGCGGCGTCCGCTCGAACCGCGCGCTCAACACCGAGTGGGTCGAGGTGGTCAACAGGGGCCGCGACGCCGTGAACCTGCGCGGCTGGACGCTGTCCGACAGTGACGGCAACCGCTACCGCTTCACCTTCCTGCGCCTCCCCGGCCACTCCAAGGTCCGCGTGCACACCGGCCAGGGCCGCGACAGCCGGTTCGACGTCTTCCAGGACCGCCGCAAGGGCGTCTGGGACAAGCGTGACAGCGCCACCCTGCGCAACGACCACGGCCGCGTCGTGGACACCGAGTCGTGGGGCGGCCGTCACTACCGTTGATCCCCTGCCCGGCGGGGCCCGATGAACCAGCGGCGGGGGGGGCGCAACCAAGGCGGGGCGCCCCCCCGGGGGGGGCCGCGGGCCCCCGGCGGCGCCCCCCGCCGGGGGGGGCCGCGAAGGGGGTGGGGGGGGTTTG
>NZ_JBIVNJ010000058.1:0-29260 GCF_044753585.1 Streptomyces sp. NPDC088354 | reverse complement strand
GCGTAGAGAACTCCATGATCACGCAGGCCCGTGCCCGTGCCGCATCCAGACCATCTCCCAGACGCACAGCGGCCACCTATTGCCGGTCGGTCTTATGTGCCAGTCGATCCCGTTGTCCGGAAAGGGCTGGGCGAGCGAACAACCCGCGGCCGCGGCGACCGCGTGCAGATAGCCCACCTGCAGGGTTTCCATGCTGGTGGTGGTGGCGAGCCCGCCCCGCAGCGGTGCGACCCGCTCCGGCAGCAGCCCGCCCGGTATGGGCTGCTCGAGCGCCATCGCTCTCCGTGCCTCTCCGGGCCGCGGGACTCCTGGTGATTCCCCGTACCCTGTCCATCCCCATCGACGTCAAGTCACAAACGAGCCGGGTTCGGTGACATCCGGTCACGGGTACTCATCACAGTGAGCGATCCGTCAATTCGTCACCTTTGTACGGGGGGTGCGCCATGCCGCACTGGTACGACGGCCCATTGGCCGCCTTCGACACCGAGACCACCGGCGTGGACGTCGAGCGGGACCGTGTGGTCTCCGCCGCGCTGGTGGTGCAGGACACGCCGCACGCGCCGCCGCGCACGACCGGCTGGCTGATCGACCCCGGCGTCCCGGTCCCGGACGGCGCCCGAGCGGTGCACGGCCTGGACGACGCCTACTTGCGGGCCAACGGCCGCCGGCCGGGCCCGGTCATGGAGGAGATGGCCCGGGCACTCGCCGACCAGGCCGCCCTGGGCGTGCCCCTGGTGGTGATGAACGCGCCCTTCGATCTCACCCTGCTGGACCGCGAGTTGCGCAGGCACCGCGGCACCGCCCTGGACGGCTACCTGGTGCGCGGGCCGCTGCGGGTGCTCGATCCTCGGGTGCTGGACAAGTACGTCGACCGCTACCGCAAGGGCCGCCGCACGCTCACCGATCTGTGCGCGCACTACGGAGTGGCTCTGACCGACGCGCACGACGCCTGCGCGGACGCGCTCGCCGCGCTGGCCCTCGTGCGCGAACTGGGACGGCGCTTCGCCGAGCGCATAGGCACGATGCCGCCGGCCGAACTGCACGCCCGTCAGGCCCTGTGGCACGCCGGTCAGGCACGGGGGCTGCAGGCCTGGTTCGCCCGCAGCGGCACGGACGAGCGGGTCGACCCGGCCTGGCCACTGCGCCCCTCCGCCCCGGTCACCGCGTCGGAGGAGCCCGCGGCGTAGGGCGTCAGGACCGCGGCACGCGCAACGGCGGAAGGCCGGTCCTCGAGGACCGGCCTTCCGTGGTGCGTGGGCGATACTGGGATCGAACCAGTGACCCCTTCGGTGTGAACGAAGTGCTCTCCCGCTGAGCTAATCGCCCGGGAACGTCCTGAACCATACAGGGCCCGGGGCACTGCGTTCAAACCACTTGGCCGCCGTCCGCCGCGTCGCGGTCCAGCCGGGCCGCGAGACCGCGCCTGCCCCGCCGCATCATCAGCGCGTGGTTGGCCCGGAACAGCGGACGGCACAGCACGGCGAGCCGGCGCATCAGCGGCTTGTTGACGATCACGTCCTCCTCGAACAGCAGGCGCGTGCCGCCGCCCGTCCCGCCCGCGCCGACCGTCCAGCGCACCCAGCCCTCCAGGTCGCCGCTCATCGCCGCCTCCAGGACCCGCGCCGCCGGGTCGCGCCGGGTCTGCCGCGCGGTCACCATCAGGTCGTACGGCAGGACCGAGCGGAAGCGCAGCATGCCCACGGTCTCGCCCGTCTGCCGCACCTCGCGGATCTGCGGCCACCACGACGGGTACTGATCCGGCCGCTCCAGCAGACCGTAGACCGCCTCGGGCGGCGCGGGCAGCTCCCACAGCGTGCGGAAGCGGTAGCGGCTCCAGTCCATGGAGCCAGTGTGCGTACTCAGCGCGCATCTGAGTAGCCGCGCGCATGACGCCGGGCCGGGCCCGGCGCCACACTCCGACGCATGGACCCGACCCGCCCGCACACCGATCGCTGTCCCGGCTGCGGCTGGTACCTGCCCGCACCCGTCCCGCCGATGGCGCCGACGCCGGCCTGCCCGCGGTGCGGGACGACGCTGGTGGGGCCGGCCGCCGACGAACTGCGCGACACCGACCGCGCGATCCGGCGCCTTGACGCCGAACGCGGCCGGCTGCTCATGCGGCGCGCGCAGCTCCTCGCCCACCTGCGGCCCGCCTTCCCGGCCCCGCCGACTCCCGTGTGGGGCAAGCCGATTGCGGCGTCCGACGCCTCGCCTCGGACGGTGCAGAACCTGCTGCTGGCGCTGGGCGGGCTGCTCCTGGCGGTCGCCGCGGTCGCCTTCACCGTCATCAGCTGGGGCCACCTCGGCATCGCCGGCCGCTCCGCGGTCCTGGGTGTCCTCACGCTGGCCGCCGCGGGCGTCCCCGTACTGCTCCTGCGGCGCTCGCTGGTGGCGACGGCGGAGGTCGTGGCATGCCTCGCCCTGGTGCTGCTGCTCCTCGACGCCTACGCCCTGCGGCGGGTGGCCTTCCCCGAACCGGACGGCCTGCGCTACGCGGCGGTCGCCCTGGCCGTCGTGAGCGCCGCCTGGGCCGCTTGCGCCCGGCTGCTGCCGCGCCTCGTGCTGCCCGGGCCCCTGGCGTTCGTGCTGGCCCAACTTCCCCTGCTCCTCTGGGCGTCGGCCGCGCGGTCCGGCTACGCGACGGCGGCGGCGCTGCTCGCGACTTCCGCACTCGACACGGTGGCCGCGCTGCGCGCCGCGCGCCCCGGCCCCCGCCTGACCGCCACTGTGTGCGGCACCGCGCTCGGCCTGTGCGGACTGCTGACCGCGGGCGTCCTGTCCGGCGCCGCGACCGGCACCGGGGCGGCCCTGCGGGCGAGCGGTCTGCTGCTCGGCGCGGCGGCGATCGCGGGCACGGCCGCCCTGCGGCGCGCGCCTGCCCCGCCCGTCGCCGGCATCCTCGCCGGGGTCGCCGCGGTGTCCGCGGTCGCGGCGGCCGGCGGGGTGGTGCGCGTCCTGGTGACCGCCGACTGGACCGCTGTGGGGTACCTGCTGTGCGCGATGGCGGCCCTGGCCGCAGCGGCGGCCCTGCCCCCGCGGCGGGCCGTGACGGCCGTCGGCCTCGCCTCCGGGGCGGCGGCCGCCGGCGCGCTGACCGTGCTGTGGGCACTGCCACCGCTGACGGTCGCCCTCCTCACGCCCGACGACTTCCACGGGCCGGCCGCGGCGGCCGCGGTCGCCGGGCTCACCGCCGCGACGCTCGCGGCGACCGCCCGCCGCCTGCACTCCCGCACCGCGGCCTCCGGCGCACTCGTGGCGGCCGCGGCCGCCCTCGGCGCGATCGACCTGCCCCTGGCCCGCGTCGCCGTCGTCGCGGCCCTCCTGGCACTGTCGGCCGTCGCCCTCGCGCCGGCCGCGCTCGCCACGGCGGGCGTCCTGGCGCTGACCACCATCGGGTGGGTGCACGAGGACGGCCCGATGACGCTCACCGTGCTCGCGCTGCTGTTCGTGGCGTACGGCGCCCTCTTCGCCGCCGCGGCCCGCACACGGGCGGTCAGCGCCGCCTGCGCGGTCGCCTGCGCGGCGGGCCTCGCGTGGGACGGGCCGCTCGTCGCGGGCTGGCCGCGGCACGACGCCGCCTTCGTCGTCCTGGGCGTCGCCGCGGCCGCCCAGGCACTCGCCCTGACCCGGACCGCACGCGCCTTCGAGTACCCCGGGTACGCGGCCGCCGCCCTGGCGGTCTGCCTCACGGCCGGTGAGCCCGCGGCCCTCGCCCTGGCTCTCGCCTGCGCCGGGGCGGCCGTCGCGGCGGTCGCCGCGCTCCGGGCCGACCGCCGCCGCCTCCACCACGTCGCGACCGCGCTGTGCGTCGCGGCGCTCTGGGTGCGCCTCGCGGCGTCCGGCGTCACGACCCCCGAGGCCTACACCGCGCCGGTCAGCGCGGTCGCGATCGCCCTCGGCCTCCTCGCGCGGCGCCGCGACGCCACGGTCTCCTCCTGGCTCGCCTACGGCCCCGCCCTCGCGGTCACGCTCCTGCCCTCGCTCGTCACCGCCTGGGGCGACCCGGCGTGGCCCCGGCCCCTCCTGCTCGGCGCCGCCGCCCTGGCCGTCACGCTCCTCGGCGCGGCACGGCGGCTCGCCGCCCCCCTGCTTCTCGGCGGAGCCGTACTCGCCCTCGACGCGGTTCACGAGCTCGCGCCCTTCATCGCGCAGGCGCTGGGGGCGGTGCCGCGCTGGGTTCCGCTTGCGGTGGCGGGGGTGCTGCTGATCGCGCTGGGCGCGACGTACGAGCGCCGGCTTCGGGAAGTGCGGCAGCTGCGCCGCCGCCTCCTCCGCCTCCACTGAGCCCCCCGCTGCGCCGGCTGTGCGGGTAGGTTTTTTCCCGCCCTCCCGCAGCCTTCGGCCGGGGGTGCCCCCAACCCGGCGCGGTAAGTGACCGCCTGCGCTCTGTTCGTGTGGGGGTCGGTGCCGCGCCGGGGTACGCCCCCAGCGGGGGCACCCCGCCACACCCCCCTCCCGGGTCGGCTGGGCGTCTGACGGCCGGTGGGGGGCTGTCGGCGGTGACGGCTGCGCCCTTGGACGGCGCTGCGCCAACGGTGGCCCGAGCACGGTGCCGTCTCCACCACCCTCCGGGGATCAGGCGCTCGCAACTACGGAGGGGGCGGGGTCGTAGGGGTGGGCGTTCTGGACTGTGGAGCATATTTGGGTGCATGACCCGGGGTGATCAGTTGAGGGTGCCTGAGGCACCTAAATGTGCTGTCCAGAATGGCCAGCCCCGGAGGCCCCGCACCCGGCCCCCACGAAACGCGCGCCGGGGCGCCCAGACTTCCTGGGGCACACGGGCGGGCGGGCGGGCGGGGAAAAAGCCGAGGCCCGCAGGCGGGACGCCTGCGGGCCTCGGTGACGGTGGGCGATACTGGGATCGAACCAGTGACCCCTTCGGTGTGAACGAAGTGCTCTCCCGCTGAGCTAATCGCCCGTCGCGGGAACAACATTACCGCATGTCAGCCCGTGCCCCCGACGCACCCCCGGCCGCCCGCTCAGCCCATGCCCGCCCTCCACGGCATGACGAAGCCGAAGCGCCACAGGTAGTAGCCGAGCAGGGCGCCGACGATCACCAGACCGATGGCGGTGAGAATGAGATTGCGACGCCGCACAGCCGGGTCCAGCGCCTTCTGCGTGGCCTCGGTGACCTTGCGCTTGGTCCAGCGCAGCACGAGCTGGGCCCAGACGAACTCGGTCGCCCATACGGCCATACCGGCGAAGATGATCACCCAGCCGGGACCGGGCAGCGGGAGCAGGACGATGCCGCCGCCGACGATGGCGAGGCCGAGGACGAAGACGCCCACCTGCCAGCTCACGTGGAGCGCGCGGGACCGCCGGATGAAGAGCGGCGCCCGGGAGCCCAGCGGGCGTTCCGGACCGCCCGGTCCAGGCGCGTCGCCCGCCGTGCCGTCGTTGTCGCCGGCGGCGGGATCCGTGGCCACGGCCGCCGTCCGCTCGTCACTCTCCGCAGTCATGTTCTCAAACCTACCCGACCCCGCCTCCTCACCGGAATGGCTCGCCGGGGAGGAAAAGAACTCGGCCGGACGAGGTACCGGAACCCTCACAAACCCGTCAGAGGGGTTTACAACGTCCCCGCAGGTGGCATGTCGATTTCGCCGACGTGCGAATCCCCGAGCGCACACTGAGCGAAAGGCCCTGGCGCTTATGAACACCACGGTCAGCTGCGAGCTGCACCTGCGCCTCGTTGTGTCGAGCGAATCGTCACTGCCCGTGCCCGCGGGCTTGCGGTACGACACGGCCGATCCCTACGCCGTGCACGCCACTTTCCACACCGGTGCCGAGGAGACGGTCGAATGGGTCTTCGCCCGCGACCTGCTCGCCGAAGGCCTGCACCGGCCCACCGGTACCGGCGACGTCCGGGTCTGGCCGTCCCGCAGTCACGGTCAGGGCGTCGTGTGCATCGCCCTCAGCTCTCCCGAGGGGGAGGCGCTGCTGGAAGCCCCGGCACGCGCCCTGGAGTCGTTCCTCAAGCGGACCGACGCCGCGGTGCCGCCCGGTACCGAGCATCGACACTTCGATCTGGACACCGAGCTCTCGCACATCCTCGCCGAGAGCTGAGTCCGCCGACCGTCCGCTGCCGTACGCATCTCGGGGGTACGGCGCGGACCTGACCCGCCGAAGCCGCCGCCGCGGAGCCGTGCCGCTCCACGACGGCGGCTCTCGCGCTACAGTCACCGGAACGCCCGCCCCACAAGGCCAGGGAGAGAGCGATTCCGTGCTGATCAACCATGACACCAGGTGCGCGCTCGACTGCGTGGTGGACCTGATCAACACCACGCCGGAGAGCGACGGCCGGGAGGGTCTCCCCGATCTCACGGCCCTGCAGGCCTTCGTGGAACGCAATCAGATCAGCGACGTGAACACGCTCGACGAGCAGGACCTGCTGGCCGTGCGGAGGATACGCGGCCGTTTCGCGCAGGCGTTCGCCGCCCCGAGCACACCCGCGGCGGCCGCCCTGGTCAACGCGCTGGTGGCGGAGGCGGGCACCACTCCGCGCCTGACGGACCACGACGGCTACGACTGGCACGTGCACTACTTCGCCCCCGGGGCGTCGCTGGCGAACCACCTGGCGGCGGACTGCGGCATGGCCCTGGCGTTCCTCCTGGTCGCCGGCGAGCGCGAGCGGCTGCGCCACTGCGACGCGCCCGACTGCCGCCGTGCCTTCGTGGACCTGTCGCGCAACCGTTCCCGCCGCTACTGCGACAGCCGCACCTGCGGCAACCGGCTGCACGTGGCGGCCTACCGGGCGCGGCGCCGCGAGGCGGTGGCGGTACCGGCTCAGAACGGCCAGAGGTCGTAGAGCCCGCCGAGGCCGAGCAGGCCGCCGATGACGGTCAGGAACAGCATCAGCGGCGGCTGGGAGAGCGCGAAGAGGCAACCGCGGGGCTCGTCGTTTTCGAGTTCCATGGCCTTACAAGGTCGTGGGACGTTCGGCAGGGGCACGAACTCGCACAACCGTACGCCCCAGGGCACGCCAACTGACGCCCCGGGGACGGTAGTTGAGGTTCGCTGCCACCGTGATGATGGCGTAGCCGCGCCGACCCCGGCGACCAACACGCCGCTCAGATGCCCCGGCGCTTGAGGATCTCCTCGATCTCACCGAATTCGGCCAGGTCGGGATCGGTTCTGATCTTCTCCTTGGCCTTCTTGGACTCCGGCCGCACCTCCGGCCGACGCGCCGCGCCGAGTGCCGGAGCGCTCGCCCCGGGCACCGCCGCGGGCGTCCGGCGGCGCTCCGGTGCGCGCCCGCGGCGTCCGGCGATCCGGCCCGCCGCGTAGAGCACGACGGCCAGCGCCAGGACGGCGAATCCCGCCCACACCGAGGGCTTGAAGACCAGGCCGGCCGTCCAGTCCCCCACGGCGGCGACCACCTTGCCGCCCAGGGTCGCCAGGCCCGTCATCCAGAACCCCACGGGCAGCAACGCCACGGCGGCGATCCGCACCGCCCGCGCGAACCTGCGGCGGTACGCGGTGAGCACGGCGATGGCGAGGCCCGCCGCGGACAGCGCCACACACACGGTCGAGGTCAGCATGCGCAGCTCCTCCGAAGGCGACTCCTGGGTCCATCGTGCACCTGTCCCGCCCTGCCGGGCCATGCTCCGGCGCCAAGGTCAGGGTGATCTCCGGGACGCCTCCTCCCCCGGTGGGAGACTGACCCCATGAACGAAGCGACCCCCGGCACCGCCGTCCTCGAGTTCTGGTGCGAACTCCAGTGCCCCGACTGCGCGACAGCGCTGACCGACCTCCGCACGCTGCGGGACACGTACGGCGACGCCCTGGAGATCCAGCTCCGGCACTTCCCCCTGGAGAAGCACAAGCACTCCTACGCCGCCGCGCAGGCCGCCGAGGAGGCCTTCGCTCAGGGCCGGGGATGGGAGTACGCGGAAGCCGTCCTCGCCCGCACGGAGGAGCTCGGCAGCCGGGGGGAGCCGCTGCTCGTGGACATCGCGGCGGAGCTGGGACTGGACGCGGAGGAGTTCGACACGGCGCTGATCGACGGGCGCCATCTGCTGATCGTCGACGCGGACCACGCGGAGGGCAAGGCGATCGGCGTGACGGGGACCCCCACGTACGTCATCGACGGGGAGCGCTTCGACGGCGGCAAGAGCCAGGAAGGGCTGCGCGAGCGCGTCGAGGCGGTCGCCGACCGGCTGCTCGGGCGGTAGGAACGCCGATGCCACGGCGCCGCGCCGCTCAGAGCAGCGGTTTGGCGAAGTGGACCTGTGTCGTGCGGTAGCCCAGCGACTCGTAGAGCCGCAGCGCGGGATCGTTGCCGGCGAAGACGTTGAGGCCGAGCCAGTGCAGCCCGTCGGCGACGCAGGCGCGTTCGGCGACGAGCATCAGGGTGCGGCCGTGGCCCCGGCCGCGGTGGGCGGCCTCGACCTGGACGTTGTAGACGTAGCCGGAGGGCTCGCCGTCGTCCGTGGCGCGGCGGCCCACCCACAGGTCGCCGACGTCCTCGCCGCCGGCCCGCAGGACCCGCAGGACGGTGCCGGGGGTCGCGAGCCCCCCGGGCAGCGCCGACCGATGGTCGGCCTCGGCCTTGGCGCGGGCCTGGGCCTCGGGGACGCCGCGCAGGGTCCAGCTGCGCACGTACTCGTCCTGCATCCGGGCCAGCCACGCGGGGAACTCCGCCTCGGTCATCGCCCGCGGCTCGCTGCCCTCCGGCAGGGCGGGCGGCGCGTCCGGGAGCGCCTTGAGCATGTTGCGGTTCCGCTCCGTGTAGCCGAGCGTCCTGGCGAGGCGGAACGCGGCCGTCTCGCCGGACCGGACGCTGACCTCGATCCGGCGGCAGCCCCAGTCCCGCAGCACCTCCTCGGCCGCGAGGGCGGCGACCGTGCCGCGGCCCCTGCGCTGCTGGTCGTGATCGATCCGCAGGGCGGCGATGCGACCGGTCCCGGGGCCGAACCGGGCGTCGGTGCACAGCGTGGTCTCCCCCACGGGGCGACCGTTGACGCAGATGGCGTAGCGGCGGGCGCGGACGCCGCCGCGCCACGTCTGTTCGGGCTCCGCGGGTCGCAGCGTGGTGGTCATGGTGGGGTTCTACTAGGTCGACGCCCGTACGTCACGGGTTGGCGTTCTCCGCCGCGCGCTCGGCGAAGACGCGCATCGCCTTGGCGGTCACCGGGCCCGGTGTGCCGGGCAGTTCGCGGGCGTCGGTGCGGTGGACGGCCTGGACGTCGCGCAGGGTGGAGGTCAGGAAGATCTCGTCGGCCTCGTCGAGCACGTCCAGGGGCAGGTCCGCTTCCTCGGCGCCGGCCCAGTCGGCCACGAGTTCACGGGTGATCCCGGCCAGGCAGCCGGAGGCGAGCGGCGGGGTGAGGAGTGTGCCGCCCACGACGACGAAGACGTTGGAGCCGGTGCCCTCGCAGAGCGCCCCCTGCGTGTTGGCGAACAGCGCCTCCGAGGCGCCGGCGTGGTGGGCCCGCGCGAGGGCGACGACGTTCTCGCCGTAGGACGTGGTCTTCAGCCCGGCCAGCGCGCCCTTCTCGTTGCGGGTCCAGGGCACCGTGATGACGGCGGTGCTGTCCGGGCGCGGGTTCGCGGAGCCGAGCGCGACCACGAGGGTCGGGCCGGTGGTCCCCCGCTCGGAGCCGAGCGGGGAGGTGCCGCCGGTGTACGTCACCCGCAGCCGGCCGAGCGGCACCGGGTTCGCGGCCAGGACCGCCTCACAGGCGTGCCGCACCGCGTCGAGGTCGGGCTCGGCAAGGCCCAGGCCCTCCGCGGAGCGAGCCAGGCGCCGCAGGTGCCGGTCCATGGCGAAGGCCGTGCCGTGCGAGGCCTTGAGCGTCTCGAAGACGCCGTCGCCCACGGTCAGTCCGTGGTCCATCACGGACACCAGGGCTTCGTCGGCCTCGCGCAGCGCGCCGTTGACCCAGATCGTCGTGCTCACCGTGTCACTCCGCCTCGTCGTCGCAGTCGTACGTACCCGACGCTACCGCCAGCAGCCGGGACGCCTTGAGCTCGGTCTCCTCCCACTCCCGCTCGGGGTCCGAGCCCCAGGTGATGCCGGCGCCGGTGCCGAAGCGCAGCAGCGGCGCTCCGGGAGCGGCGCGGTCGATCCAGAAGGTGCGGATGCCGACCGCGAGCTCGCCGGTGCGGCGGTCGGCGTCGACCCAGCCGATGCCGCCGCAGTAGGGGCCGCGGGGGGCCGTCTCCAGCTCCTCGATGATCCGCAGGGCGCTGGACTTGGGGGCACCGGTGACGGAGCCGGGCGGGAAGGCGGCGGCCAGCAGGTCGGCCCAGCCGGCATCCTTGCGCAGCTCGCCGCGGACGGTGGAGACCAGATGGACCAGTCCGGGGTGCTTCTCCACGACGCACAGGTCGGGGACGGTGACCGAGCCGGTGGCGCAGACCCGGCCGAGGTCGTTGCGGACCAGGTCGACGATCATGACGTTCTCGGCGTGGTCCTTGGGCAGCAGATCGGCCTCGGTGCGGCCGGTGCCCTTGATGGGGCCGGACTCGATCACGCCGCCGCTGCGGCGCAGGAACAGTTCCGGGGACGCGGTGGCGACCTCTATGCCGTGCCCGGGCAGCCGGACGGTGCCCGCGTACGGGGCCGGGTTGCCGTGCGCCAGGGCGGCGCCGAGGGCGTCGATGTCGGCGCCCGGGTCGGGCAGCGGCGCCGACAGCACGCGGCACAGGTTGGCCTGGTAGACCTCGCCGGCCGCGATGTACTCGCGCACGCGGCGCACTCCGGCGGTGTAGGCCGCGCGGTCCAGGGAGGACGTCCAGGCGTCGGTGGCCGGGCCGCGCCAGTCGCCGGCGGCGCGCCGGGGAGCGGGACCGGGATCGGGGACGACCGTGCCGAAGCGCGCGCAGACCGTCCCGCCCTCGAAGCCGGCGACGACCGCCCAGAAGCCGGACGAGTCCAGCGCGGCGGGGTCGCTGGTGACATCCCGCAGGTCGGAGGCGAGAAAGCCGCCGATTCTGGCGAGGGGGGCGAGGTCGGGCACGGGGCTTCCCAGGTCGGTCCGTAGGGGTGAATGCGAGTGTAAGTCGGCATCGGCGGGCCAGATGCGCTGGTCACCGACCCGGCACGCTGCGGAAACGCGTTTTGGAGGCGGGGCGGTCTTCCGCTAGAGTTCAACTCGTCGCCGGGACGCGGAAGCGCCCCGGCCGAGGTCCCGCCCGGGTGCGAGCTCCGGGGGAGACGCTGCGGACGTGGCTCAGTTGGTAGAGCATCACCTTGCCAAGGTGAGGGTCGCGAGTTCGAATCTCGTCGTCCGCTCGAAGTGGGGGTTCCCGCCCCCGCGCTGGTGGAGTGGCCGAGAGGCGAGGCAACGGCCTGCAAAGCCGTCTACACGGGTTCAAATCCCGTCTCCACCTCTTCGGACGATTAGCTCAGCGGGAGAGCGCTTCCCTGACACGGAAGAGGTCACTGGTTCAATCCCAGTATCGTCCACTGGGGCTCCGGCCCTCGAGGGTCTTCCCTCACGCGCGATTAGCTCAGCGGGAGAGCGCTTCCCTGACACGGAAGAGGTCACTGGTTCAATCCCAGTATCGCGCACGCGGTATCAGAGGTACCGATGGTTCACGAGGACGATTAGCTCAGCGGGAGAGCGCTTCCCTGACACGGAAGAGGTCACTGGTTCAATCCCAGTATCGTCCACCACCTCAGAGGGCCGGAGCGTTTCGCTCCGGCCCTCTGCCGTGTCAGGACGAGAAGAGCATGTGCGCCCAGCTCTGCTTGTGGTGGCCGTGGTGCCCCCCGTGGTGACCGCCGTGGTGCGGCGCGCCCCAGGCAGGGGCGGCGTGCTGCTGGGGGTAGGCCTGCGGGTAGCCGGGCGGCGGCGGAGCGGGCTGGGCGTACTGCGACTCCACGCGGGTCAGCGCCTCGAGCTCCCCGTAGTCCAGGAAGATCCCCCGGCAGTTGGAGCACTGCTCGATCTGGACGCCGCTGCGGTTGAACGTCTGCATTTGGCCATGACACTTGGGACAGAGCATCGTCGGCTCATCTCCTCGCTCGCACCGGCCGGGGGTCCTCCCCCGGCGTCGAACTGAACATTACTTGCGCGATTCGGCGGCATGTATCGAGGACGGCCTGTTCCGTTCCGTCGAGTACGCGGCCTTCCTGCGTGGCCTTGGCGACCGCGATGGCCGCCGTCTGCACCGCCAACGCCCGTGCCGCCACGTCCAGATGCGGCCACGGGTCGCCGTCCGAGGGAACGGCGGGGCCGCCGGCGGCGCGGTAGGCGCCGAGGAAACGGCCCCAGTCGGCGGGGTCCAGCAGCCCGGCGGCGAACCACATCGCCGGCCGGGCCAGATCCCAGGCGGGCCGGCCGAGCCCGAGGTCGTCCACGTCGATCAGCCGCCACGGGCCCAGCGGCGCCGGATGGCGCACCAGTTGGCCGAGGTGGAGGTCGCCGTGGCAGAGCCCGGCGCCGTCGTGCGGCTGCGGCGCCTCGTCGCGCGCCCAGGCGGGCAGCCCGTGCCAGGCGGCGAGGACAACCGGCTCGGCCGCGCCCGCCGCGAGCATCCGGGCCACCCCCCGGGCCGCCTTGGCGGGGCCGCGCATCGGCGGCAGCGGGCCGGGCAGCGCGGCGACCGGCACCGAGTGCAGCCGGGCGAGCAGCCTGCCCGCGTCCTCCCAGGGCGCGGCGTCCGGGGCGTCCGGATCGACGGGCTGACCGAACGGCCACACTGTCACCGTGCGGCCGTGCACGGGCGCGCTCAGGGCGCCGTCGGTGCCGGGCAGCGCGGCGGGGGGCAGCAGGATGCCGTCGAGCAGCGGATGGGCGGCCACCCGCAGGCGTACGGAGAGCGCCGCGGAGTCGGTGTCACCGGCGTGGGCCTTGGCGACCAGGCCGCCGCTGCGCACGACCGTGGACTCGGCGCGCTCGGCCAGCACCGCGGGCTCCGGCGGCCGGGCCGGGCCGGGAATCCCCGAGGCCGCTGCCGCGACCGCCCCCAGGGCGCGCGTCAGCGGCGGTGCACTGCTGGTCAAGGGCTCCCCCACTGCTGGTCTCACCGGCCCACTGTGCGGCAGCGCGCCGCGCGGTGGCAATGCCGAAGAAGATGCCCGGGTACCGCCACAGGTACCCGGGCACTCATGCCGTCCGCCGGACCCCCGTCCCCACGGGGTTACTTCACCGGCTGTCGCTGGCCCGGACCGCTCTTCCGGACCCTCGGAGCGATCTGTCAGCGCCCCATCAGACCGGCTACGGACGACGCCTGTGTGACGACCGCGTCCCAGCCCCCGAAGACCACCGCGAGCAGCACCGCCAGCGGCAGGGCCATGGCCACCGCCACCAGGGGATGCCGGGTGCCGGACGGGCGTATGCCGAAGGCGACGATCCTGCTGCCGCGTCCGGGCCGCGCCGGACCGCTCACCGTGTTCGCCATGGCCCTCTCCTGGGTCCCGTGGTCGTGCATCCTTCTGTTGATGTTCAGGGCGGCGGGCGTTTGACCTCGGGGGACGAGTGCTCCGCCCGCCGCTTGACCTCAACACTAGGCGCCGGGCCGGGACGGGTCGTCATGCCTTCGTACCCCTTCTCCGGCCTCCCCCAGGATGACTCCGCGACGCGTCGCGTACTCCCGTGGGTGGAGGTGGCGGCCGAAGGCCCCGGGACATCCCCGAGGGGATGTCCCGGGGACGGGCGCGGCGGGGTGGTCAGTCCCCGTCGCCCTCCTCGGTGTCGTCCCTGGGTATGGGCTGCTCCACCAGCGCGAGGACCCGCGTCGCCATGAAGCGCGCGGTGCGCACCACCGAGCCGGATCGGGTGACTTCGCTCACTTCCACCACCCCGCGGCGCACTGCCGTCTCGACCCTGCGCCCCGCCCTGGTGGCCACTACTTCGTACGTCCTGGTCGTGTCCCCCGCATCCACGACGATCTCCACACGATCACCTTTCATGGCGTCAATCCCCCTTGCACGATGGATTGTTGACGGCATGAAGAAAATCCGGCCCCGAATCCGCCGGACCGTTCCCCACCCTTCAAGGATCCCACCCGGCACTGACAATCCCCCGTCCGGCGCGGGCGCGGCCTCGCGGCACGACGGTCGGTCAGTCCGTAAGCTGTCGACGTCAGACTGGCCGGGCAGGCAGCGGGGATGGACGACATGACGATGATGCGGCTCCGGCGCGAGGACCCGCGTGTCGTCGGCTCGTTCCGGCTGCACCGGAGACTCGGCGCGGGCGGCATGGGGGTGGTGTACCTGGGCGCCGACAAGCGCGGCCAGCGCGTCGCGCTCAAGGTGATCCGCCCCGAGCTCGCCGAGGACCAGGAGTTCCGCTCCCGCTTCGCCCGCGAGGTCTCCGCCGCCCGGCGCATCCGCGGCGGTTGCACGGCGCGACTCGTGGCCGCGGACCTGGAGGCCGAACGCCCCTGGTTCGCCACCCAGTACGTGCCCGGGCCCTCCCTCCACGACAAGGTCGCCCGCGACGGCATCCTGCCGGCCGCCGAGGTCGCCTCGGTGGGCGCGGCCCTGGCCGAGGGCCTGGTCGCCGTGCACGAGGCCGGGGTCGTCCACCGCGACCTGAAGCCCTCCAACATCCTGCTGTCGCCCAAGGGTCCGCGCATCATCGACTTCGGCATCGCCTGGGCGACCGGCGCGAGCACCCTCACCCACGTCGGCACGGCGGTCGGCTCGCCGGGCTTCCTCGCACCGGAGCAGGTCCGCGGAGCCGCGGTCACGCCCGCGACGGACGTCTTCGCCTTCGGGGCGACGCTGGCGTACGCCGCGATGGGCGACTCGCCCTTCGGGCAGGGCAGTTCCGAGGTCATGCTCTACCGCGTCGTGCACGAGGAGCCGGACCTCGCGGGCGTCCCGGACTCGCTCGCCCCCCTGGTGTACGCCTGCCTGACGAAGGATCCGGAGGCGCGGCCCAGCACGGTGCAACTCTCCGAGCGGCTGGCCGAGATCGCCGCCCGCGAGGCGCGCGGACTGGGGCCGGGCCGCCGGGACATCGTGCCCAAGGCCGCCGGACCGCGGCCCGAGCGGCCCACGGGGCCGCGGGCGCAGGCGTACGCCGAGCAGCAGACGGAGCGCCGCACGGCGCCGGGCACGCCTCCGCCTTCCTCCCGTACCCCGGCGCGTACGCCGGCGCGCACCCCCGCCCGCACGCCGTCCGGGCGGACCCCGGCGCCGCGTACGCCCACGAAGCGCCGTCCCGGCGGTGCGGACCGGAGGCTGCTGCGGCAGCGGCTCATCGTCTTCGTGACCGTCACGCTGCTTGTGGCGCTCGGGATCGCCGCCGCGCAGGGGTGTCAGGGGCCGTCGCGGGGTCTTCACCCGGTAACGGGCGCGCGCCAGCTGTCCGGATAGCTTTTCCCTCCGCCCGCCCTCCCCCAACCCGGCGAGGTAAGTGATCGCCTTGCGCTGCGTGCGTTGGGGGGTCGGTGCCCGCGCCGGGGTACGCCCCCAGCGGGGGCCGTCCCGCCACACCCCCTCCCGGGCCAGTCGGGCGACTGACGGCCGGTGGGGGTGACGGCTGCGCCCTTGGACAGCGTTGCGCCAACGGTGGCCCAAGCACGGTGCCGCTTCTACCCCCCACCGGGGATCAGGCGCGATACGAAACGGAGGGGGCGGGGTCGTAGGGGTGGGCGTTCTGGACTGTGGAGCATATGTGGGTGCATGACCCGGGGTGGTCAACGGCAGGTACCGGAGGCACCTAAATGTGCTGTCCAGAATGCCCGGCCCCGGAGGCCCCGCACCCGGCCCACCCCGCACGCGCGCCGGGGTGACTGACCGCGCCGGGCACTCGGGGGGCGGGCGGGGGAAAAACGGGGGAACCGCCCTCGGGGGGTGACACACGGGGCGGGGTGAGTTACTTTCCAAGCGCTTGCTTAGAGACCGCAACCGCGGAGGACCGCATGACGCTCACCCCCGAGGAACTGCGCGAACGCGCACACGCGCTGCTCGCCTCGTACGACCCCGCGGCGACCGGCCGCCAGGACTTCCTGCGGGCCCGGTTCGACGCCGGGCTGGCGTGGGTGCACTACCCGGAGGGCCTCGGCGGCCTCGGCGCCCCCCGCGCCCTGCAGGCCGTGGTGGACGCGGAGCTGGCCGCCGCCGGGGCACCGGACAATGAACCGCGCCGCATCGGCATCGGCCTCGGGATGGCGGCCCCGACCGTCCTCCGCTACGGCACCGACGACCAGAAGTCCCGCTTCCTGCGCCCCTTGTGGACCGGCGAGGAGGTCTGGTGCCAGCTGTTCAGTGAGCCCGGTGCCGGATCGGACCTGGCGGGGCTGCGCACCCGTGCGGTCAGGGACGGCGACGACTGGCTGGTGACCGGGCAGAAGGTGTGGACGTCCAACGCGCACAACGCGCGCTGGGCGATCCTGATCGCCCGCACCGACCCGGACCTCCCCAAGCACCAGGGCATCACGTACTTCGTGTGCGACATGACCGACCCCGGCGTCGAGGTCCGGCCGCTGCGCCAGATCACCGGCGAGGCCGAGTTCAACGAGGTCTTCCTCACCGACGTCCGGATCCCGGACGCGCACCGCCTCGGCGCCGTGGGCGACGGCTGGCGGGTGGCACAGACGACGCTGATGAACGAGCGGGTCGCGATCGGCGGCACGGCCCTGCCCCGCGAGGGCGGCATGATCGGCACGGTCGCCGCGACCTGGCGGGAACGGCCGGAGCTGCGCACGCCGGACCTGCACGACCGCCTGCTGCGGCTCTGGGTGGACGCCGAGGTCACCCGCCTCACCGGCGAACGGCTGCGCCAGCAGCTCGCGGTGGGCGCGCCCGGACCTGAGGGCTCGGGCATGAAACTGGCGTTCGCCACGCTCAACCAGCGCATCAGCGGCCTGGAGGTCGAGCTGCTGGGCGAGGACGGACTGCGGTACGGCGACTGGACGATGAGCCGCCCGGAGATCGTCGACTTCTACGGCCGCGACGCGGGCTACCGCTATCTGCGGGCGAAGGGCAACTCGATCGAGGGCGGCACGTCCGAGATCCTGCGCAACATCATCTCCGAGCGGGTCCTGGGCCTGCCCTCCGAGCCCCGTACCGACAAGGACGTCCCGTGGAAGGACCTGCCGCGATGAGTTCCGATCTGCTGTACTCCGACGTCGAGGACGATCTGCGCGCCGCGGTGCGCGGGCTGCTCACCGACCGGTGCGCGCCCGCCGGCGTGCTGGCCCAGGTCGGCACGGGCGCGCCCTACGACGGGGCGCTGTGGCGCACGCTCGCGCAGGAGGTCGGGCTCGCGGGGCTGCTGGTGCCCGAGAAGCTGGGCGGCCAGGGCGCCTCGGCGCGGGAGGCCGCGGTGGTGCTGGAGGAACTGGGCGGCTTCGTCGCACCGGTTCCGTTCCTGGGCAGCGCCGTGCTGGCGACGTCCGTCCTGCTCGCGGCGGGCACGGAGGAGGCGGACGCGGTGGCGGCCCGGCTCGCCGAGGGCACGGAGCCGGCGGCGCTCGCGGTGCCGCTGCCCACCGCGCCCGGCGCGGACTTCCCCACGACGGTGCGCGCCGACGCGGAGGGGCTGCTGACCGGCGGGGTGACCAGCGTGGCGGACGGGTCTGCCGCCGGTGTGCTGCTCCTGCCCGCGCTCGGCCCGGACGGTCCCGAGCTGTACGAGGTGCGGGCGGACGCCGCCGGTGTCGAGGTCCGCGTGCCCGTGCCGCTGGACCTGACCCGGCCCATCGCCGACATCACGTTCGCGGGCGCGGCGGGCCGCCGCCTCGCCGGGCCGGGGAGCGCCGCCGCGGCACTGCGCTCGGCGCTGCTGACCGGGGCGGGCCTGCTGGCGTCCGAGCAGCTGGGCGTGGCCCAGTGGTGCCTGGACGAGACCGTGCGGTACCTGAAGGAGCGGCACCAGTTCGGCCGCGCGGTCGGCTCGTTCCAGTCGCTCAAGCACCGCCTCGCGGACCTGTGGCTCGAACTCGTGCAGGCGCGTGCCGCCGCCCGCAACGCCGCCGACGCGCTCGCGCGCGGGGACCGGGAAGCGGCCGTCGCGGTCGCCGTGGCGCAGGCGTTCTGCGCGCCCGTAGCGGTACGTGCCGCCGAGGAGTGCGTCCAGCTGCACGGCGGCATCGGCATGACCTGGGAGCACCCCGCCCACCTCTACCTGAAGCGCGCCAAGGCCGACGAGATCGCGCTGGGCACGCCCGGCCGCCACCGCGCCGCCCTGGCCGCACTGGTGGACCTGGCGCCGGCGGGCTGATTCCCGCTCGGTGGGGCGGCCGGGCCTGACCCCGGCCGCCCCTCCGAGCGCCGGCGATCCGCACAGAAGTGCGCCCTCCTCCGCGACCCGGGAGAATGGAGAGCCGCGGGAACTGCGACACGCACCAGGCTGGAGGCCTTGCGATGCGCGCTGTGCGTCTCGATCATTTCGGCGGTCCCGATGTCCTCGGCATCACCACCCGGCCCGATCCCTCGAAGAAGGCCGGCGAAGCGCTGATCGCCGTCAGGGCGGCGTCCGTGAACCCGTCCGACGTGAAGACCGTCGCCGGCCAGATGGAGGGAACGGTCCTTCCCCGCATTCCCGGGCGCAACTTCGCCGGCGTCGTGGTCGAGGGACCGTCGGACTGGGTCGGGGCCGAGGTGTGGGGCACGGGTGGCGACATCGGCTTCCGGCGCGACGGCTCCCACGCGGAGTTCCTGGCCGTCCCCGAGGCGGCGCTCGTGCGCAAGCCCGAACGGCTCGGCTTCGAGGAGGCGTCCTCCTCGGGCGTGCACTTCGTCACCGGCTGGCTCGGCACCGTGGTGAAGGCCCAACTGGCTCCGGGTGAGGCCATCGCGGTGTTCGGCGTCTCGGGCGGCGTCGGTGGCGCCGTGGCCCAGATCGCCCATGTGATGGGCGCCCATGTCATCGGCGTCGACCGCGTGCACCCCGCCGCCCACACCCCGGCCGCCTCGGTCATCGACGCGTTCGTGGCCCTGGACGGCGCCCCTCAGGCCATCGGCTCCCGCATCAAGCAGGGCACCGCGGGCCAGGGCGTGAGCGTGGTGTTCGACGCCGTCGGCGGCGTCACCACCGCGGCGGCGCTCGCGTCGCTCGCCCACGGCGGCCGGCTCGTGGTCATCAGCTCGGTCGGCACCCGGACCGTGGAGATCGACCTCGTCGACCTGTACCACAACGAGACCCTCATCATCGGCTGCAACAGCGCCGACCTCGGCGTCGTCGAGAGCAGTGCGCTCCTCGGCCGGCTCACGCCGTACTTCGACTCCGGGCAGTTCCGTCCGCTGCCGATCGCCGAGCGCTTCAGCCTGGAGAACGCCCAGGACGCGTACCGCGCGGTGGCCGGCCACGTCAAAGGGGCCGTGGTCATCCGCCCGTGAGCACCGGACCCGGGGGAGCGTCCCGGGAGCGCAGTGATCTGAGGTCGGCTCGCAGCTATCTGGGCCGGTTCCGGTGGCGGCGGCTGCTGCGGCTGGGGCCGTTCCGGTGGCGCGCCGCCGCGCCGTGGCGCGCGGCCCGGGTGGCGGTGGGGGTGGTCGTGCCGCTCGCGGTGGGATCGGCCGCCGGGCATCTGGAGTACGGGGCCTTCGCGTCGTTGGGCGCGCTGCCCGCCGGGTTCGCGTCCTTCCAGGGCGTCACCCGAACCCGGGTGGCCGCGGTGTCCGCGGCCAGCGTCGGGATGGCCGTGTCCACGTTCGTCGGGGCCACGACCGCGGCTGCCGTTCCCTGGCTGCTGGTCGTCGTCGTCAGCCTCTGGGGATACCTCGTCGGGCTGGCCGTCTGCCTGGGGCCGCGGCTGAGCGTGGCGGCCGTTCAGTGGCCCGTCGCGCTGCTGATCTCGATCGGCCTGCCGCTCGGGCCGGCCGAGGCCGCTCTGCGGGCCTGTCTCGTGCTCGCCGGCGGTCTGTTCCAGGGCGCCCTGGTCGCCCTCTCCTGGGCGCTGCAGAAGGGTGATCCGGAGCGCGCGGCGCTGTCGGCGTCCTTCCGGAGCCTGGCCGCGTACGCCGCCGAGGTGACCACCGGGCGGGCCGGAGCGCCGCCGTCCGCCGCCCTCCCGGGCAGGGCCCGTCTCGCCGACCCCAACCCCCTGCTGCCCGAAGCCGTCCGGCTGGCCGGCATCGACCTGCTGGAGCAGGCCGAACGCATCCGCGCCGCGCTCTCCGCACTGAGCGTGCACGTGGCGGGCGATCCCTCCGGGTCCGCCGGCCGTTTCACCGCCGGCGCCGGCCGGGCCCTCGGCCTCACCGCGGACGCGCTGAGCTCCGGCCGGGCCGAGCGGCCCGGGCGCCTCCGGGAGCTGGACCGGTACCTGGCGGAGCTGAAGGCTCCCTCCGGCGCCGGTGCGCACTGGGCCGCCGAGTCCCTGCTCGGCCAACTGCGGGCCTGCAGCCGCATCCTGGGCCGCCTCGACGCGGCACGCGGGCGCACGCCTTCCGGCGATGTGCCGAGCGGTTTTCCGGTACCGGCCCCGGCGGGCGGCCTCGGATGGACGGTCCTCACCCTGCGGGCCAACCTCACCCCCGCGGGGGAGGCCGGCCGTCACGCGGTACGGCTCGCCGTGGTCGCGGGCCTCGCCGAACTGATGGTCCAGGCCACCGGTCTCTTCGAGGGCCGCTGGGTGGTGCTGACGATCTTCCTGGTGCTCAAGCCCGACTACAACTCGACGGTGTACCGCAGCGTCCACCGGGCCATCGGCACGGCTGTCGGAGCCGGGCTCGGCGCCGCCGTGGCCGAACTGGCGCACCCGGGCCCCGGTGGTCTGGTCGTGGCGGCCGGTATCACCGTGGCGGCCGCCTACGCCCTGTTCGACGTGAACTACGCGCTCTACAGCTGCTTCCTCACCGTGTACATCGTGGTCCTCCTCGACATCCTCGGGTTCGCGGCGGGGACCACCGCCACGGCCCGTCTGGTCGACACGGCGATCGGAGCCACGCTCGCGCTCGTCGCCTTCTCCCTGTGGCCGACCTGGGAGGGCCTCACCGCGCAGGAGAAGTTCGCCCGCCTCATGCGGGCCAACGGACGGTACGCGAAGGCCCTGCTCCACGAACTCGCGTATCCGGGGCAGGTGAGGGCGGAGCGACTGCGCACCCTCCAGGCGGCCGCCCGCCGGGCCCGCACCGACGCCGAGGCCTCCACGGCCCGGCTCGCCGACGAACCCGCGCACCCCCCGCTGACCCCGGCCGTCGCCAGGGCCCTGGTCGCCGCGGTGACCAGACTGGCGCACGCCGAATTGTCGCTGCACGCCCTCATCGCCTCGCCCTGCCCCTGCCCGCCGGTCGGCCGGGAAGGCGGCAGCACGGACCTGGCCGATGACGGCGCCGGGCGCCTCGACGCCCTCGGCGCCGCCCTGGACGTCACGATGGCCGACCTGGCCGGAGCGCTCAGATCCATGCGGCCGCCGGGCGCGCTCCCCCCACTCCGACGGCTCCAGGAGGAGTTCCGCGACCAGCCGGTCCCACCCGATGTCCATCTGACGCCCCTCACGGACGACGTGGTCAACGCCGTCGACACCCTGGCGGCGGTCCTGCGCCGCGGTCCCGTCGCGCCGGCTTCGTGACGTACCTCCGCTGCGCGGGGCCGCACGCCGTGCCCGCCCCCGGTGCGGTGGCGTGGCGGCTTGGCCGGGGCGTAGCGTTCTGAGGAGAGCGGCACCAGGCGGCGCCGGCACCGCACCACGATGCTGGAGGGCGGTTCTCCCATGAACCTCGCTTCTGACCTGGTGGACCGCGCCCGCGCCCACCCGGACCGCGCGGCGCTGCGCCTGGGCGACGGGACCGTCTCCTACCGCTCCCTCGACGGGGGCAGCGCGGGCATGGCCCGGCTGCTCCGCGACCGCGGGGTCGCCCCGGGCGACCGCGTGGCCGTCATGCTCCCCAACACCCCGGAGTTCGCCATCGCCTACTACGGCGCGCTCCGCGCGGGATCCATGGTCGTCCCGATGAACCCCCTGCTCAGGTCACGGGAGATCGCCTACTACCTCGACGACTCAGGTGCCCGCCTGCTGGTCGCCTGGCACACCTCCGCCGACGAGGCGCGGGCCGGTGCGCGGCAGGCGGAGGCCGAGGTGCTCGTCGTCGGGCCCGGCGGGTTCGACGGGCTGCTCGCCGACGCCCCGACCGCCGGGGACCTGACCGACCGCCGCGCGGACGACACCGCGGTGATCCTCTACACCTCCGGGACGACCGGGCATCCGAAGGGGGCCGAACTGACCCACGCCAACCTCGTCCGCAACCGCGACGTGGCCGCCGGTCTGATCCGGCTCTCCCCCGACGACGTGGTGTTCGGCGGGCTGCCGCTGTTCCACGCGTTCGGGCAGACCTGCACGCTCAACGCCTCCGTCACCGCTGGCGCGTGCCTCACCCTGCTGCCGCACTTCCGCGCCGAAGCGGCTCTGGCCCTCCTCGCCGAGCACGGGGTGACCGTCCTGGCCGGGGTGCCGACGATCCTGGGGAGGCTGTTGAAGCCGCCCGACAGGGACAGCTACGACGTCTCCCGGCTGCGGCTGTCGGTCTGCGGCGGCGCGGCGGTGCCGGCCCGGTTGGTGCGCGACTTCGAGGCCGCGTTCGGATGCGTGGTGCTCGAAGGGTACGGGCTGTCGGAGACCTCGCCCGTCGCCTCGTTCAACACCCTGGAGGGCGAACGCAAACCCGGTTCGGTCGGCACCCCGGTCCCGGGCGTCGAGATGCGGGTGGTCGACGCCGGCGGCGACGAAGTGCCGCACGGAGAGACCGGCGAGATCGTGATCCGTGGTCACAACGTGATGAAGGGGTACTGGCGGCGGCCCGACGAGACCGCGGCCGCCATGCGGGACGGCTGGTTCCACACCGGCGATCTCGGCCGGGTCGACGAGGACGGATACTTCTGGATCGTCGGGCGGAAGAAGGACGTGATCATCCGCGGCGGGTACAACGTGTACCCGCGTGAGGTCGAGGCCGTGCTGTACGGGCATCCCGCGATCGCCGAGGCCGCGGTCGTCGGCATGCCCGATCCCGATCTCGGCGAGGAGGTCGGCGCGGCGGTCGTCCTCGCACCGGGCGCCGACACGACGGCCGAGGAGCTGCGCCAGTACGTCAAGGACCGGGTCGCCGCGTACAAGTACCCGCGGAGGGTCTGGCTGGTGGACTCGCTGCCGAAGGGACCCACCGGCAAGACCCTCAAGCAGGCGATCGTCCCTCCGGCCGAAGCGGGCAGGCGATAGGGCGACGACGGCGGAGGCGCACGGACATGGCCGGCAACACTCCCGAGGCCGCGAAGCAACTGTCCCTGGCGGCAGCGCACATGAGGCCGCACCTCCCGGATGTCAGCCGCGACGTCCAGCAGCACGTGATGTCCGCGATGGCACCCCTCGGGGGCGACGACACCGTCCTGCGCCTGCTGCGCGCGAGCGTCGCGGAGAACGTCAGGACCTTGCTGGACGTCTTCGAGAACGACATCCCGCCGGACGCCGTCGGGGAGCCCGCGGCGGCCGGGGAGTACGCGCGGCGGCTGGCCCAGCGGGACGTTCCCGTCGTCGCGCTGATCAGGGTCCTCCGGATCGCCCACGGGTGCTTCCTGCAACGGTGTCTCGACGAACTCCACCGCCAGTACGTCGACGAGGAGCTCTCCGCCGCGACCACCTCGCGCATGCTGGCGGTGAGCTTCGACCACGTCGACCGCGTCACCGAGCACGCGGTCGAGGTCTACCGGCGGGAGCGGGAGCGGTGGCTGCTGAACGGGACCGCCGGACTGGCCGCACGCGTCCGTGACGTGCTCGCGGAGCAGGACGCCGACCCCGGCCGGGCCGAGTCGGCCCTCGGCTACCGGTTCTCCCAGCATCACCTCGGGCTGGTGGCCCGGCTCCCCTCCCCCGGTCACGGCAGTGCCGCGCCGGCCCGGCTCGACCGCTTCACGGCCGGGCTCGCCGGGGCGCTGGACTGCCCCGGCCGGCCCCTGTTCGTCCCCCAGGACGAGACGCTGGCCTGGGCGTGGCTGCCGTTGGGCGGGCGCGACCGGGTCCCCTGGGAACGGCTGGCGGACGTGGTGGAGGACGCCGATCCCTCCGTGCGGGTCTGCGCGGGAGGCGTGGAGCCGGGGATCGGGGGATTCCGCCGCACCCACCGCCAGGCCCTGCGCGCGCAGGAACTCGCCGCGGTGGCGAGTCCCGGCCGCCGGTTCACGGCCTGGGCCCGGGTGGCGCCGATCGCCCTGATGTGCGGGAACGTCGACGACCTGGGCACCTGGGTCAGGAGTGTCCTGGGCCCGTTGGCCGTCGACGACGAGCACTCCTCGCGCCTGCGCGAGACCCTGCGGATCTTCCTTGCCACCGGCTGCAGTTACACCGCCACCGCGGGCCGTCAGATCCTGCACAAGAACACGGTGCAGTACCGGATCCGGAAGGCCGAGGAGGCCATGGGCCACACCGTCGAGGAACGGCGCACCGATCTGGACGTCGCCCTGCTCGCCGTGGAGCATCTGGGATCGGTGGTACTCAGGAGGAAGCCCGCGTGACCCGTTGAGCGCCGAACCTCATGACCCGCCGGACCTCATGCTTCGCCGAGGGCCCGCATGACCTTGATCTGCGCCTGGTCCCGCGCGGTCTCCAGTTCCCCGATGCCGGCTCCGAAGTCCGCCTGCGCGGAGAGGAGTTCGACGGTCCGCTCGTCGAGTACCGGGGTGCGGAGCCCACGCCAGGCGGCCTCCAGGCCGGGGCCGAGGTGCTGCAGGAAGGCGGGCAGGCCGCCGGGGCCGCCGCCCAGGTGGAAGCTGCGGAAGGGCCCGGCGACGGCCCAGCGCAGGCCGATCGAGGCGGTGACGATCTCGTCGAGCTCCCGCTCGGTCACCACGCCCTGCACGACCAGGTGGACCGCTTCGCGGAAGAGCGCGGCCTGCAGGCGGTTGGCGACGAAGCCGGGGAACTCCTTGCGCAGCACCTGCGGTCGCTTGCCCAGCGCCGTGTAGAAGGCGACGGCGCGACGCACGGTCCCCGGATCGGTCTCCTTGCCGGGGACGACTTCCACCAGGGGCACCAGGTGCGGCGGGTTGAAGGGATGGCCGATGACCAGGCGTCCCGGCTGCTTCATCCCCCGGGCCATGTCGGTGGCGGGAATGCCGGAGGTCGAGCTGAGCAGCAGGGTGTCCGGGCGCGCGGCCCGCTCGACCCGCGGGAGCAGTTCCTGCTTGGACTCCAGCCGCTCGGGGCTGTTCTCCTGCACCACGTCGGCGCCCGCGACCGCCCGGTCGAGGTCGGCCTCGAAGCGCAGGTCGCGGTCGAGTCCGGCGGTGGGCAGACCGAGCGCCTCCAGCGCCGGCTCGGCTTCCCTCAGTTGACCGCGCACGCGCCGGTCCACGTCGGGGACCGGGTCGTTGACGGTGACGGTCAGGCCCCTGGCGAGGAACAGGGCGGCCCACGACGCACCGATGACCCCCGCGCCGATGACGGTGACGTGCCGATACTCGTCCAAGGTGTCGTTCATGACGACTCCTTTCCGCCGAGGTAGTCGTGGACGACCTCGGCCGGCGGCAGGGTGAGGTCGGTCAGCACGTGACTGGCGGAGAGGACTTCCAGCACGGGGAGGTCCGCCAGCGGCGCCAGGGCGTGCTGGAACAACTGCAGCCGGGCGGGGCCGGTCCAGGAGCCCTTGACGGTGATGTCCCCGACCTGGAACCTGACCAGCTCGCAGATCCGCGGCTCCCCGGTGTAGCCGCGGAGGATCTTCAGCATGAAGGTGGGGCGGCAGACCTCGTCGCGCGCCTGGTCCGCGTCGAGCGGGGCGTGCTTGTAGCCCATGGTGGCGGTCGCCACCCGCAGCGAGCCGTAGTCGAGCGTGCCGACCAGGGTGTCGGAGTCGACGGCCAGCCGCGGGGTGCCGAGCTTCTTCGGGTAGGCGCTCAGTTCACGGCCGCTGGCGATGGCCGGCAGGCTGTCGACGTACATGCTCAGGACGTACTCGCCCCGCTCGCCCTCGTACTCCACGCAGAGCACCTGGCCGGACTCGGCGTAGTCGCCGAGACCGGTGGTGTCGGGCATTCTCATGAGTTCGAACCGCACCGTCGGCTCGGCGACGCGCAGGGGTGCGGGGACGACGCGTTCCAGGGCCTCCCGGTCCGTGCGGTAGGTGATGTTGAGGTACTCCCGGTCGGTGAAGCGGTACGGGCCCGGGGGGTAGGCCGGGGCGTCCAACGGGGTGGTGAGCCGGTGGGTCACGTCCTGGGTGCGCATGGTGGGGCCGCCTGGGATGGGTGGGTGCGGTGGGAGGTCGCGCGGTCAGCTGCCCTGCCACTCGGGCGCCCGCTTCTCGGCGAAGGCGCGGGCGCCCTCCTTGGCGTCGTGGGAGGCCAGCACCGGAGCGACGATCCGGTCCTGGTCGCGGAAGGCGTCCTGGTCGCGGAAGGCGGTCCGCTCGTTGACGACGCGTTTGACGGCCGCGATCGCCAGGGGCGCGTTGTGCGCGACGCGGTGGGCCAGTTCGAGGGCCCGGGTCAGTGCCGCGCCCGGCTCGGTGAGGTGGTTGACGAGGCCGAGCCGCTCGGCGCGGTCGGCGGGCAGCGGGTCGCCGGTGAGCAGCAGCTCCAGGGCGATGTTCCGGGGGATGCGCTCGGGCAGGCGCACCATGCCGCCCTCGGGGGGCACGATGCCGTAGTGCACCTCGGTCTGGCCGAAAGTGGCGTCGCGGGCGGCCACGATCATGTCGCAGGCGAGCGCCATCTCGGTGCCGCCGCCCAGCGCGTAGCCCTCGACCGCGGCGATGAGCGGGGTGTTGATCGAGATGCGGGTGATGCCCGCGAACCCGCGGCCGGGGAGGACCGGCGTCTGCCCGGTCGCGAACGCCTTGAGGTCCATGCCGGCGCTGAAGACGCCGCCGGCGCCGGTGAGGATGCCGACCAGGAGGTCGTCACGGGCCTCGAGTTCGTCGACCGCCGCGGCCAGTGCGTGGGCGGTGGCGCCGTCGATGGCGTTGCGGGCCCTCGGCCGGTCGATGGTGATCACGAAGACGCCGTCGCGTTCCTCGGTGCGCACGGTCGGTGTGCCATTGGTCGCACTCATGGCGGAAAGTCCCTTCTCTGCGGTCCCCCCTGCTCTGCTCCGTCCTTTCCGGCGCGGTCTCAGTCGACCGCCGCCGCCCTGCGGAGGCTCTCGATCGCGGCATCGTCGTAGCCGAGGTCACGGAGCACGGAATCGGTGTGTTCGCCCAGATCGGGGGCGGGCCGCGGAGGCACCTTCCGTACCTGGTCCAGCCGTACGGGACTGTCGATCGTCAGATGCCGCTCGGTGGCGCCGTCCTCGATGGGCACCAGGATTTGGTTGGCGAGGAGCTGGGGGTCACGGGCGCACTCCTCGAGCGTCCGCACGACCCCGTAGGTGAGGCCCGCGGCGTCGAGCAGTTCGCGCCACTCCGCCAGAGGGCGGGTCGCGAAGGTCCTGTCCAGGAGAGCGGCGATCTCGGCGGCGTGGCGGCGGCGGCTCGGTGTGTCGGCGCAGTCCGGGTCGCGGGCCGCCTCGGGCCGGCCGATGGCCCGGAGGAACAGGGGGACCTGCTTGTCCTCGTCGGCGAAGGCCAACAGCAGCCAGCGGTCGTCCGCCGTGCGGTACACGTTGGCGAGGGCGTTCGGCGGGTCGGTGCGGTCGGACGGGCGGGGGCCCTTGCCGCCGACCAGTACGGCCTGCAGCCACATGCTCGCCGACCAGGCCCCCTCGGCGATCAGCGACGCCGTGACACGGGCGCCCTCGCCGGTCCTCTCCCGCCGGTACAGCGCGGTCATGATGCCGGCGAACAGGGTGATCGCCGTCGGGTGGTCGCCCGACCCGTACACGTTCATCACCGGCGGCGCGCCCCGCCCGCGCGTCACGTCCATCAGGCCGGTGCGCGCCCAGAAGGCCGTCACGTCGAATCCGGGCAGATGCGCCTCCGGGCCCTCCTCCCCGAAGCCGGTGACGTCGGCGTAGATCAGCCGGCGATTGCGGGGCGCCAGATCGTCGTACTCCAGGCCCAGCTCGGCCCGCGTGCGCGGCGGGAAGTTGGTCACCAGCACGTCCGCCCACTCCACCAGCCGCTCGACCACCGGGCGGGCCCCGGGCGCCTTCAGGTCGAGGGCCATGCCGCGCTTGTTGCGGTTGTCCATCTGCCAGGGGTAATTGACCCCCTCGACGCGGGGGTTCGGCGGGAAGCGGCTGAGCGCCCGGTAGCGGTCGCCGACGTGCGGTGGTTCCACCTTGACGACGTCGGCGCCGAAGTCCCCGAGCACCGTGGCCGCGGCGGGACCCGCGATGAAGCTCGCGAGGTCGACGACGTGCAGTCCCGCCAGCAGGGGCGTGTCCGTCATGGCAGGTCCCTTCTCCGGCGCGGCACCCGGGGACGGGCGAGCACGCCGGCGATACGCGCCCGCAACGCCCCCACCACCGGCTGTCCCGCGTGCGTCCCGCCCGCGGGGACCGGATCACGGGACCGGATCGCGTCCGCACCGTCGAGGCTAGAAGCCGCGGGCGGACGGGGCATTGGGCCGGAAACACCAACTTCGGCGGGAATGTGGTGCTCGCGTACCGGTGGGATCTACGCCGCGGCCGCTCGGGGACGTCCCGGCCCGGGGCCCGCCGGGCTCCTCGTCATGTTCCAGGCCTTGATCACGGGGCGGCCGTGCTCGACGCCGAGCCGGCTGACGGTGCCGGTGTCCAGGGCGAACAGCGATCCCGCGGAGGGCGGCAGGCCGAGCCGGCGGGCGGTGAGCACGCGCAGTACGTGGCCGTGAGCCACCAGGAGCACGTCGCCCGCGGCGGGGTCGCGCAGCATCGGCTCGATGCGCGCGAGCACGCGATCGGCGCGGCGGCCCACGTCCCTGGGGCGCTCCCCCGGGTGGCCGGCGGGCCCGGGCGCCACGCCGTCGGTCCACAGGTTCCACGTCGGCCGGGTGCGGTGGATCTCCGCGGTGGTGACGCCCTCGTAACCGCCGTAGTCCCATTCCCGCAGGTCCGGGTCGACATCGGCGCCGGCCACCCCGGCCAGCTCCGCCGTGCGCACGGCCCTTCGCAGCGGGCTGGTCAGGACGAGGCCGATGTCGTGCGCGGCGAGCAGCGGCGCGACGCGGGCGGCCTCCTCCTCGCCGTGGGCCGTGAGGGGAAGGTCGGTGTGGCTGGTGTGCTGCCGGGACAGGGTCCAAGCGGTTTCGCCGTGGCGGAGCAGGAGCAGGTCGCCCATGATCGTTCATCCACTTTCGGCAATCAGCGGGTGGTGCGGAGTACTTCGGGACGGGTCGGGCGCCGGCGGCGCCGGCCGCTGGAGGACCGGCGCCGCCGTGGGCCCGAACCGGGGGTTACTTGTCGCCGCCCGCGGTCTCGACGGCGTGGCCGCCGAACTGGTTGCGCAGCGCGGCGATCATCTTCATCTGCGGGGAGTCGTCCTGCCGGGAGGCGAAGCGCGCGAAGA
>NZ_JBIVNJ010000057.1:0-29501 GCF_044753585.1 Streptomyces sp. NPDC088354 | reverse complement strand
CGCCCGGTTACATTTCGAACCCGGAAGCTAAGCCTTTCAGCGCCGATGGTACTGCAGGGGGGACCCTGTGGGAGAGTAGGACACCGCCGAACAATTCTTCAGCCGTGGCCCCGGACTTCTGTCCGGGGCCACGGCTATTTGTGTGGGCAACACCCGTTGTTCATGTTCAGCTCAGCAGCTCATCACCGGTCACGGCAATCCTGACCATGACGGGCAAGTGGAGGTGGGCCTGATGCAGCAGTTCCTGGAACAGGGTGCTGAAGTTGCGGCGCTGGAGGACGAGTTCTCCTCGGCGGTGGACGATCGCCATGCCGTCGCGGTCGACTCCGCGACTTCCGCTCTTCGGCTCGCGCTGTTGTCGCTCGGCATCGGTGCCGGCGAGGAAGTGATCCTCCCGTCCTTCGCCCCGGTGGAGACCGCGGACGCGGTCCGGCTGGTCGGCGCGGTGCCGGTCTTCGCGGACATCGACCCGCTGACGTTCTGCCTGGATCCGGAGGCCGTCGCCGCGGCGATCACGCCGCTGACCGTGGCGATACTGCCGGTGCACCTCTTCGGGCACCCCGCCGCCGTCGACCAGCTCGCCGATCTGGCGGCGCGGCACGGCCTGGCGATCGTCGAGGACGCCACCCAGGCGCAGGCGGCGACGCTGGCGGGCCGCCGTGTCGGCACGTACGGCGCGCTGAGCGTCTTCGCACTGGCCGACGGGGCCGTGGTCACCACCGAGCACCCCGAACTGGCCTCCTGCGTGAAGCGCCTGAGGGACGGCGCCCACACGGCGGCCCGGCTGGCCGACAACAGGGCGGCCGGCGGGCGTGCGGCTTTGCGCGCGCTGGAGGGTTCGGTCGCGCGTCAGCGGGCCCACTGCCGGTACCTGGACTCTGCCCTGACCGGCGTGCTGGTGCCGTACGTCGAGCCGGGCGCGCATCACGTCTACCACCGCTACACGGTGCGCATACCGGGCAACGGCCGCCCCGACCGGGACGCGTTCGCGATGGCGCTGGCGTCCCGCGGTGTGCGGGCGGACGTGAGCATCCCGACCCCGCTGCACCGGCTGCCGAAGTACCGGTCGCGTTCCTTCCTGCCGCGGACCGAGGCGGCGTCCGGCGAGACGCTGTCCCTGCCGGTCCACCCCGGCCTCACGGAGAAGGAGTTGAGGCGGATGGTCGAGGCGTGCAACACCCTCGGCGGACTGCTCTGAGCATACGTCGAGCGGATTTCCGAACCCGGCGCTTCATGGGTTAAGATCTTTCACGTCGACGCGCCCCAATAGCTCAGTCGGCAGAGCGTCTCCATGGTAAGGAGAAGGTCTACGGTTCGATTCCGTATTGGGGCTCCGAGAAAAGGCCCCCGCCGATCGGCGGGGGCCTTTTTCATGCGCGGATCAGGGCTCCCGCTACGCGGAGAGTTCCGGGACGCGCATGGCGAGAATGGCCATGTCGTCGGAGGGCGCGTCGGAGGCGAAGCGTTCCACCGCGCGCTGGATACGGGCGGCGACGGCGCCGGCGGTGAGGCCGGTGCAGGTGGCCAGCACGTCGGCGAGACCGTCGTCGCCGAGCATGCGGGTGCCCTCGCGGCGTTCGGTGACGCCGTCGGTGACGCAGAGCAGGACATCCCCGGGGGCCAGGGTGACGTTCTGCTCGACGAGTTCGAGGTCCTCGATGACACCGAGCAGCGGCTGCGGCTCCGCGGCGGGCTCGACGACGCCGGTCTGGCGCAGACGCAGCGGCAGGGGGTGGCCGGCGCAGACGACCTTCAGTTCGGCGCTGCCGTCTGCCTGGGGCCACAACTCGCCGTACAGCAGGGTCAGGAAGCGGCTGCGGGAGCCCTCGTCGAGGATGGCCGCGTTGAGGCGTTCCAGGACGGACGGGCCGCTGAAACCCTCGCGGGCGAGCAGGCGCAGCGCGTGCCGGGCGAGGCCGGTGACGGCCGCGGCCTCCGGGCCGGTCCCGCAGACGTCGCCGATGGCGAAGCCCCAGCAGCCGTCGCGGATCGGGAAGACGTCGTAGAAGTCGCCGCCGACCTCGTTGCCCTCGCCGGCGGCGCGGTAGACCACCTCGACCTCGACGCCCGGGATGACGGGCAGGCCGGGCGGCAGCAGGCTGCGCTGGAGGGACTGGCTGATGGCGGTGCGCTCGCTGTAGAGGCGGGCATTGTCCAGGGCGAGGGCGGCCCGGCGGGACAGGTCCTCGGCGAGTTCCAGGATCTCCTGGCGGAAGCGTTCGTCGGCGGCCTTGCCGAGGGTGAGCATCCCGATGACGCGGTTGCGGGCGACCAGAGGCAGCACGACGGTCTCTCCGCCGACCGCGGCGGCGGTTGCCAGGGCCGTTCCGGGGCCCGTTGCGGGGCGTCCCGCCTCGCCGAGGCCGAGGCTGCGCAGGGAGGCGCGCAGGGCCGTGGAGTGGGCCGCGTCGGCGGGCGCGGTCCAGATGCGGGCGCCGGGGGTGGGGTCGGGCTGGGGAGGGGCGACGCGGGAGAGCAGGGCCTTGATGCCGTCGATGCGGTCCTCGTCCTCGTGCAGGACGAAGGCGAGTTCGGGCTCGGAGGACTGGTCGCCGATGGTGTAGACGGCGCACCAACTGGCCAGCGTGGGCACGGTCATCTGGGCCATGAGCGCGAGGGTCTGGTCGCGTTCCAGGGTGCCGGCCAGCAGGTCGGAGGCCTCGACGAGGAAGGACAGCGAGCCCCGGCGCAGGCGTTCCAGCTCGGTGAGCCGGGCGCTCTCGACAGCGAGGGCGATGCGGTCGGCGGCGAACTGCAGCCGCAGTGCTTCCTCGTTGCTGTAGCGGCCGGGGGTCTCGGCGGCGACGCCGAGGGACCCGGTGAGGCGTCCCTCGACCTTCAGGGGCACGGTGACGACCGACCGCATGCCGGTGCCGGCGAGCAGCGGGACGGCGCCCGGAACGGCCGTCAGGTCCTCGTGGACGGCCGGCATGCGGGCGCTGCCGTAGCGGCCGGTGCCGGCCTCGACGGGGACCCGGGCGAAGCGCTGGCGGGCCGAGGGGAGGCCGGTGGAGGCGCGGACCTCGAGCTCGGTCTCGTCGTCCGTGGCGAGCAGCAGGTAGGCGGCGTCGCCGTCGAGCATGTCGCGGGCGCGTTCCACCGTGCGCTGGAGCAGCCCGTCGAGGTCGTCGGGCGCGGGGGAGCCGATGAAGGACTCGAAGGGGTCGGCGGCCTTGCCGCGGTCCACGCCGCCGTCGGCGGAGACCACGCTGCGTCCGGGGTTCTGCAGCACGGCGCGGGCGTCCTCGCGCACCAGAAGGCAGACGGTGGAGGGTTCGCCGGAGGTGTCGCGGACCCGCAAGTGGGTGCCGTACACCGGCATGATGCGGCCGTCGGCGCCGCGGACGCCGTAACTGCCCTCCCAGCGGGAGAGCAGCAGGGCCTCGGCGATGCCGTGGCCGGTGCCGGGGGTCTGCGGCCAGGCGGCGAGATCGCCCAGCGGCTTGCCCACGATCTGGTCGTCGGGGTGGCCGAAGAGCTGGGCGGCGTCCTGGTTCCAGCGCGTGATGATGCCGCTGCGGTCGACCTGGACGACGGCGACACGGACCTGCTCGTCGGCCAGCGGCAGCGAGGCGACGGGCAGGGCCGGTCCTGCGGAGCGGGTGCCCGCGGGGCGCTGGGGCAGGTCCAGGTGGAACCAGACGTGTTTGTTGGCCGGTGTGTACTCCACGCCCCAGCGGGTGGCCAGGGCGGAGCACAGGAGCAGGCCGCGGCCGCCCTCGTGGTCGGGGTGGATCTGCCTCTTGGCGTCGTGCAGCGGCAGCTCGCGTTCGGGGTAGCGGTCGGCGACCTCGATGCGCACGGCGGACTCGTAGCGCAGGCACTGGACGTCCGCGGCGGTCCCCGCGTGGACCACGGCGTTCGTGACCAGCTCACTGGTCAGCACGACGGCGTCGTCGACGACCTCGGCGAAGCCCCAGCCCTGGAGGGTGTCCCGGACGAAGGCGCGTGCGGTGGCGACCGAGCGCCCCACCGGTTCGAAGGTGGCCGCTGCGCGCGCCGTGATCACAGATCTCCTTGTTTGTCCGGGGACGTCACCATTCGTCGTCCGCTGTACTGTCACCACCGGCCCCCACTTCGAGGTGTACGCCCGGCCCAAGGTGGGCAACCGCATGCCAGGTTACTTACCCCCGGCGACCACGCGTGTGCCGGTTGGGGGTGTTCCTGCCCCGATCGTGGCGACGGTCATATGCGATGCTGCCGAACTGTTATGGCCGGGTGCGGGCATGGTGAAACACTGGGCATGCCTGAACCAGGCACATGCAGTTCGGTCGACCCTCCGGGAGGGACACGGTGGAGTCTGGCGCATCGGCGCGAGGCGGCGCGGCACCCGCGGCGAAGCGGGGTGGTTCCGCGCGGGTGAAGCATGCGCGCTCGCGCACCAATGGGACCGTCGAGGTGGACTCGGCCGCACTGCACAGATTGCTGTCCGCACTGGAGTCGATGCGGGACGGCAACTTCCGCAAGCGGCTCACGGTCACCGGCGACGGAGACATGGCGGAGATCGCCGCCGTCTTCAACGAGGTCGCCGACCGCAACCAGCACCTCACCGGTGAGCTCGCCCGGGTCCGCCGGGTGGTCGGCCGGGAGGGCAAGCTCGCGGAGCGCCTGGAGACGGGGGCGTGCGAGGGGTCGTGGGCGGCCGCCATCGACGCCTCCAACGCGCTGGTGGACGATCTCGTGCGCCCCATGTCCGAGGTCGGCCGCGTGCTGTCGGCGGTCGCCGAGGGCGACCTGGAGCAGCGCATGGAACTGCGCTCGCAGGGGCCGGACGGTTCCGCGCACCCGCTGCGCGGCGAGTTCCTCAAGGTCGGCCGCACGGTCAACGGGCTGGTCGACCAGCTGTCCACGTTCACCGACGAGGTGACCCGGGTGGCCAGCGAGGTCGGCACCGAGGGCAAGCTCGGCGGGCAGGCCCGGGTGCGCGGCATGGCCGGCTCCTGGAAGGACCTCACCGACTCGGTCAACACCATGGCCTCCCGGCTGACGGCGCAGGTGCGCGACATCGCGCTGGTGACCACGGCGGTCGCCAAGGGCGACCTGTCGCGCAAGGTCACCGTTCACGTGGCCGGCGAGATGCTGGAGCTGAAGAACACCGTCAACACGATGGTGGACCAGCTGTCGTCCTTCGCGTCCGAGGTGACCCGGGTGGCCCGTGAGGTGGGCACCGAGGGCCAGCTGGGCGGCCAGGCCAAGGTGGCCGGCGTCGACGGCGTGTGGAAGGACCTGACCGACTCCGTCAACCTGATGGCCGGCAACCTGACGGCCCAGGTGCGTGACATCGCGCAGGTCACGACAGCGGTCGCCAACGGCGACCTGTCGCAGAAGATCACCATCGGCGCGCGCGGCGAGGTCGCGCAGCTCGCCGAGACCGTGAACGCGATGACCGAGACACTGCGCACCTTCGCCGACGAGGTGACCCGCGTCGCCGGCGAGGTCGGCGCGCAGGGCCGGCTCGGCGGTCAGGCGCAGGTGCCGGGCGCCGCGGGCATCTGGAAGGACCTCACCGACTCGGTGAACATGGCCTTCCGCAACCTGACCGGCCAGGTGCGCGACATCGCGCAGGTGACCACGGCGGTCGCCAACGGCGACCTGTCGCAGAAGGTCACCGTGGTCGTCTCCGGCGAGATGCTGGAGCTGAAGAACACCGTCAACACGATGGTCGACCAGCTGTCGGCCTTCGGCGCCGAGGTGACCCGGGTGGCCCGGGAGGTCGGTGTCGAGGGTGAGCTGGGCGGCCAGGCGCAGGTGCCCGGTGCGGCGGGTCTGTGGAAGGACCTGACGGATTCGGTGAACACCGCTTTCCGCAACCTGACCGGCCAGGTGCGCAACATCGCGCAGGTGACCACGGCGGTCGCCAACGGCGACCTGTCGCAGAAGGTCACGGTGGACGTCTCCGGCGAGATGCTGGAGCTGAAGAACACCGTGAACCGGATGGTCGACCAGCTGTCGTCCTTCGCCAACCAGGTCACCCGCATGGCGCGTGACGTGGGCACCGAGGGGCGGCTCGGCGGTCAGGCCCGCGTCGACGGCGTCAGCGGCGTGTGGAAGGAGCTGACGGACTCCGTCAACTTCATGGCGGGCAACCTGACCTCGCAGGTCCGCCAGATCGCCCAGGTGACGACGGCCGTGGCGCGCGGCGACCTGTCGCAGAAGGTCGACGTCGACGCGCGCGGCGAGATCCTGGAGCTGAAGAACACCATCAACACGATGGTGGACCAGCTGTCGGCGTTCGCCGAGCAGGTGACCCGGGTGGCCCGCGAGGTGGGCACCGAGGGCCGGCTCGGCGGTCAGGCGCAGGTGCCCGGCGTGGCCGGTGTGTGGCGCGACCTGACGGACTCGGTGAACGGCATGGCCGGCAACCTCACCGCCCAGGTGCGCAACATCGCCCAGGTCGCCACCGCCGTGGCCCGCGGTGACCTGTCGCAGAAGATCGACGTCGACGCGCGCGGCGAGATCCTGGAGCTGAAGAACGTCCTCAACACCATGGTCGACCAGCTGTCGGCGTTCGCCGAGCAGGTGACCCGGGTGGCCCGCGAGGTGGGCACCGACGGCATCCTGGGCGGCCAGGCCGAGGTCAAGGGCGTGTCGGGTACCTGGAAGGACCTGACCCAGTCCGTCAACTTCATGGCGAACAACCTGACCATGCAGGTCCGCAACATCGCCGAGGTCACCACGGCGGTCGCGCAGGGCGACCTGTCCAAGAAGATCACCGTCGACGCCAAGGGCGAGATCCTCGCCCTGGTGACGACCGTCAACACCATGGTCGACACGCTGTCCGCCTTCGCCGACGAGGTGACCCGGGTGGCCCGTGAGGTGGGCACCGACGGCATCCTGGGCGGTCAGGCCCGGGTGAGGGACGTCTCGGGCATCTGGAAGGACCTCACCGACAACGTCAACCTCATGGCCAACAACCTGACCGGCCAGGTGCGTTCGATCTCCTCCGTCGCCACGGCGGTCGCCAACGGCGACCTGACCAAGAAGATCACCGTCGAGGCGCGCGGCGAGGTCGCCCAGCTGGCCGAGACGATCAACACGATGGTCGACACGCTGTCGGCCTTCGGTGACGAGGTCACCCGCGTGGCCCGCGAGGTGGGCACCGACGGCATCCTCGGCGGTCAGGCCCGCGTGCCGGGAGTCTCCGGTTCGTGGAAGGACCTCACCGAGTCCGTGAACAACATGGCGTCCAACCTGACCGGCCAGGTCCGCAACATCGCGATGGTCACCACCGCGGTGGCCCGCGGCGACCTGTCCAAGAAGATCGACGTCGACGCGCACGGCGAGATCCTGGAGCTCAAGACCACCATCAACACGATGGTCGACCAGCTCTCCGCCTTCGGTGACGAGGTCACCCGGGTGGCCCGTGAGGTGGGCACCGAGGGCCGCCTCGGCGGCCAGGCGCGCGTGCCGGGCGTCTCGGGCATCTGGAAGGACCTCACCGAGTCCGTCAACCTGATGGCCAACAACCTGACCCGCCAGGTGCGCAACATCGCCCAGGTCGCCACCGCGGTGACCCGCGGCGACCTCAACATCCGCACGGACGTGGACGCGGCGGGCGAGATCCTGGAGCTCCAGGACTACATCAACACCATGATCGTCCGGCTCCGCGAGACCACGCTCGCCAACAAGGAGCAGGACTGGCTGAAGGGCAACCTCGCCCGCATCTCCGGTCTGATGCAGGGCCGCCGCGACCTCAACGACGTCGGCGGCCTCATCATGAGTGAGCTGACGCCGGTCGTCTCGGCCCAGCACGGCGCGTTCTTCCTCGCGGAGGAGCCGTCCAGCGAGGACATGGTCGAGGAGTACGAGCTGCGCCTGATCGGCAGCTACGGCTTCTCCCCGCGGACCATGCCCACCGTCTTCCTGCCCGGTGAGGGCCTGATCGGCACGGCCGCGGTGGAGAAGCGCAGCATCCTGGTGGAGAACGTGCCGCCGGGCTACCTGCGGATCTCCTCCGGGCTCGGCGAGGCACCTCCGGCGCACGTCATCGTGCTGCCGGTGCTGTTCGAGGACCGGGTGCTCGGGGTGATCGAGCTGGCCTCGTTCCAGCCGTTCACGCAGATCCAGAAGGACTTCCTCGGCCAGATCACCGACATGATCGCGGTGAGCGTCAACACCATCAGCGTCAACACCAAGACCGAGTACCTGCTCAAGCAGTCCCAGGAGCTGACCGAACAGCTGCGGGAGCGCTCCGCGGAGCTGGAGAACCGGCAGAAGCAGCTGCAGATCTCCAACACCGAGCTGGAGGAGAAGGCCGAGCTGCTGGCCCGTCAGAACCGCGACATCGAGGTGAAGAACACCGAGATCGAGGACGCCCGCCAGGTGCTGGAGGAGCGCGCGGAGCAGCTCGCGGTCTCCATGCGCTACAAGTCCGAGTTCCTGGCCAACATGTCGCACGAGCTGCGCACCCCGCTCAACTCGCTGCTCATCCTGGCCAAGCTGCTGGCGGACAACGCCGAGGGCAATCTGTCGCCCAAGCAGGTCGAGTTCGCCGAGACGATCCACGGAGCGGGCTCCGACCTGCTCCAGCTGATCAACGACATCCTCGACCTGTCCAAGGTCGAGGCAGGCAAGATGGACGTCAGCCCGACCCGCATCGCGCTGGTGCAGCTGGTGGACTACGTGGAGGCGACCTTCCGGCCGCTGACCGCGGAGAAGGGCCTGGACTTCTCCGTCCGGGTCTCCCCGGAACTGCCCGCGACGCTGCACACCGACGAGCAGCGGCTGCTGCAGGTGCTGCGCAACCTGCTGTCCAACGCGGTGAAGTTCACCGACAGCGGCTCGGTGGAGCTGGTGATCCGCCCGGCCGGTCCGGAGGCGCCGCAGGCGATCCGGGAGCAGCTGCTGGAGTCCGGTTCGCTGCGGGCTCCGGACGAGCCGCTGATCGCGTTCTCGGTCACCGACACCGGCATCGGCATCGCGGCCAGCAAGATGCGGGTCATCTTCGAGGCGTTCAAGCAGGCGGACGGCACCACCAGCCGCAAGTACGGCGGCACGGGCCTGGGCCTGTCCATCAGCCGGGAGATCGCGCGGCTGCTCGGCGGCGAGATCCACGCCGACAGCCAGCCCGGCCGCGGCTCGACCTTCACCCTCTACCTGCCGCTCAACAGCGGTGAGCTGCCGCCGCACGGCTATGCCCAACTCCCGCCCGGCGAGGCCTTCGCCGAGCCGGACGGGTACGCCGAGCCGCTGCGCGGCACCGCCCCCACGCACACCGGCGGGCGCCGCGGCGGCGCGGGCAGCAGCCTGGCGCGGCTGCGCCGCCGCTCGGCCCTCACCGAGCGGCCCATGGCGGCCGCGGGTCAGCCGGACCGGCAGCCGCCGCCGGCCGAGTCGTGGGTGGACGGGGCGCACAGCGACGCGTACACCGGTTTCGCGGGCGGCTTCAGCGGTGAGAAGGTGCTCATCGTCGACGACGACATCCGCAATGTCTTCGCCCTCACCAGCGTGCTGGAGCAGCACGGGCTCACCGTGCTGTACGCCGAGAACGGCCGGGAGGGCATCGAGGTGCTGGAGCAGCACGACGACGTCGCGGTCGTCCTGATGGACATCATGATGCCGGAGATGGACGGGTACGCCACGACCGCGGCGATCCGCAGGATGCCGCAGTTCGCGGGGCTGCCGATCATCGCCCTCACGGCCAAGGCGATGAAGGGCGACCGGGAGAAGAGCATCGAGTCCGGTGCGTCCGACTACGTCGCCAAGCCGGTGGACACCGACCACCTCCTCGCGGTGATGGAGCAGTGGATGCACGCGCGGTGACGGGGCGTCGGACGACGGACGCGGTGACCGCCGCCGCGGCGGCGGCCGCCGCGGCGGGGCGACCGGCCGGGGTCATGACACGGAGTGCTCGCGGAGGTGTGAGGGTGCGGGAAACAGGGAACCTTCTGGTCCCCGCTTGCGTTTCTGCTACGTGCACAGTGACATGGCGGTGACAGGGTGTGGCGGACAGCGGGGTGCGGCTACCATGACCGGCACAAGGACGGACGGCGGCCAGGAGCCGTCCATGGGGGCGGCACCCGGTGCAGTGCCGGGACGAGGAGGACGGGCCATGGTGCAGAAGGCCAAGATCCTCCTGGTCGATGACCGGCCGGAGAATCTGCTGGCGCTGGAGGCCATCCTCTCCGCGCTCGATCAGACACTGGTGCGGGCATCGTCCGGGGAGGAAGCGCTCAAGGCGCTGCTCACCGACGACTTCGCGGTGATTCTGCTCGATGTCCAGATGCCGGGCATGGACGGGTTCGAGACCGCGGCGCACATCAAGCGCCGGGAGCGCACCCGGGACATCCCGATCATCTTCCTCACGGCGATCAACCACGGTCCGCACCACACCTTCCGCGGCTACGCGGCCGGCGCGGTCGACTACATCTCCAAGCCCTTCGACCCGTGGGTGCTGCGGGCCAAGGTCTCGGTCTTCGTCGAGCTCTACATGAAGAACTGCCAGCTGCGTGAGCAGGCCGCCCTGCTGCGCCTGCAGCTGGAGCAGGGCGCGCGGCAGGGTGCCAACGGCGCCAAGGAGCCGGTGGGCCTGCTCGCCGAGCTGTCCGCGCGGCTGGCGGCGGTGGAGGAGCAGGCGGAGGCGCTCTCCAAGCAGTTGGACGAGTCGGCGGACGCGGCGGCGGTGGCGACCGCGGCCCATCTGGAGCGCAAGCTGACCGGACTGCGCCGGGCGCTGGACGCCCTGGAGCCGGGCACGGGCTCCGGCGACAAGAAGATCCCCTCGCAAGAGTGACCAGCGTTGGCCGCTTGACGCCTCGTCATCCTTGGTGCGCCCGGGGCGCGACACGAACGGGCGTATCTGTGGCCACAGGTGTCGCGCACGGGACGGAACGGTAACCTCGCACCATGGCCCCACGTACGTCCGGCACCGCGAAGAAGGCTGCCGCCAAACCTGCGGCCAGGCCCGCGGCGAAGAAGGCCGCCACCAAGCAGCCGGCGGCGAAGAAGGCACCCGCCAAGAAGGCCCCGGCCAAGAAGGCGGCACCCGCCAAGCCCGCGCCCAAGCCGGCGCCCTCGCCGACCGGGGGCGTCTACCGGCTCACCCGGGCGCTGTGGCTCGGCCTCGCGCACGCCGTCGGCGCGCTCTTCCGGGGCGTGGGCCGGGGCGCGCGCGGTCTCGACCCGGCGCACCGCAAGGACGGGCTGGCACTGCTGCTGTTCGGCCTCGCCCTGGTCGTCGCCACGGGCACCTGGTCCGATCTGCGCGGTCCGGTGGGCGACCTGGTCGAGATACTGATCACCGGGCTGTTCGGCCGGCTGGACCTGCTGGTGCCGGTCCTCCTCGGGGCCGTCGTATGGCGCCTGATGCGCCACCCCCAGCAGGCGGACGCCAACGGGCGGATCGTGATCGGCCTGTCCACGCTCGCCGTGGGTGTACTGGGCCTGGTGCACATCGGCTGCGGCTCCCCGGGCCGGGGCCAGGGCGCCGACGCCATCCGTGACGCGGGGGGACTCATCGGCTGGGCGGCCTCCGCGCCGCTGCGCTACACCGTGGGGGCCCCGCTGGCGGTCGCCCTGCTGGCGCTGCTGTCCTTCTTCGGGCTGCTGGTCACGACCGCGACCCCGGTCAACGCGATCCCGCGCCGGCTGCGGGAGGCCGGAATGCGGCTCGGGCTGGTCGAGGTGCAGCCGGAGGAGGAGCCCGACGAGGACGCGGTCCCGTTCGGCGACCTGTTCGACGACGAGCCCGCCGGCGGCCCCGGCGGCGAGGAGACGGCGCCGCGGCGGCGCGGCCGGCGCCGCCCGGAGCAACCACCGTTGCCGGACCTGACGCCCGGCGGCCTCGGCACGGTCGATCTGGCCTACGGGGTCGCCGCGGACCTCGACGGCGCGCTGACCTACGGCGTCCCCGGCTCGTCGGTCGTGGCGGACCTGGTGCACCAGTCGGTGCCGCAGGCCCGGGACAACGCGACCGCCGAGGCGCCCGAGGCCACGTCCGGGCCCTCCGTGCCGGACCTCACCAAGAAGTCGGGACCCGGTGCCGGGCAGCCACTGCCGCCGCGCGCCGAGCAGTTGCAGCTGTCCGGCGACATCACGTACTCCCTGCCCTCCCTGGACCTGATGGAGCGCGGCGGCCCCGGCCGTACCCGCAGCGCCGCCAACGACGCGGTGGTGGAGTCGCTGAAAAGCGTCTTCTCGCAGTTCAAGGTCGACGCGGCGGTCACCGGGTTCACCCGCGGCCCGACGGTCACCCGGTACGAGGTCGAACTCGGCCAGGCCGTCAAGGTCGAGCGGATCACTGCGCTCGCCAAGAACATCGCGTACGCCGTCGCCAGTCCCGACGTGCGGATCATCAGCCCGATCCCCGGCAAGTCCGCGGTCGGCATCGAGATCCCCAACAGCGACCGGGAGATGGTCAACCTCGGCGACGTGCTGCGGTCGGCGGACGCCGCCGGCGAGGAGCACCCGATGACGGTGGCCCTCGGCAAGGACGTCGAGGGCGGCTATGTGATGGCCAATCTGGCGAAGATGCCGCACATCCTCGTCGCGGGTGCCACCGGCTCCGGCAAGTCCTCCTGCATCAACTGCCTCATCACCTCGGTGCTGGCCCGGTCCACCCCCGACGAGGTGCGCATGGTGCTGGTCGACCCCAAGCGTGTGGAGCTCACCGCGTACGAGGGCGTCCCGCACCTCATCACGCCGATCATCACCAACCCCAAGCGGGCCGCCGAGGCCCTGCAGTGGGTCGTGCGCGAGATGGACCTGCGCTACGACGACCTGGCCGCCTACGGCTTCCGGCACATCGACGACTTCAACGCGGCGGTGCGCAGCGGCAAGGCGAAGCCGCCCGAGGGCAGCGAGCGCGAGCTGTCCCCGTACCCCTACCTGCTGGTGATCGTGGACGAGCTCGCCGACCTGATGATGGTCGCACCGCGCGACGTGGAGGACGCGATCGTCCGCATCACGCAGCTCGCCCGCGCGGCCGGCATCCACCTCGTGCTGGCCACCCAGCGGCCCTCGGTCGACGTGGTGACCGGCCTCATCAAGGCCAACGTGCCCTCGAGACTGGCGTTCGCGACGTCCTCGCTCGCCGACAGCCGGGTCATCCTGGACCAGGCCGGCGCCGAGAAGCTGATCGGAAAGGGTGACGGGCTGTTCCTGCCGATGGGTGCGAACAAGCCGATCCGCATGCAGGGCGCGTTCGTCACCGAGCAGGAGATCCACGCCGTCGTCGAGCACTGCAAGGCGCAGTTGACGCCCTCCTACCGCGACGACGTCGTGGTGGGGACGGGGCCGAAGAAGGAGATCGACGAGGAGATCGGCGACGACCTCGACCTGCTCTGCCAGGCCGCGGAGCTCGTGGTCTCCACCCAGTTCGGCTCGACGTCGATGCTCCAGCGCAAACTGCGTGTCGGTTTCGCGAAAGCGGGCAGGCTCATGGACCTGATGGAATCCCGCGGGATCGTCGGTCCCAGCGAGGGGTCGAAGGCCCGCGACGTGCTGGTCAAACCGGACGAGATGGACGGGGTGCTCGCGGTCCTGCGTGGCGAGACCGGCGCGTAGCCCGTTCGTAGCCCATCCGTAGCTCACTCGTAAGTGGGCACAGAGCAACCGTTTCTCCTGCCCGTACGTCAAGTTAGAGCAAGGGGAAGGCGTATGGCCGACTGTCATCGGCGCCGGTCACGACGGCAATCCTGATGGCGGACAAACAACGCCCGCCCGCTTGCCCGACCTTTTGCAACCCCCCCTAGACTGAGTCTCCAGCAGGTGGCTACACGCTCGAAAGGCGCACTCGTGTCCATCGGCAACCCGCCCCCCGACGACCGTCCCTCGGTCGGTCGTGCCCTCGCCCGAGCCCGTCTCGACGCCGGGCTCACCGTCGACGAGGTCAGTTCCACCACCCGTGTGCGGCCGCCCATTGTCCATGCGATCGAACAGGACGACTTCTCCCGCTGCGGCGGTGACGTCTACGCCCGGGGTCACATCCGGGCGCTGGCGCGCGCCGTGGGCCTCGATCCCGAGGTCCTGGTGGCGCAGTTCTCCGCCGAGCACGGCAGTTCCCCGTCCCCCACCCCCGTGGCACCGCTGTACGAGGCGGAGCGGATGCGGCCCGAGCCGCGCCGCCCCAACTGGACCGCCGCCATGGTGGCCGCCATCGTCGCGGTCGTGGGTTTCGTCGGCTTCACTCTGTTCAACGGCGGCGACGACAGCGGCAAGCAGCCCGTCGCCGGCAAGCCGTCCGCGCAGAGCCCCGCCGCCAAGCCCTCCGCGAGCCACAAGACCAGCCCCACCCCGGAGGCGACCGACAGCGCCATCGCCGCCGCCCCCGGTGACAAGGTCACGGTCAAGCTCACCGCCGACAACGGCAAGAGCTGGATCCAGGCCGTCGACAGCAACGGCAAGCAGCTGTACCAGGGCAGCCTGGAGCAGGGCGACGCCAAGACCTTCACCGACAAGAAGAAGGTCAAACTCATCATCGGCAACGCCGGTGCCGTCGACCTCTTCGTCAACGGCAAGGACCTGGGCCCCGCGGGCGACCCCGGTCAGGTCCAGCGGCTGGCCTTCACCCCCGGCGACCCGGAAGCCGGGTGACGTCCGCCACCACGGGCGCGCGAGCACACTGCGGCGCCCGGCCCGGGGCACCTGACCCCGGGCCGGGCGCCGCAGCGCGTCAGAGCCCCGTCAGGGACAAAGTAGGCTGAGCCTATGTCCGAACCCCGTACCGTCGCCCTTGTCACGCTCGGCTGCGCCCGCAACGAGGTGGATTCCGAGGAACTCGCCGGCCGGCTGGCGGCGGACGGCTGGCAGCTCGTCGAGGACGCCGCCGAAGCCGATGTCGCCGTAGTGAACACCTGCGGCTTCGTCGAGGCCGCCAAGAAGGACTCCGTCGACGCCCTGCTGGAGGCGAACGACCTCAAGGCCCACGGCCGCACGCAGGCCGTCGTCGCGGTCGGCTGCATGGCCGAGCGGTACGGCAAGGAACTCGCCGACGCGCTGCCCGAAGCCGACGGCGTGCTCGGCTTCGACGACTACAGCAACATCTCCGACCGGCTGCAGACCATCCTCTCCGGCGGTGTGCACGCCTCGCACACCCCCCGGGACCGGCGCAAGCTGCTCCCGATCAGCCCGGCCGAACGGCAGGCGGTCACCACCGTCGCGCTGCCAGGGCACTCCCAGGCCGCCGAGGACGCCGAGGCGGCCGCCTCCGCCCCCGCGGACCTCCCCGACGGCCTGGCGCCCGCCTCCGGGCCGCGCGCCCCGCTCCGCCGCCGTCTGGACACCAGCCCGGTCGCCTCGGTCAAACTGGCCTCGGGCTGCGACCGACGCTGCTCGTTCTGCGCGATCCCGTCCTTCCGGGGTTCCTTCGTCTCGCGCCGGCCCTCGGACGTGCTGGGCGAGACGCGGTGGCTGGCCGGTCAGGGCGTCAAGGAGATCATGCTGGTCAGCGAGAACAACACCTCGTACGGCAAGGACCTCGGCGACATCCGGCTGCTGGAGACGCTGCTGCCGGAGCTGGCGGACGTCGAGGGCATCGAGCGGGTCCGGGTCAGCTACCTGCAGCCCGCCGAGATGCGGCCCGGCCTGATCGACGTGCTCACCTCCACGCCCAAGGTGGCGCCCTACTTCGACCTGTCCTTCCAGCACTCGGCGCCCACCGTGCTGCGGGCCATGCGCCGCTTCGGCGACACCGACCGCTTCCTGGAGCTGCTGGACACCATCCGCTCCAAGGCGCCCGAAGCCGGTGTCCGCTCGAACTTCATCGTCGGCTTCCCGGGCGAGACCGAGGCGGACCTGGAGGAGCTGGAGCGCTTCCTGAGCGGCGCGCGGCTCGATGCCATCGGCGTGTTCGGCTACTCCGACGAGGAGGGCACCGAGGCGGCCGGCTACGAGGGCAAACTTCCGGAGGACGTCGTCGCCGAGCGGCTGGCGCGGGTCTCCCGGCTCGCCGAGGAGCTGACCGCGCAGCGCGCCGAGGAGCGCCTGGGCTCGACCGTGAACGTGCTGGTCGAGTCCGTCGACGAGGAGGACGGCGCGGTGGGCCGCGCCGCGCACCAGGCGCCCGAGACCGACGGCCAGATCATCCTGACCTCGTCGCGGGGCCTGGTGGCCGGTTCGTTCGTCGCGGCGAAGGTGGTGGACACCGAGGGCGTCGACCTGGTCGCCGAGCCGCTGTGCACGGAGGAGACGGGCAGATGACCGGAGTCCCGGCGTCCGCCGCCGGAAACCACCGTCCCGCGGCGCCGGCTCCGGCGCCCGCGTCGCCCGTCGCGGCCAAGCCCAGCGTGTGGAACATCGCCAACGTCCTGACGATGGTGCGGCTGGTGCTGGTGCCGGGCTTCGTCGTGCTGCTCCTGCACGGCGACGGACACGACCCGGCCTGGCGCTCCTTCGCGTGGGCCGCGTTCGCCATCGCGATGATCACCGACCTCTTCGACGGTGAGCTGGCCCGCCGCTACGGCCTGGTCACCGACTTCGGCAAGATCGCCGACCCGATCGCCGACAAGGCGATCATGGGCGCCGCGCTGGTCGGGCTGTCGGCGCTGGGGGACCTGCCGTGGTGGGTCACGGTGGTGATCCTCTTCCGCGAGCTGGGCATCACGCTCATGCGCTTCTGGGTCATCCGCTGGGGCGTCATCCCGGCCAGCCGCGGCGGCAAGCTCAAGACACTCACCCAGGGCGTCGCCGTCGGCATGTACATCCTGGTGCTGACCGGACCGCTGGCCACGATCCGGGCGGTGCTCATGGGCGCCGCGGTGTTCCTCACCGTCGTCACCGGCATCGACTACGTGCGGCAGGCCGTGGTGATGCGCAGGGCCGGGCTGGCGGCGCGGCGGGCGGCGATCGCCCGGGTGGCCGTGGCGGCGGTCGCCGGCGGTCAGCAGGGGCAGGCAGGCGAGGCCGGGCCGGCCGGAGAGCCGGGGCGGGACGCGTGAACGTCGCCGCCGAGGTCCTGGAGCTGCTGGTAGGCCGCTCCGCGACCCTGGCGGTCGCCGAATCGCTCACGGGCGGGCTGGTCGCCGCCGAGCTGACCTCGGTGCCGGGCGCCTCCCGGGCCTTCCGGGGCTCGGTCACCGCGTACGCCACGGAGCTCAAGCGGGACGTGCTGGGCGTGGACGGGACGCTGCTGGCCGAACGCGGCGCGGTCGACGCGGGGGTCGCGCGAGGCATGGCGGAGGGCGTGCGGCGCGTGCTGCGCGCCGACTGGGGGGTGGCGACGACCGGGGTCGCCGGCCCCGATCCGCAGGACGGCCAACCGGTCGGCACGGTGTACGTGGCGGTCGCCGGGCCCGGGAGGACGGTCGGCGAGAAACTGCAGCTGAACGGCGACCGCACCGCCATCCGTATCTCCACCGTGGACGCCGTGCTCACCTTGTTGCACCAGAGCCTGGTGGCGATCGGGAGAACACCTGACGAATCCGCGGCGGCCAAGGGTAGGGAAGAGAGTGGGGGGAAGGGATGTTTGCAGCCCTGAGTGAACACGTCATCGCTCCCCGCACGGCCGACGCCGGAGGCGGTACGGTGGGGCAAGAAGGTTGCGAATTCGCGGTCCGAGGAGGGAGCCACCGATGATTCTGCTCCGTCGCCTGCTCGGTGACGTGCTGCGTCGGCAGCGCCAGCGCCAGGGCCGCACCCTGCGTGAGGTCTCCTCATCCGCCCGGGTCTCCCTGGGCTACCTGTCGGAGGTCGAGAGAGGGCAGAAGGAGGCTTCCTCCGAACTGCTCTCCGCGATCTGTGACGCCTTGGACGTCCCGATGTCCGAGGTGATGCGGGAGGTCAGCGACGATTTGGCACTTGCCGAGCTCTCCGAGTCGGCTGCTGTCGGATCGGCAGCCGCGCCTATGCGGCCGCTGCTGGGCGCGGTTCCGTCCGTTCCGTCCGGTCGCCCGGACGAGCGGGTCACCATCAAGGCGCCGAAGGCGCCCACCGAGGCCGTGGACGTCGTCGCGGCCTGAGGAGCGACACAAGCAGTTCCGGGACGAGGCCCCGGCCGGTGGATCACCGGCCGGGGCCTCGCTCTTGTGCGCGTACGCGGGGCGGACTGCCGTTCCTCCCACGGGTGTTGGCGAACGTTCCCGTGCCCCCTGCGTCCTCGTGCGGGGGGTGCGTGTGCGCGCGGGGCCGGGGAAGGCGTACGGGAGTCGCCGCCGAGGCGATCTTCCCTGTCCGACCCGACCGACCTTGGAGGACGGATGACGAGCGTCGCTGTGAAGAGCACCCTGTCCGAGGAAGCCCGCACGACCGTGGGCGACGCACTGCAGCACACCGTGGCGGATCTGATCGACCTGTCGCTGGTCGCCAAGCAGGTGCACTGGAATGTCCAGGGCCCCCGCTTCCGCTCCGTCCACCTTCAGCTCGACGATGTGGTGACCACCGCCCGGACCTACGCGGACACCGTGGCGGAGCGGTGCGCGGCGATCGGCGTGTCGCCGGACGGCCGGGCGGGAACGGTGGCCAAGACCAGCCTCGTCCACGAAGTGCACGAGGGCTGGATCAAGGACGGCGAGGCCGTGGACGTCATGGTCGCGGCTCTGGGGTCGGTGATCCGGCGGGTCCGGGCCGGCATCGAATCGACCGGGAAGGCCGACCCCGTCAGCCAGGACGTCCTGATCGGCCTGGCCGCCGAGCTGGAGAAGCACCACTGGATGTTCCAGGCCGAGAACGCCTGAGGGTCGCGCTCGGTGACGGTCGCCCACGGTGCGCCTGCCCCCCGGGATCGTTGCGGACGGTAGCCGTTTGTGTACGCCAGTGGAGTGAACGTCGTGTGGGGTGGGACGGCTGAGGTCTAGGGATCTTGACGGGCGGGGATCGCACTTCTGTACGGGGAAAGCCCGGGCGTTCGTCCCTGGTGATTCCCGCCGCAACCTCGGGGCTCCGAAGGAGGCGGCCATGTGCGTCATTCGGCTGTTTCAGGAGCTGTGGGCCCGGCGGCCCGTCCGCTGGGTCATCGCTTTCGTCGCGGGCGCCTTGTGGTGGTGGGCCATGGTCCGGCTCACCGTCCAGCCCGCCCAGGCAGGTCCCTTCGAAGGTCTCGTTGCAGCCGGCGGCTGGGGCCTGAGCATCATCCCGATGCATTCGGCGAGGTGGTCACGGGGACCGGACGGCGCGGTGGCGCCCGTTCGCGAGGACGGCGCCTCCATGGGCAGATGGCCATGGGGGAGAGTGCCGGGGCCGCGCAGCCACTCCCTGCCAGGGCACGACGACTCCGCCGTCGGGCGAGTGAATCTCGCCCGTCGTGAAGGCTGAGCCGTCACAGGCCGGGGAACCGGGAAAAGCCGGGAGGAGCACAGTGTGCGTCACGTCCCCCGGGTCGCCGAGGCGGCCCGGGGGCGCGGCGCGTGCGGTGGCCCACTGGGTGCCGTGTGACCTTCCCACGCGGGAGCTGACGTTACGTCAGTAGTTGCGGGACCCGGAACGGGCCGCCGCCTGGGGGGCCGGACCGATCTGGCAGCGGGGGCACCAATAGGTCACCCGCGCCTGGCCGCGCGGGCCTTGGTCGGCGACGCGGATCATGGTGCCGCAGCGCAGGCAGGGTTGGTGGGCCCGGCCGTAGACCCAGTGGGTGCGGCCACGGCGGGTGTCCCCGGTGGTGATGTGGCCGTGCCGGGTTTTGTTGGCCTCCAGCAACCGCTGGGCCAGGTCGACGACCCGCTCGGGCGCCGGGACGTCACGGACCGGCGTCCACGGTGTGACACCGCGCAGGAAGCACAACTCGCACTTGTAGACATTGCCGATGCCCGCGAGGTTGCGCTGGTCCAGCAGCGCCTCGCCCACGGAGCGGTCCGGGTTCGCCCCCAGCCGGTAGGCGGCCTCGACGGGATCCCAGTCCGGGCCGAGCAGATCGGGGCCGAGATGGCCGACCGCCTTGTCCTCCTCGGCGGTCCGCAGCAACTCCAGCACCGGCAACCGGTAGCCCACCACGACCTGTTCGGCGTTGGCCAGCACAGCCCGGACCTGGTGGTCGGGGCCGCCCCGCCAGCGCTCGTCCGGCCCGTACACCTGCCAGGAGCCCTCCATGCGCAGGTGCGAGTGGAGGGTCAGCCCGCCCTCGACCCGGGTGAGCAGATGCTTGCCGCGCGCGACCACCTCCTCGACCTGCCGGCCGGACAGATCGGCGGTCGCCAGGCGCGGCACCCGCAGGTCGCTTCGGAGCAGCACCCTTCCGGCCAGCGCGAGGTGCAGGCGGTGCGCGGCGCGCCAAATCGTGTCTCCCTCGGGCACGGCGTCCCCCCTCGTCGTCAGGCCCGCAGCCGCAGGCCGCGGGGCGTGGCGTGGAATCCCGCCGCCTCCAAGGCGCTGCCGAGCGTGGAGGTGAGGGCCGGCTCGCCATTGGTGCGCTCCACCGTCAGGCGGCCCAGCGCCCCGTCCCGTACCGCGAGCGCCAGGGCGTCGGCGGCCGCCTGGAGGCGTTCCTCGTCCTGGGCCCAGGCCAGCAGCGTCTTCCCGCCGCGCTCCACATAGAGCACGAGTTCGCCGTCGACCAGCACGACGAGTGCGCCCGCCTTGCGGCCCGGCCGGTGGGTCACCCCGGTGGGCTGCTCGGGCCACGGCAGGGCGGCGCCATAGGCATTGGCGGGATCGGCGGCAGCGAGGACGACCGTACGGGCCTTCTCGCGGCGGCCCTCCTCGCGGTCGCGGGCGTTGCTGATGGCGCGCAGCCGGTCCACGGCGCCGTCCATGGCGAACTGGGCGGCGCCCAGGCCCTCCACGACGTAGCCGCGGCGGGCCTGACCGGTTTCCTCGAAGGCCGCCAGCACACGGTAGGCGGCTGAGAAGCCGCCCTCGACGCCCTCGGCGGCCACCGCGCCGCGGGTGACGACGCCGTGCCGGTCCAGCAGGGTGTGGGTGAGGGCGTGCGCCCGGTGGGTGGGGTCGGTCTCCAGGGCCGGTACGAGGGACCAGCGGCCGGCCGTGGTCGGCGGGCCGCCGCGGGACGCCGTGGCGCGTGGCACGCCACCCGTGCGCCCGGTGAGGCCCCCGTAACGGCCGCGCGGGACGGCGCGGGGCGCCCGGTGGGCGGTCGAGCCCGCGGTGCGGCCCGAGCCCAGCAGCGCGCGCAACGGCGAGAGGGTGTCGTTGGTGAGCCGGCCCGACCAGGCCAGCTCCCAGACCACTTCGGCCAGTTCGGGGTCGCTCGGCTCGTGCCCGGCCGCCCGCACCTGCTCGGCGATCTGCCGGAAGAACAGGCCGTAGCCCGCCGACAGCGCGTCAAGGACGGCGTGGTGGAGCGGGGAGAGCTCCAGGGGCTGCGGCTCGGGGAGCAACAGCGGCGCGGTCTCCGCGAGATACAGCGACACCCAGCCGTCCTTGCCCGGCAGGGCGCCGGCCCCGGACCACACCACCTCGCCGGCCGAGGTCAGTTCGTCCAGCATCGCCGGGGTGTAGCCGGTGACACGGGCCGGGAGCACCAGCTTCTCCAGGGCCGACGCGGGCACGGCGGCGCCCTGGAGCTGCTCCACCGCCCGGACCAGCCCGTCCAGGCCGCGCAGGCCGTGGGTGCCCACGTGCTGCCACTGCGGCAGGAAGGAGGCCAGGGTGGCCGGCGGCACCGGCTCCAACTCGTGGCGCAGCGCGGCCAGGGACCGGCGGCGCAGCCGGCGCAGCACGCCCGCGTCGCACCACTCGTGCCCGGCGCCTCCGGGGCGGAACTCGCCCTGGACCACGCGCCCGGACGCGGCCAGACGGTGCAGCGTGCCGTCCGCGACGGCCGTGCCCAGGCCGAAGCGGTACGCCGCCTCCGCGGAGGTGAAGGGGCCGTGGGTACGGGCGTGGCGGGCCAGCAGATCCGCCAGCGGGTCCTTGACGGGCTCGGTGAAGGCCTCCGGCACCCCGACCGGGAGCGCGGTGCCCAGCGCGTCCCTCAGGCGCCCGGCGTCCTCCACGGCCGCCCAGCGGTCCGCGCCCGCGACGCGCACGCGGATGGCGCGGCGCGCGGTCTCCAGGTCGCTCGCCCAGCCCGGGTCGGCGCCGCGGGCCGCCAGCTCGGCGTCGTCGAGCGGCCCGAGCACGCGCAGGAGGTCGGCGACGCCTTCGGCGTCCTTGACCCGGCGCTCCTCGGTGAGCCACTGCAACTCCCGCTCCAGCTCCGCCATCACGTCGGCGTCGAGCAGTTCGCGCAGCTCGGCCTGGCCCAGCAGCTCCGCCAGCAGGTGGGAGTCCAGGGACAGCGCCGCGGCGCGCCGCTCGGCGAGCGGGGAGTCGCCCTCGTACAGGAACTGCGCGACGTAGCCGAAGAGGAGCGACTTGGCGAAGGGCGACGGCTCGGGGGTGGTGACCTCTACCAGCCTGACCTTGCGGGACTCGATGTCGCCCATCAGCTCGACCAGGCCGGGGACGTCGAAGACGTCCTGCAGGCATTCGCGGACTGCCTCCAGGACGATCGGGAACGAGCCGAACTCCGAGGCGACCTGGAGCAGTTGCGCGGCGCGCTGCCGCTGCTGCCACAAGGGGGTGCGTTTGCCCGGGTCGCGGCGCGGCAGGAGCAGGGCGCGGGCGGCGCACTCGCGGAAGCGGGAGGCGAACAGCGCGGATCCGCCGACCTGGTCGGTGACCAGCTGCTCGACCTCGCCCTTGTCGAACGCCACGTCGCCGGCGCCCACCGGGGACTGCTCGGTGTCGAACTCGGCACCCTGGCGGGCCGGGTCCACGTCCATCAGGTCGAGGCCCATCAGGTCGGCGTCGGGCAGGCGCAGCACGATGCCGTCGTCGGCGTGCATCACCTGCGCGTCGAAGCCGTACCGCTCGCCCAGGCGGGCGCCCAGGGCCAGCGCCCAGGGCGCGTGCACCTGCGCGCCGAACGGCGAGTGGATCACGACGCGCCAGTCGCCGAGCTCGTCGCGGAAGCGCTCGACCACGATGGTGCGGTCGTCCGGCACATGGCCGCAGGCGCGCCGCTGCTCGTCCAGGTAGGCCAGCACATTGTCGACGGCCCAGGGGTCCAGGCCGGCGGCGGACAGCCGTTCACGCCCCTTGGCGGGGTCCAGCCTGCCGACCTCGCGCAGGAACGCGCCCACCGCCCGGCCCAGTTCCAGCGGGCGGCCCAGCTGGTCGCCCTTCCAGAACGGCAGCCGCCCGGGCACGCCGGGCGCGGGGGAGACCAGGACCCGGTCACGGGTGATGTCCTCGATGCGCCAGGAGGTCGTGCCCAGGGTGAAGACGTCCCCGACCCGGGATTCGTAGACCATCTCCTCGTCGAGCTCCCCGACGCGGCCGCCGCCCTTCTTTGGGTCGGCGCCCGCGAGGAACACCCCGAACAGGCCGCGGTCCGGGATCGTGCCGCCCGAGGTCACCGCCAGGCGCTGCGCGCCGGGGCGGCCGCTCACCGTGTTCGCCACCCGGTCCCACACCAGGCGCGGCCGCAGCTCGGCGAAGGCGTCCGAGGGGTAGCGGCCGGCCAGCATGTCCAGCACGGCGGTGTACGCCGAGTGCGGCAGCGCCGCGAAGGGCGCGGCCCGGCGCACCACCGCCAGCAGCTCGTCCACGTCCCATGTGTCCAGCGCCGTCATCGCGACCAACTGCTGCGCGAGGACGTCCAGTGGATTGGCCGGGACGCGCAGCGCCTCGATCGCGCCCTCCCGCATGCGCTCGGTGACGACGGCCGACTGCACCAGGTCGCCGCGGTACTTGGGGAACACCACGCCCGTGGAGACCGCCCCCACCTGGTGACCGGCACGGCCGACGCGCTGCAGCCCGGAGGCCACCGAGGGCGGCGACTCCACCTGGACGACCAGGTCGACCGCGCCCATGTCGATGCCCAGCTCCAGGCTGGACGTCGCCACGACGGCGGGGAGCCGGCCCGCCTTGAGGTCCTCCTCGACCAGGGCGCGCTGCTCCTTGGAGACCGAGCCGTGGTGTGCCCGCGCCAGTACCGGCGGTGCCCCGTGCGCGGCGCCGGACTGCGCCATGATCTCCGCCGGCGGCGCGCCCTCGGGCAGCGGCTCGCCCGTGGCGCGCTCGTACGCGATCTCGTTCAGGCGGTTGCACAGACGCTCCGCCAGGCGCCTGGAGTTGGCGAAGACGATGGTGGACCGGTGGCTCTGCACCAGGTCGGCGATGCGCTCCTCCACGTGCGGCCAGATCGACGGGCGCGGGTCGTCGGTCTCCGAGGCCGGGGAGCCGCCCAGTTCGCCCAGGTCCTCGACCGGGACGACCACGGAGAGGTCGAACTCCTTCTGCGAGGGGGGCTGTACGACCGTCACCTTGCGCTGCGGCGACAGGAAGCGCGCCACCTCGTCCACGGGGCGCACGGTCGCGGACAGGCCGATGCGCCGGGCGGGGCGCTCCAGCAGTTCGTCCAGCCGCTCCAGGGACAGCGCCAGATGCGCGCCGCGCTTCGTGCCCGCCACGGCGTGCACCTCGTCGAGGATCACGGTCTCCACACCGCGCAGCGCGTCCCGCGTCGAGGAGGTCACCATCAAGAACAGCGATTCGGGCGTGGTGATGAGGATGTCCGGCGGCCGCGTCGCCAGCGCCCGCCGCTCGGCGGCCGGAGTGTCGCCCGACCGGATGCCCACCCGCACCTCGGGCTCCGGCAGCCCCAGGCGGACCGCCTCGTGCCGCAGGCCGGTCAGGGGGCTGCGCAGATTGCGCTCGACGTCGACGGCGAGGGCCTTCAGCGGCGAGACGTACAGCACGCGGCAACGGCGCTTGGGGTCGGCGGGCGGCGGTGTCGACGCCAGGCCGTCGAGGGCGGCGAGGAACGCCGCGAGGGTCTTCCCGGAACCCGTCGGGGCCACCACGAGGACGTCGGAGCCCCCGGCGATGGCCTTCCACGCCCCCGCCTGCGCGGCTGTGGGCGCGTGGAAGGCACCCGTGAACCACGCCCGCGTGGCCGGTGAGAATCCGTCGAGCGCCCCGGCCGAGTCCGCCTCCTCCGGTGCGCCCCCGCTGTTCCGTCGCGACATGCCTTCCATCCTGCCTCGGACCACTGACAACGCGCGCTCGTCCGGCCCAACCCGTGCGCGCTGCGTCTGTGACGGATGTGGTGTGCGCGACGCAGGTGGCCGCGGGGACGGCTGCCGGCCGGACCCGGGGCCGGGCGGCGCAGAATGGGGGCATGGCAGGGGAGGAGCGGGCGCGGCACTGGCGGCATCCGGGGTTGCCGGGCGTCGATCTGCTGCGGGCGCGGTACGTGCGCAAGACGTTCGTGCGGCACACGCACGAGTCGTTCGTGATCGCGGGCATCACCAAGGGCGTCGAGGCCTTCCAGCACCACGGCACGGTCGAGCGGGCCGGCCCTGGGGCGCTGGCGCTGATCAACCCGGACGTGGTGCACACCGGCCACGCCGGGGTGCCGGAGGGCTGGGCGTACAGCGTGATCTACCCCGGGGCGGACGTGGTCGCCGATGTGGCCGCGGAGACGACGGCGATCCGCGGGGCGCCGCGTTTCGCGACGGCGGTGGCCGATGATCCCGAGGCGGTGCGCCTGGTCACGGAGGTGCTGCGGGCGGCCGAGGCGCACAACGCCCTCGCCGCCGACACCATGATGCGGCTGGTGATCGCGCGCCTGCTGCGGGACCACGGCGGCACGATGGCGGCGCGGACGCCGCTGACGGCCGGGGCGCGCAATGCCCAGCGCGCTCGTGAGCTGCTGCAGGAGCGGCTGGCCGATCCGCCGCCCCTGGCGGAGCTCGCGGCGGCCCTGGACACGAGCCCCTTCTCCCTGCTGCGCGCCTTCCGCGACCTGTACGGGATGCCCCCGCACGCCTGGCTGACCGACGCACGGGTGCGCAGGGCACGCCGTCTCCTGGACGCCGGAACGGCACCCGCGGCGGCGGCCGTGGCCGTCGGCTTCACCGACCAGTCCCACCTGAACCGGCATTTCACGCGCATCGTCGGTGTACCGCCCGGCGCCTACCGGCGGGAGCGCAATAACGTACAAGACGGCTCCCAGGGCGCCGCCTAACGTCGTCCGGGTGACCGCAGCACCCATGGACGCCGAGAACGCCGAGAACGCCGAGAACACAGACAGCCCCGAGAACACGGACAACGCCGAGCAGGCGGACCACGCCGCCGAGGGGGCGCGCCCCGGCCGGCCGCGTCCGGCCGTGGTCCGCGACGCCCTGGCAGTGGGCGTCGCGGTGGGGCTCTCCGGGTTCGCCTTCGGCGTGACCTCGGCAGGAGCCGGGCTGAGCCTGCTGCAGACCTGTGCGCTCAGCCTGCTGGTCTTCACCGGCGCCTCGCAGTTCGCGCTCGTCGGCGCGCTGGGCGCGGGCAGCGGGGCCTACGCGGCCGCGGCGGGGGCGTTCTTCCTCGGCATACGCAACGCCTTCTACGGGCTTCGCCTGTCCGGACTGCTCGGGCTCCCGCGCGCACTGCGCCCGTTGGCGGCACAGTGGGTGATCGACGAGACCTCGGCCGTGGCGCTCGCCCAGCCCGACCGGGCGAGCGCCCGTCTCGGATTCACCGTCACCGGGGCCTGCCTCTACGCGTTGTGGAACCTGACGACGCTCGGCGGTGCCCTGGGCGCCGCCGCGCTCGGCGACCCTGCCGACTGGGGCCTGGACGCGGCCGGCCCCGCGGTCTTCCTGGCGCTCCTCGCGCCCATGCTGCGGGGCCGCCGCGAGCGGGCCACGGCGGCCGTCGCCGTTCTGCTCGCGCTGGTCGGCATGCCGTTGCTGCCGGCCGGTGTGCCGATCCTGGTCGCGGCGCTTGCCGCGCCCCTCGTCCTGGTCACCACCCGCCGTGAGGAGAACGCGCGTTGAGCACCTGGATCGCCATCGCGGCCACCGCGTTCGGCTGCTACGCCGTGAAGCTGCTCGGTCTGTCCGTCCCGGCCGGCTTCCTGGAACGCCCCCTGGTGCGGCGGCTGGCCGCACTGCTGCCCATCGCGCTGCTGGCGGCGCTGACGGCACTGCAGACCTTCGGCGAGGGCCGCACCCTGGTGCTGGACGCTCGCGGTGCCGGACTGGCGGCGGCCGCGGTGGCGCTGGTGCTCCGCGCGCCGTTCCTCGTGGTCGTGGCGGTGGCGGTCGTGGTGACGGGATCGCTGCGGGCCGTCACGGGGTGACCCGTTAGGGTGACCCGTCACAATCGTTGCGGAAGTGGGGGTAGGGACGATGGCGGCCGACGCCCTGCCGGTCCTCTCCGACGCGGCCCGTGCTCTCGCCGCGCGCTGCGAGTCCAAGGCGGGCGATCTCGCCCGGATCACCGACGCCGCCCTGACCGGCCCTCCGGCGCTCGCGGACCTCACACCGGAGGCGAAGGACCCCCGCATCGCGGCAGCCGCGCGGCACGGGCTGCGCTGGCTGATCCGGCGTGCCGTGCGGGGTGACCGGGGCGACACGCGCCTGTTGCGGGAACGCGCCGCCCAGCACGCCGACGACGGGCTGCCCCTGCACCTGCTGCTCCGCGGCCAGTTGCAGGGCACGCACGCCCTGTGGCGGTCGCTGCGCGCCGCCGCGCGCCCCGGCGAGGAGGACGCGCTGATCGAACTGGCGGGCTTCCTGCTCGCCGCCCAGGAGTACCTGGTGGGCGCGGTGTCCGAGACGTACGTCGACGAGCGGGCCGCCCTGGCGGCCGAGGAGCGCGAACGCGACCGCTCCCTGGTGCGGGCGCTGCTCGACGGCACCCTCCCCGTCGACCGTTTCCCGGCGGCCCGGCTCGGCCTGGCGGACGGCGCCCTGGTGCTGGCCTTGCGGCTGCCGCCCGGCGACGGCCCGGTACGCGCCCCCCTGGCGGTGCGACGGGATCTGCGCCGCGTACAGGCGGCGCTCGACCGGACGTACGGGACGGACGTGCCCGCTGTGCTGGACACCGGCGGCGGTCACGCGGTCGTGCCCGGCCACGCCGTGCCGCACGGCACCGACGCGGACCTGCTGGCGCGGCTGCGACACGCCTGCTCCCCGGAGATACGGGTGGCGGCCGTGCCCGCCGCGGATCCCGGCGCGATCGCCGGGGCGGCCCGCACGGCCTCGGAGATCCTGCGGGTGGCCCGGGCCGGCGGACTCGCGGCGGGACTGCACAGGCTCGACGACGTGCTGCTCGAGTACCACCTGGCGCACCGCGACGGCAGCGGGGAACGGATCGCGGCGCTGCTCGACCCGATCACCGGGCGGCCGGACCTGGTGGAGACCCTGCGCACGTACCTGGGCAGCAGGCAGGAGCGCCGGAGCACGGCCCGGCAGTTGGGCCTGCACCCCAACACGGTGGACAACCGGCTGGCCCGCATCACCGAGCTCACCGGCCTCGACCTCGCCACGCCCCACGGCACGGCCCTGGCGCTGGCCGCGCTCCTGCTGCGCGACGCCGCCGCGGCGGGCTGAGGGGGCCGGGGACCCTTCAGCCGTCCAGGGACCGGCCGTAGGCCCGCAGCGTGCGCAGGGCGTCGACGGTGACGACCGGCCGCCACTCGAGCGCGGTCCCGGGTGCCCACGCGTGCCACCGGATCGGCCAGCCGCCGTCGTCCTGCTGCTGCGCCGCGAGGAAGTCCAGTGCCGTGTCGGTCTCGGTGTCCGAGAACCACTGGCGGGCCAGCGAGTCCGGGCCGGTCGCGTAGTCGTACGCGAAGTGGTGCTCGCCGGGCGCGTAGCCGGACGGGACGGGCTCGTCCCCCGCGCGCCGCGGGTCGAGCACGACGAGGCGCTGCTCGCGCACCAGGCGCCCCAGCCGCGCGGCCGCCTCCCGGGCCCGCATCCGGTCCGGCGCGTGGTCGAGGAACGCCAGGGCCGCGACGACCTCGTAGGGATGGGTCTTGTCCAGCGCGTCGATGGCCTCCCAGCAGAAGTCCGTCGCCCGGAACAGCCAGGCGTGCCACACCCCGTTGCGGTGCAGCGTCCCGACCACCGGGGCGGTGGTCAGCAGGTCGCCCGGCGGGTCGTCCACCACCGGCAGCCAGGGGGCGACGGGGTAGCCGCGCACGGAGGGGTGCACCGCCGGCAGTGCGCCCTCCGGGGTGGAGACGGCGGTCAGGTAGCGGCAGATCCGCTCGGCGCGCTGGCTGCCGCACCTGCCGATCTCGTCGAGCACGCGCAGGGCGCGGGCGACGTGCAGCGGCTGGCTCACCGGGCCGCGCAGGTCCGGCTCCAGGGCGTGGCCGAATCCCTCGTCGTCGTTGCGGTACGCGGTCAGCGCGGACTCCACCGCGTCCGCCGGTCCGTTCCTGAAGTGGTACGCGAACCTGCGCTGGTCGAGCACGCGTGCGGTCAGCCACACGAAGTACTCGGCGCGCTCTAGCGGGGTTGCTGGCATGTGCGCACAGTAGGCCTCCGTGCGCTCTCTGCATACGGCTGCGCCCTTGGTGCACCCTGCCGTGCGACCACGCGCCCCCCGGCGCGGGACACCCGGTGCCGGAGGTTGACGTTCCGTACGAACCGCGCGGCCGAAGTGCCCCGGAAACCGCGGAGCGCAGGAGTGGCGACGGCGGATCCGCTGCGGTGGAAAACGGGTGCGGGGATCCGGCGGCCGGGCACGGGAGCGTGCGGCGGCCGCGCCGCGCTCCGTGCTCCTCACGACGCTTCCGCTCCCCCCCCCCATTACCTTGTTGATCAGCCCCGCAATGGGGTGCCCGGCCTCTGGGACGGCATGACTGTTCCCCCCTGTAGTCCGCATGATCTGGGGGGTGG
>NZ_JBIVNJ010000056.1:0-32554 GCF_044753585.1 Streptomyces sp. NPDC088354 | reverse complement strand
GCTTCCTTCGAGACCGTTTCACCGGCCCCTCCGGGCTTTCCCTTCGTTGTCACCAGCTTATCAGACTCTTTCGGGCCCGATTCCCGCCGGCGGGGGGATTTGCTTTTCGAATAGCGACGCACGAAAAACACTCGGGATTTTCATCCTGGGAGATTTCGCTGCGATCGATAATCTTCGAAGCGGTCTAGATTCTAGCCGCTGGCCTCGAACCTGTCCAGTTCGTGGCAACTTCTCGAATCTACCTCCCCAGTCCACCCGTGTCAACAGGTTTCTTGGGGCGAAGAGGAGACTAGCAGGTCAGGAAGGCCGGATGCACATCCATGCTGTGCGCCATACGGGTCATGCTGCCGTGGGGAGGACATCGCTGCGGTCGAGGCGCTCGAGATCACCGGTCTCACCGGCGCGGGCGGCACGGCGTCCTGGCACGTAGACGTAGGTGAGGAAAGCCAGCTCCGCGGCGACGCCGATGGCGATGCGGGCCCAGGTGGGGAGGCCGGAGGGGGTCACGAAGGCTTCGATCACGCCCGATACGAGGAGCACGACGGCCAGCCCGATGGCCATGCCGATGGCGGCGCGTCCTTCTTCGGCGAGCGCGGTCCGACGGGGGCGCGGGCCGGGGTCGATGACGGTCCAGCCGAGGCGCAGACCCGTGCCGGCGGCGACGAACACGGCGGTGAGTTCGAGGAGTCCGTGCGGGAGGAGCAGGCCGAGGAAGGTGTCGAGTCGGCCGGCGGAGCCCATGAGGCCCAGGCCGACACCCAGGTTGAGCACGTTCTGGAAGAGGACGTACAGCACGGGGAGCCCGAGGAACACTCCGAGGACCAGGCACCAGCCGGCGGCCATGGCGTTGTTCGTCCAGACCTGGGCCGCGAAGGAGGCGGCGGGGTGGCTGGAGTAGTAGGACTCGTACTCGCCGCCGGGCCGGGTGAGGGTCCGCAGTTCGTCGGGAGCCGCGATGGCGGCCTGGACGTGCGGGTGCGTGGCGACCCACCAGCCGATGAGCGCGGCAAGTGCCGTGGAGAGCAGGGCGGTGGGCACCCACCAGTGCCGCGATCGGTAGACGGCGGCGGGGAAGGCCGCCGTGAAGAAGTGGGCCGCGTCGCGCCAGCCGGGAGTGCGGGCGCCGGTGACGGCGCTGCGGGCCCGGGCGACGAGGGTCGTGAGGCGTCCGACGAGCGCGGGGTCGGGTGCGCTGGACTGGACGAGGGAGAGATGGGTGGCGGCCCGTTGGTAGAGGGTGACGAGTTCGTCGGCCTCTTCGCCGGTGAGGCGCCGGCCGCGGTGCAGCAGGGCGTCCAGCCGGTCCCACTCGTGGCGGTGGGCGGCTGCGAAGACGTCGAGGTCCATGGTCGCTGCTCCTGGCTGGCCGGGAGGTCCCAGCTTGGCAGACGGGGCAGACTGGTCGGGCCGGGTTCCGGGGTGGGGGTCGAGGAGGGTGCCCGTATGAGCGGTGCGATCGGTAGGAGCGGTGCGGCGGGCGGCGGCGCGCCTTACGAAGCGGGGGCTGCCGGCCGCCTGGTGACAGGCGAGGCAGTGGAGTTGGGGCTGCAGCCGGCGCGGCTGCCGAGCCGGGCGCTGGCGGCGGCGCTGGATGCCGTCGTCTATTTCGGCGGGTACATGGTCGTCTCGCTGGGGCTGCTCGCGGCGACGTCGTCGCTGGACGATGCCGCGCTGGCCGCGGTGTACGTGGCGTCGCTGGTGCTCGTGCTGTTCGGGGTGCCGATCGCGGTGGAGACGCTGTCGCGTGGCCGTTCGCTGGGGAAGCTGGCGTGCGGGCTGCGGGTGGTCCGGGACGACGGCGGGCCGATCCGGTTCCGGCACGCGCTGGTGCGGGGGGCGGTGGGAGTGGTCGAGATCCAGGCGTTCCTCGGGGTGATCGCCTGTGTCGCCTCGCTGGTCTCGGCACGGGGGCGGCGGGTCGGGGACGTGTTCGCGGGGACGCTGGTGGTGCGGGAGCGGATCCCGGTGCTGCGGGCCCCGCAGGCGATGCCGCCCGCGCCGCCGTGGCTGGCGGATCGGGTGGCCGGTGCGGATCTCTCGGCGGTGCCCGAGGGGCTGTGGCTTGCGGTGCGGCAGTACCTGGCGCGGATGCACCAGTTGGATCCGCAGGTGGGGTGGTCGATGGCGGGGCGGCTGGCGGCGGACGTGGCGGCGTGCACGGGGACGCCGGTGCCGCAGGGGACGCCCGCGGTGGCCTATCTGGCGGCGGTGGTGGGCGAACGGCAGGCGCGGGAGGCGCGGAGGGTCTTCGGCGCGGCGGGGTTCGCGCACGCGGGTCCTCCGGCGCAGGGCTGGGGGGCGCCCGGGGAAGAAGTGGCGGCGGTGCCGTTGACGCCGGCGGCAGGTTCGCCGGGTTCCCCTGTCCGCCCTGTTCCTCCCTCCGCTCCCCCGGCCCCTGCCGCCTCTCCCGTTCCGCCCGCTCCGCCCGTTCTGCCGGTCCCACCGTCCACCGGGCAGTCGAGCGGGTTCGCGCCGCCGGCCTGAACGGTCAGTCCGTCGCGGGGAATTGCGACGGGGGTGATGCGAGGTCCTCGAGTTCGATGCCGGGGGCCGCGAGGACGACGTCGCCGGCGATGTGCACGGTGTGCTGCTCGCCGGTGTCGAGGGCGCTGACCTGGTATTCGTCCACGGTCAGGGGTCCGTTGTCAGTGGGGTGTGCTTCGCTCTTCACCAAGGCCCACGACTGGTCGAGGGTACGGGGAGCGAGCACGGGGGGCTGGAATGCGACGAGTCGGACGCGGGTGGCCGGGGCGCCGGGACGCAGGCGCAGCAGGCGCGCCGTCGCGATGTAGAAGGCAGGGGATACGCCGCTGAAGGCGTGTGCCCGGACGTTTCCCTCCTGGGCGTGTTCGCCGGAGGGGTCGGTGCGTACCCAGGTGACGCCTTCGAGGGCGGCGCCGCGGACCTGCCAGCTCGCGGCGTTGAGTTCCAGGCGGATGGGGCGGCCGAGTTCGTCGACGGTGAGGTCGATGGAGCCCGCGTGGCTGCCGTCGGCGTGCGTGGTCTGCGCGGTGTAACGCCAGCCGGAGGGGCCGGTGGCGCAGTGGAAGTGTTCTTCGCCGAGGGGGGTGTGGTCGTGCGTGTCGTGGAAGGAGTAGCGGCCTCGGGGCATGGATCGACCTTACGGGGGCGGTGCCGGTGGTACGGGGCAGGCCCCCGCCGGGGGCGGGGGCCTGCGGGCCGGCTGAGGTGGTGCCGGGGCGCCGCGGTGTTCGCGGCGTCGGCGGTGGCCTCAGTAGCGGTAGTGGTCCGGCTTGTACGGGCCCTCCACCGGGACGCCGATGTAGGAGGCCTGCTCGGGGCGCAGGGTGGTGAGCTTGACCCCGAGGGCGTCGAGGTGGAGCCGGGCGACCTTCTCGTCGAGCTGCTTGGGCAGGACGTAGACGCCGATCGGGTACTCCTCGGGCTTGGTGAACAGCTCGATCTGGGCCAGGGTCTGGTCCGAGAAGGAGTTGGACATCACGAACGAGGGGTGACCGGTGGCGTTGCCCAGGTTCAGCAGGCGGCCTTCGGACAGCACGATGAGGACCCGGCCGTCGGGGAAGGTCCAGGTGTGCACCTGCGGCTTGACCTCGTCCTTGACGATGCCGGGGATCTTGGCGAGGCCGGCCATGTCGATCTCGTTGTCGAAGTGGCCGATGTTGCCGACGATCGCCTGGTGCTTCATGCGCTGCATGTGCTCGGCGAGGATGATGTCGCGGTTGCCGGTGGTGGTGACGAAGATGTCGGCGGTCTCGACGACGTCCTCGAGCACGGTGACCTGGTAGCCGTCCATCGCGGCCTGGAGGGCGTTGATGGGGTCGATCTCGGTGACGATGACGCGGGCGCCCTGGCCGCGGAGGGACTCGGCGCAGCCCTTGCCGACGTCGCCGTAGCCGCAGACGACGGCCACCTTGCCGCCGATGAGGACGTCGGTGGCGCGGTTGATGCCGTCGATGAGGGAGTGGCGGCAGCCGTACTTGTTGTCGAACTTCGACTTGGTGACGGCGTCGTTCACGTTGATCGCCGGGAAGAGCAGGGTGCCGTCGCGCTGCATCTCGTACAGGCGGTGGACGCCGGTGGTGGTCTCCTCGGTGACACCGCGGATCTCGGAGGCGAGCTGGGTCCACTTCTGCGGGTTCTCGCCGAGGGTGCGGTTGAGCAGCGTGAGGATCTCGCGGTACTCGTCGCTGTCGGCGGTCGCGGGGTCCGGCGCCGCGCCGGCCTTCTCGAACTCGACGCCCTTGTGGACCAGGAGGGTGGCGTCGCCGCCGTCGTCCAGGATCATGTTCGGGCCGCCGGTGGGGGCGTCGGCCCAGGTGAGCGCCTGCTCGGTGCACCACCAGTACTCGGAGAGGGTCTCGCCCTTCCAGGCGAAGACCGGGATGCCCCGGGGGTTGTCGGGGGTGCCGTCGGGGCCGACGGCGATGGCCGCGGCGGCGTGGTCCTGCGTGGAGAAGATGTTGCAGGAGGCCCAGCGCACCTGCGCCCCGAGGGCGGCCAGGGTCTCGATGAGGACGGCGGTCTGCACGGTCATGTGCAGGGAGCCGGTGATGCGGGCGCCGGCGAGGGGCTGGGTGGCGGCGTACTCCGCGCGGATCGCCATCAGGCCGGGCATCTCGTGCTCGGCGAGGGTGATCTCCTTGCGGCCGAACTCGGCCAGCGAGAGGTCGGCGACCTTGAAGTCGTTGTTGACGGGGGACATGCAGTCTCCTCGTGGGGTGGTTCGAGAGCGGACATCGGCTTTTCCGCTGCGGGGCGTGGGAGGCATGCGGACATACGTCTCCCTCGACCGCAGCTCAGCCCGTCGGAGGCCCTCTCTCCCTCGGACGGTCCGGTGTGCGGACCGCCCGACCGCCATCAGCAGCGACGTCTGGCTACCCACGAATCTACACCGAGTGCCCGACCGGGACCGGGCCCTCGGTGGAGGTGGCGTGGAGGGATCAGGCCGTTTCCGGGGCGGCCGGCGCCTCGGGGGCCGCCTTCTGCTCACGGTAGATGTCGGGTTCCAGGTAGATCACCCGGGCGATGGGGACGGCCACGCGGATGCGGGCCTCGGCGGCGTCGATGGCGCGGGCGACCTCGGTGGCCGTGTCGTCGTGCTGGACGGCGATCTTGGCGGCGACGAGGAGTTCGTCGGGGCCGAGGTGGAGAGTGCGCATGTGGATCACGCCGGTGACGGTGTCGCCGTCGACGATGGCCTCGCGGATGCGGGTGACGGTCTCCGGGCCGGCGGATTCGCCGAGCAGCAGCGACTTGGTCTCCGAGGCGAGGACGAGGGCGATGACGACGAGCAGGGCGCCGATGCAGAGGGTGCCGACGCCGTCCCAGACGCCGTTGCCGGTGAGCAGGGACACGCCGACGCCCGCGAGGGCGAGCACGAGGCCGACGAGGGCGCCGAAGTCCTCCAGCAGGACGACGGGCAGTTCGGGGGCCTTGGCGGTGCGGATGAACTGAGCCCAGCTCTGCCGGCCGCGCAGTTCGTTGGACTCCTGGATGGCGGTGCGGAAGGAGAAGCCCTCGGCCACGATCGCGAAGAGGAGGACACCGATGGGCCAGTACCAGTGCTCGATCTCGTGCGGGTGCTGGACCTTCTCGTAGCCCTCGTACAGAGCGAAGACGCCACCGATGGTGAACAGGACGATAGAGACGAGGAATCCGTAGATGTACCGCTCACGCCCGTAGCCGAAGGGGTGTTCCTCGGTGGCGGCCTTCTTGGCCTTCTTGCCGCCCAGCAGGAGCAGCGCCTGGTTGCCCGAGTCGGCGACCGAGTGGACGCCTTCGGCGAGCATGGAGGACGAGCCGCTGAAGGCGAACGCCACGAACTTGCTCACCGCGATGGCAAGGTTGGCCCCCAATGCGGCGACGATCGCCTTGGTTCCGCCTGACGCGCTCATAGGTGCTGGGTATCCCTTCCGTCGGCCACCGGTCTTTGCCCGGTCTTTACGGCGCTACGGCGGGACATTCTTGCAGGCCGCGATTGCGTGGGTGCGTCAGGCCACCACGGTGGCACGGAAGACCGTTCCCTCGCCGAGGAGTTGGACCTGTTCGCCCGCGGGTACGTAGGCGGACTGGCCGGGGGCCAGGGCGAGTTCCCGCTGCGGCTCGCCGGCGGTGCCGGCGGCGCGGACGGTGGCCGTGCCTTCGGTGCAGAGCAGGATCTGCGCGGTGCTGTCGTCGAGCGCGCGCGGGGCGCCGCCGGCGGCGAGGGCGTAGCGGGAGAGCCGGAACTCCTCGATGGGGGTGGTGTAGAGCTCCTCGCCGTTCGGGGAGGCCTCGGGGCGCAGGACGCCGGGGTCGGCCGACTCGAAGCGGACGATGCGCAAAAGCTCGGGGACGTCGACGTGCTTGGGGGTGAGGCCGCAGCGCAGGACGTTGTCGGAGTTGGCCATGATCTCGACGCCGAGGCCGCTGAGGTAGGCGTGCGGGATGCCGGCGCCGAGGAAGAGGGCCTCGCCGGGCTGGAGGCGTATGTGGTTGAGCAGCATGGCGGCGATGACGCCGGGGTCGCCCGGGTAGGTGTGGGCGATGGACGCGTACGCGGCGTAGGCGTCGGCGTGCGGGCCGCCCTCGGCGGCGCGGCGGGCGGCTGCCTCGGCGGCCTCGTTGACGGTGCCGGCCATCGCGTGCCGCTCGGCGCCGAGCACGGCGGTGAGGACTTCGCGCAGGGCGGCGGCCTCGGGGTGCGCGTGCAGGATGTCGACGTAGGGCTTGAGGGAGTCGACGCCGAGTCCGGAGAGGAGGTCGGCGGTCTCCTGGGGGTGCCGGAAGCCGCACAGGCCCTCGAAGGGCGTGAGCGCGACGATCATCTCCGGCTTGTGGTTGGCGTCCTTGTAGTTGCGGTGCGGGGCGTCCACGGGGATGCCGCGGGCCTCCTCGTCGGCGAAGCCGGCGGCGGCCTGTGCGAGGTCGGGGTGGACCTGCAGGGACAGCGGCGAACCGGCGGCCAGCACCTTGAGCAGGAACGGCAGCCGGGGGCCGAAGCGCTCGACGGCCGCGGGGCCCAGTTCGGCGCGCGGGTCGGCGGCGATGACCTGGTCGAGCGGGACCGGTCCGCTGCCGCGGTCGACGCGTGAGGGGGCGCCGGGGTGGGCGCCCATCCACATCTCGGCCTGCGGCTCGCCTGTGGGGCTGGTGCCCAGGAGCTCCGGGATGGCGGTCGTGGAGCCCCACGCGTACGGGCGAATGGTGTTGGTCAGCCGGTCCATGGGCTCATGATCTCCCAGCGGAGGTGACGGCAAGGTAAACGGAGGCGAAATCCGTGACGGCGAGGAGTTCGACGGCGGCTTCCAGCGGGGTGCTGTCGGGGGCGGCGGCGAGTTCGCTGAGCGGGGTGTCGTGGGTGGTGGTGAACTCCCGCGCCACGGCGGCGGAGCTGCTGGCGGGGGCCTGGTCGCCGTTGCCGGGGCGGTGCAGGAGGACGACGCGCAGGCGCAGGTCCTCGGGCTCCTCGACGCGGTCGCGGAAGAAGTCGTCGGGGTCCAGGGCGCCGGCGAGCGCGCCGGCGAGCAGCGCTCCGTGGGTGTCGACGGCCTCGGGGAGCTCGCCGTGCAGGGCGGGGCGTCCGGCGCGGGAGGCGATGGTCGCGGCGAAGCGCCGGGCGGCGACGGCGGACACGGGGCCCTCGCTCCACAGCACCGGCAGGGACTCGGCGAGTTCGGAGGCGAGTGCCTTGGCGGGGTTGCTGTAGGTGGCGATGGCGGGGCCGCAGCGGGCGGCGACCTCGTCGAGGCGGTCGGCGACGCTCTCGATGGCGTCGGCGGGTGCGGGCAGCAGCCCGATCCGGTCGCCGAGGGCGAGCAGCGGGGTGAGCAGGGCCCAGAAGGCGCCCAGGTCCTCGTCGGGGTCGGCGGCGTCGGACGCACCGGGCTCGGGGGCGGCGGCGTACGGGAGGACCAGGCCGCGTACTTGGGCGATGGCCTCGGCGATGGGCGACCCGTCGGGCACGACGGCGGCGGCGGTGCAGCCGCGGCGGTAGGCCTGCTCGATGAGGTCGGCCAGGCCGGCTTCGGTGCCCATGGGACTGGCGATGAGCAGCAGGTCGAGCGGTCCGGCCCAGCCGGGCAGGGTCCAGTGCAGGTCGTACGGGGCCGGGCCGGTGGGGCGCAGCGGCAGGACGGGGGCGCTGCCGCTGCCGAGGGCCGCCAGGAGTTCGGCGACGGTGGCGGCGGTGGCCGCGCCGGGGCCCGCGACGAGGACGCTGCGGGGGCGGCCGTCCGGCTTCAGTTCCCCTATGCCGGCCTCCTGCGCCAGCCGGGCGGCGGTGCGCACGCGGGCCCCGGCGGCGGCGACGCCCAGGAGCAGGCCCCGGGTGTCGGCGCGGGCGAGGCCCTCGGGGTCGTCGAGCAGCGTCTCGTCGAGCATCGTGGCGTGACCTCCCGGTCCTGGTGTGTCGGTGCGGGGTTACGCCGGGCGGCGGGCCTCGTCGACCAGCAGGACGGGGATGTCGTCGCGGACGGGGTAGGCCAGGCCGCAGTCGCCGGAGGTGCAGGCGAGTTCGCGGGCGTCGACGTCCTCGCGCAGGGGGGCGTGGCAGGCGGGGCAGGCGAGGATTTCCAGGAGGCTGGCTTCGACGAGCGGCATGGTGTCGCGACTTCCTTCGGGTCGGTGCCCGTGGTGTCCGGGCGGGCGGGCCGTGCGGGTGCAAAGCGATGCGGTGCGTTGCGATGCGGTGCAGTCCGTGCGGGGCGCTTCCCGGCCGTCGGGCCGGTTGGCCGTTTCAGCGTATCGCCGGGGCGTTGGCGGCGTGGGGATCACGTCCCGCTCGGGGTGCGCGCATTCCCGGCCCCCGTCGGGGCGCCGGGAACGCGCGGACGCGCGGGGCGCCGGGCGCCCGGCGCCTCAGGCGCGGACGATGGCCAGCACCTCGTCGCGGACCTCGGCGACGAGGTCGGCGGTGCGGGCCTCGACGTTGAGGCGCAGCAGCGGCTCGGTGTTGGACGGGCGAAGGTTGAACCACCAGTCGCCGGAGGTGACGGTGAGGCCGTCCAGTTCGTCGATCGTGACGCCCGGGCGGTCGGCGTAGGCCGCGCGGACGGCGGCGGTGCGGCCGGCCTGGTCGTCGACGGCGGTGTTGATCTCGCCGGAGGCGGCGTACCGGTCGTACTCGGCGACGAGCGCGGACAGCGTTCCGTCCTGGCCGCCGAGGGCGGCGAGGACGTGGAGGGCGGCGAGCATGCCCGTGTCGGCGTTCCAGAAGTCCCGGAAGTAGTAGTGCGCGGAGTGCTCGCCGCCGAACACGGCGCCGGTGCGGGCCATTTCCTGCTTGATGAAGGAGTGGCCGACGCGGGTCCGCACGGGGGTGCCGCCGTGCTCCTTGACGACCTCGGGCACGGACCACGAGGTGATCAGGTTGTGGATGACGGCGGAGCCGGGGTGCTTGGCCAGCTCGCGCGCGGCGACCAGGGCGGTGATCGCGGAGGGCGGGACGGGCTCGCCGCGCTCGTCCACGACGAAGCAGCGGTCGGCGTCGCCGTCGAAGGCGATGCCGATGTCGGCGCCGGTCTCCCGGACCTTCTCCTGCAGGTCGACGATGTTCTTCGGGTCGAGCGGGTTCGCCTCGTGGTTGGGGAAGGTGCCGTCGAGCTCGAAGTACATCGGGACGAGGTCGAGGGGCAGCCCGTCGAAGACGGTCGGGACGGTGTGGCCGCCCATGCCGTTGCCGGCGTCCACGACGACCTTCAGCGGCCGGATCGCGGTGAGGTCGACGAGGGTGCGCAGGTGCGTGGCGTAGTCGCTCAGCAGGTCCTGCCGGGTGATCCCGCCGGGGGTGGCGTCGCTCGCCGGCAGGCCGGTCTCGGACCACTGCTCGACGAGTTCGCGGATCTCGGCGAGACCGGTCTCCTGGCCGACCGGCGCGGCGCCCGCGCGGCACATCTTGATGCCGTTGTACCGGGCGGGGTTGTGGCTGGCGGTGAACATCGCGCCGGGCAGGCCGAGCTTGCCGCTGGCGAAGTAGAGCTGGTCGGTCGAGCAGAGCCCGATCTCGGTGACCGACGCGCCGCGGGAGGCGGCGCCGCGGGCGAAGGCCCGGGACAGGCCGGGCGAGGAGGGCCGCATGTCGTGGCCGGTGACGATCGCGTCGGCTCCGGTCACGGTGACGAAGGCCGCGCCGAAGAGTTCGGCGAGCGGCTCGCCCCATTGGTCGGGGACGACTCCACGGACGTCGTACGCCTTCACGAGCTGGGAGAGGTCGGTCACCGCATGTGCTCCACTCTGTCCGGTTGCCGGTCATGGACTGCGGACCAAACCTACCGGGCATACCTGAACATCCGGACGAGGAGTACCCATCACGGTGGATCCGCTCCCGGACGGGGGTGGACCGGGTCAGGAGTCGGGCGAGCGCAGGACGCGCAGGTGGCCGCGCCGGGCGATCTCCATCGGGTCGCCGCCCCGGCCGCCGGCCGGCTTGCCGCCGTCGCGCTCCGGGGGGCGGGCGGCCTCGCGCACGGCGTTGGCGAGCGCCTCGAGGTCGTCACCGCTGGGGCGGCTGGGGCCGGTGTCGGTGGCGAGGCGCACGACCTCCCAGCCGCGCGGGGCGGTGAGGCGCTCGGAGTGCTCGGAGCACAGGTCGTAGCAGTGGGGTTCGGCGTAGGTCGCGAGGGGGCCGAGTACCGCGGTCGAGTCCGCGTAGACGTACGTCAGCGTCGCGACGGCGGGACGGCCACACGCGGTGCGCGAACAGCGACGTACAGGGCTCACGACGTTGGACGGTACCGCACTCTTGAGCGGGCCGCGACGACTCCCCGGGACACCACTCCGTCGTGTCGTCCCGGTTCGCCGGGATGGCCCGACCTGCGACCCACGCCCCTGACCTGCGAAGGGCCGGAAATGCGCGACCCGACCGACGATGACAGCCGTCACCAAACCTGCCAAATGGCGTCAATTGACGGCAGCCGAGCAGTCACGGTTGGGGAATTGTGAGGACGACACCAGCGCGCGACCGTACATTCTGCGACATCGCGCCGGATGTCCGGTCCTCGTACCCCGTGGTGATGGCACCGGTCACGGGCCCGCATACCCGGGGCTCCCGGCGGCTACTCTCAGAGGTGATGGACACCCCTTCGCCCGCACCCCGCCAGCGCCGCCGCGACCGACACGGACGTGGCATGCGCGGCCCCATCGCGCCACCGCAGGTGCCGCTGGCGCTCAGCCGCGCCGACGCCTTCGACGACCTCGTACGGGACGCGGCCGACCGTCTGGAGCGCAGGTGGCCCCAACTGTCGGAGGTGGAGTTCGCCGTGCAGGAGGTGCCGTGGCCGCCCGGCGGGGCCGACGACGAGGCGGCCGGCGGGGCCGGGGCGTCCGAGGACGGGGTGCCGCTCGGGCGGCTGCTCGGTGGGCGCAAGGGCACCCCGCACCGGATCGTGGTGTACCGGCGGCCGGTGGAGATCCGGGCCAAGACCCGCGAGGAGCGCGCGCTGCTGGTGCACGACGTGGTCGTGGAGCAGGTGGCCGAGCTGCTGGGGCTCTCCCCGGAGAACGTCGACCCCCGCTACGGCGAGGGATAGCGCGCGGGGCAGGCAGGTCCTCGGAGGGCTTCCCCGCCGATGACTCGGGCCCGGGGCGCAGTCTGCGCCCCGGGCCCGAGTCATCGGCGGATGAGGTCAGTTGAGGATCGAGAGGTCTTCCCGTGACGCCGGCACCGCCACCAGGCCGCGGTCGTCCGGCATCGCCTGGACGGTGAACATCGGGACACCGTCCCGCGGCAGCTCCAGCGTGCGTGAGGCGTAGACCGGGCCGCCGGAGGACGGCTCGACCGTGACCGCGTAGGTGCCCTTGCCCGCCGACGGGTCGGGCGGGGAGAGCACGACGGTCGTCCCGGCCTTGACCGAGAGCGTCTTGCCGACCGGCTCGCCGCCCGCGGTGGAGGCCGAGGTCGTGACCTTGACCGTGGCGTCCGAGGTGAGCGCGGTGAGGGCGAGGGTGGAGCCCTTGGTGCGGTTGTCGGCGACGGTGGCGCGGTCGCCGACGGGCGCGGTGGCGGGCAGGAACGCGGTCTCCTGGTCGGCGCCCTTGCCGCGGGCGATCCGCAGCGCCGCGACGACCGGCGCCGAGCCCGTGGTGCCGCTCGGGGTCAGGACGAGCGAGCCCGCCTCGCCCTTGGTGACGTCACCGAGGTCGACGGTGGTGGTCATGCCGCTCTTGACGTGGACGGTCTCGTGGCCGGCCGGGGTGATGTCGCCCGCGGAGGCCGCCAGCCGCAGCTTGAGGTCGGCGTCGTCGTCCCCGGTCGCGAAGACCACCAGCTGCACCGAGGTCGCGTCGGCCGGGATGCCCGGCATGACGAGGGTGTCGGAGGGGTCGGCGGACGCGGCGAGCCAGTCTCCGCCGGCCTTGCTGTCGATGGCCTCGACGGTGGCGCCGACCCGGCCGCTGCGGGCGCTGACGTGGAGGGTGAGGCCGCCGGTCTTCTCGGGGGTCAGGGTCGACAGCAGCACCGGGACGGAGGCGCCGGGCGGCACGGTGATGCCGTCGCCGGTGTCGGTCTTGATCTGGCCCTTGGGGCCGTAGAGCTCCAGGTCGACGACGGCCGCGTTGTCGTCGGGGTTGGTCAGGTGGACGTAGTCCTGACGGGTCGCGGCCGTGCTGACGGCCGGGAACCAGAACTCGCTGTCCGGCACCGCGCAGGAGGTGCCGAGCACGGCGCGGGCCGGTCCGGCGTCGATGACGGTGGTCTGCTGCACGGTCCAGCCGGGCGCCAGGGCGCCGTCGGCGGTGCCGATGAGGGCGGGGGCGCTGGTGCTCCCGGTGGTCACGGTGACGGGTTTGCCCGCCTCCTTGAGGGGGGCGACCGGCTTGGGCTTGCCCTTGGGCGCCTTGCCGTCCTGGCCGGCGGCGGGCAGCAGGGCGGCGCTTCCGGCGCCGCCCGCCGCGCCGCCCTTCGGCGTGAACGACGTGTACGTCGTCGTCGCGAAGTCCGAGTCGGACGGGGCGGGGCAGGTCAGCGTCGACCGTTCGACGGGCAGCCGGGCCGCACTGGCGGCGGGCGCGGCTTCCGGGGTGCCCGCGCCGGTCAGGGTGGCGATGCCGGTGACGGCGGCGAGGGCGGCGGTGACGCCGATCAGGGAGAGGGCGCTGCGGTTCACTGCTGGTTGCTCCCGTCGCGGCGGTAGCCGTCCGAGTCGTACGCCGTCGGGTCGTAGGGCGTGTAGGACGGGTCGTAGGGCTGCTGCTCGTAACCCTGCTGGTCGTAGCCCTGCTGCTGCCCGTAGCCCGGCTGCTCCTCGTAGCCCTGCTGCTGCTCGTAGCCCGGCTGCGGATAGCCCTGCTGGGGCTGCTGCTCGCCGTAGCCGTAGGGGTCGTAGACCGGCTGCTGGTCCTGCTGCTCCTGGGGCTGCTGGGCGGGCTGCTCGTAGCCGTAGGTGCTCTGGTAGTCGGCGGCCCACTGCTCCTGGCCGTACGGGTCGTTCTGCTGGGGCCCGGCGGCGTAGGGGTCGTACTCCGGGTACTCGGTGTACTCCGCGGCCTGCTCCTCGGGAGCGTCCTCCGGGTGCTCCGGTCCGTCCGGGTCGGCGTCGTCCGGCTCCGCCTCGGCGGCGGCGCGCAGCCTGCGGGCGCGGCGGCCGTCGCCGGTCGCCTGGGCCGGGATGTCGGCGGCCGCGGCTGCGGCGCCGGCCGGAACGGGCTCGGTCTCCGGCAGGTCGTCGTCGATCTCGCGGCGCCGCCCGGGCAGGGCCATGACGATCAGGACCAGGCCGAGGAAGCCCTGGACCCACACCCACACGATGTGGGTGAAGGGGTCGTCGTAGGTGAGGTCCAGGCGGCCTCCGCCGGCGGGCAGTTCGAAGCCCTGGGCCCAGCCGTCGACGGTGGTCGGGGTGAGCGCCCGGCCGTCGAGGGTGGCGTTCCAGCCGGGGGCGACGCTGTCCGCGAGGCGCAGCACGCGTCCCTCGGGACCGGCCGGGATCGTGGTGTGCGCCTCGACCTTGCCGGAGGCGACCATGACCGGCTGGGTGCTCGCACTGCCAGGGGCGGCGGTGTCACCGGAAGCGGCGGGCTTGGGGACGATCGTGAGCCGGGCGACGTCGTTGTCGACCCGCCACAGCGCACTGCCGTCGGCCTGGCTGAGCCGGGACAGGCCCGGGGTGCTGTCCAGGGTGCGGCCCACCTCGCGGGGGGCGCCCTGCTGGACGAGGACGTAGCGCACGGCGTAGCCGCCGAGCTGGGTTGCCTGGTCGGCGCCGGAACCGGCGACGAGGTTGGCGACGATCTTGTCCAGCCGGGTGTCGCCGCCCGCGGAGGCCGCGATCTCGGCGTCGCCGAGGCGCGCTCCGGCGCCGCGCACGAGGGCGTACGAGACACGGGCGGGCGTGCCCGACAGCACCAGGGTGCGGGCCTGGTCGCGGGTGGAGCCCTCCTCGGCGACGAAGGCCGGGACCTGCGTCGGGTCGCGTCGCTCCAAGGGGCCGTCGGCGCCGCCGGCCATCCAGCCGACCGCGGCGGACAGCGGGGCGAGGACGGCGGCCAGGGCGACGAGGGCGGCGGCGGGCTGGCGCCAGCCGAAGCCGGAGGCGGCGAGCCGTTCCTGTGCGTTCTCGGCGCCGACCGCGGCGGCGGCGAGCAGGGCGAGGCCGTACACGAGGGTGGCGGGCCCGGCCCACGCGGTGGTGTTGGCGGCGACCGCGAAGAGCAGGCCGGTCAGGGCGGCCACCCAGGCGCTGATGATGCTCAGCCGGCGCCCGGCGCGCAGCAGGGCGGCGAGCGCGGCCAGCACGATGCCGGCGAGCAGCCACCCGCCGGCCGCGCCGGGGCCGCCGGGGTTGACCAGGACGAGGTCGGTGGCGGATGCGGCGCGCGGGCCGTAGGGCAGGCCGGCCTCGTACAGGAAGCGCTTGGGCTGGGTGAGCAGGTCCAACGACCAGGGCGCGAGCACCACCATGGGGGCGCCGAGGATCGCGACGGCCCGCATCGCCAGGGGCACGACGAGGTGTCCCTGGCCGCGCACGAGGCGCAGCGCGACCGAGACGACGACGAGCACCAGTGCGATGGGCCAGGTGACCGGGGTGAAGGCGGTGGTGAGCGTCAGCAGCAGCGCGAAGGCCCAGGCGGCACGCCAGCCGGGGCGCACGCCGCGGTCGACGGCGTCGCGGGACAGCCGCAGCCCCGCGGCGGAGACGGCGGCACGCGCCATCAGCGGCAGCACGATGGCCAGGACCGCGGTGCCGAGCCGGCCACCCGCCAGGGCGCCGGTCGCGGCGGGCAGGAAGGCGTACGCGACGGCCGCCCAGGCACGCAGCAGCCGGGACTCGACCAGCGGCCGGGAGGCGAAGTACGCGCTCAGCCCGGCGAGCGGGACGGAGGCCACCAGGAGCACGGTCAGGGCGAGGCCGGTGCTGCCGAACAGCACGTTCGACATGGTCGCCACGATCGCCAGGTACGGCGGCGCGCTCGCGGTGTTGCCGGTGCCGAGGGCGTGCCAGGCGCCGAGGTAGGAGCCCCACAGGTCGCCCGCCCGGTCCGGGGCGGGCAGCAGCGCGCCGCCGGACAGGGCGCCGCCGCCGAGGAGCTGGCGGCAGGCGATGAGGGAGAACAGCAGCAGGACCGCGAAGAGCATCGGCGCGGGCTGCCGGGCGATCCGCTTGAGCAGGGCGAACTGCTCGATCTCCAGGTACTCGCCGTCGTCGTCCCCGCCGCTGGGGCCGGAGTCAATGCCGCCGCCGTGGCGGCCGGCGGAGGTGGCGTCGGCCGCGGCGCGGCCGGAGATGTTGCTGACGACCTGTTCGACCGTCGCGCGCACGGTCGCACCGGGCGGCGGGAAGAGCGACCTCAGTTCGGACGCCTCGACGGCGGGCCGGGAGCGCTGCCTGCGGGCACTGAGGACGCGGCCGGGCCGCAGCAGCACCGACAGCAGGCCGGTGATCTCGTCGACAGCCTGCTTGGGGACCTTGCCGACGAGGTAGGCCAGCGTGCGCAGCACGGTGCCGAGCACCAGGCGCGCGAAGACGTAGGGCAGCAGGGCGCCGCGAGTGTTGGCCAGCAGGGTGTAGACGGCGCCGGCCTTGTCGACGCGGTGCGGGTCGACCGCGGAGCGGCCGGCGCAGTCGACGGGGCGGCGTTCGCGGGAGGCGGCCTCGGCGTGCCGCAGGACGGCGTCGGGCGCGATGAGGACGGTGTGGCCGGCGGACTGGGCGCGCCAGCAGAAGTCGACGTCGTCACGCATGAGGGGCAGCCGGCGGTCGAAGCCGCCGAGCTCCTCCCACACGTCGCGGCGCACGAGCATCCCGGCGCTGGACACCGACAGCACCTGGCGCACCTGGTCGTGCTGGCCCTGGTCCTGCTCGCGGCGCTCCAGCCCGGTCCAGCGGCGGCCGCTGCGGGCGATGGAGACGCCGACCTCCAGGAGCTGGCGGCGGTCGTACCAGCTGCGCAGCTTGGGGCCGATGACACCGGCGGAGGGTGCGGAGTCGGCGACCTTCAGCAGGCTCCGCAGGGCGTCGGGGGCGGGCTCGCAGTCGTCGTGGAGCAGCCAGAGCCAGTGCACCGGCTCGCCGTGGGGCTGCTCGGGCTCGTCGTAGGCGTTGTCGTCCCAGGTGCGGGCGACCGGGTCCCAGCCGCTGCGGCGCTGCAGGTACGGCAGCTGCTCGGCGGTCATCGGCGGAGCGGCGCGGACGCACTCCTCGACGGCGGCGCCGAAGCCGCTGCGCCGGGCGAGGTGCAGGACGCGGTGGTCGCCGAGGGACTCGGCGAGCAGCCGGGCGGAGTCGTCGGCACTGCCGGTGTCGGCGGCGACGACGTCCTGGACCGGGCGGTCCTGGGAGACCAGGCCCGCGAGCGCGTTGGGCAACCACCGGGCACCGTCGTGGGCTACCAGCACGGCGGTGACGACGTGGCGCGGGAACTCCGGAGCCTGGGCGGCGTATTGAGTCCCGGCTGAACTGTTCACGGACATCGAGGTTCGGGCCCCGGTTCGCTGGACTTCGGACGACGCCTCAGGCGTCTCGGACGGGCCCCCACACTAACGGTTGCGGGAGGCCGCCCCTCCGGGTCCGGAGCACATATACGCACGAACGCGACGTGCCGGGCGTGGGCTCAGACGACGCCCTTCTTCAGGCGGCGCCGCTCGCGCTCGGACAGGCCGCCCCAGATGCCGAAGCGCTCGTCGTTGGCGAGGGCGTAGTCCAGGCAGTCGGAGCGGACCTCGCAGGCGAGGCAGACCTTCTTGGCCTCGCGGGTGGAACCGCCCTTCTCGGGGAAGAAGGACTCGGGATCGGTCTGCGCGCACAGCGCGCGCTCCTGCCACCCGAGCTCTTCGTCGGCCTCTTCGGCCAGCAACAGCTGGAACAGCTCGGTCATGCGCGCCCCTCGTCTGTTTTCGCTTCCCCGTGATGTTGCCGTTACCTGTGACGGTCGAACGACACGAGTGAAATTACAAGTGTGCCGATACGGGCCAGTCAAGCCGAGATCTGCTATTGGGCCCGTTATTCACCCTGCGGAACCAAGGACTGACGGAAAGTGTTCAAATCAGTCCAAACGTCCGCATACGTCAATCGTGATCGACGCCCCTGCGGAGCCGGCGATCACGATGAGATCACGAAAACACAACGACGTTTCCTGGGGAGACGTTCCTGCGTAGCCGTGTGGTTGCGTCCGCACCTTCCCGGGGCGGCCCCGCACAAACCTTTCACCTGGTCGAATAGCCGGATCAGGTGAAAGATTCGCGACAAACCGGATGTCAAGTTGACAGAGACCCGGAAGAGCCGGTGTGCTGGGGCGCATGCCAGTGACCCACGCGCCCTCCCGGATCCGCCGCCTCGGCGACTTCCGTCGTGCCGTGGAAGCTCACTGTCGCTGTTCCAGCTGTTGCCGCTGACGATCTTCATTCCCGGCCCGCACAGCCTCATGCGCCCTGCCTGACGCTCCTCACTTCCCGTAGGAACTCCCGCACCCATGAACAGCGACGTCTCGATCGCCGGCGACCCGCTCGCCGTCCCGCACCTGCTGCCGCCCGTCCCCGCCCATCCCGCCACGGTGGCGGAGTTCGCCGGGCTGGCCCGCCGTATCGCCGAGGACCGCGCCCACTGGGCGCCACGCGTGCGCTACGACGCCACCTCGCGCTGGTACGACCGGCTGCGCACCGGCCCCGGCTACGAGATCTGGCTGCTGAGCTGGGTCCCCGGCCAGGGCAGCGGGCTGCACGACCACGGCCGCTCCAGCGGCGTGCTGACCGTCCTGGAGGGCACGCTGACCGAGCGGGCGCTCGGCGGCAACGGCGAGGTGCGCCGTTCACTCTCCGAGGGCCACCAGCGCGTGTTCGCCCCCGGGTACGTCCACGAGGTCGTCAACGACTCCCTGGAACCGGCGGTCAGCCTGCACGTCTACTTCCCGGGTCTGACCGAGATGACGCCGTACGCCTGCACCTCCGGGGCCCCGGCCGTCGAGGGGACGTTCGCAGGCTGACAGGCGCGGCTGCCAGACTGTCCACATGCGAATCGTGGTACTGGCCGGTGGCATCGGGGGCGCCCGCTTCCTGCGCGGTCTCAAGGAAGCGGCGCCGGACGCGGACATCACCGTGATCGGCAACACCGGCGACGACATCCACCTGTTCGGGCTGAAGGTCTGCCCCGACCTCGACACCGTCATGTACACCCTGGGCGGCGGCATCCACGAAGGCCAGGGCTGGGGGCGCGCGGACGAGACCTTCGCCGTGAAGGAGGAACTCGCCGCGTACGGGGTCGGCCCCGAGTGGTTCGGTCTCGGCGACCGCGATTTCGCCACCCACATCGTGCGCACCCAGATGATCGGCGCCGGCTATCCGCTGAGCGCGGTCACCGAGGCGCTGTGCGCGCGGTGGAAGCCGGGCGTACGGCTCATCCCGATGACCGACGACCGCATCGAGACGCACGTCGTGATCGACGACCCGGACGGCGGGGGCGGCCGCAAGGCCGTGCACTTCCAGGAGTACTGGGTGCGGCTGCGGGCCTCCACCGAGGCCTACGCGGTGCTGCCGGTCGGCGCGGAGGGCGCGAAGCCGGCGCCCGGCGTGCTGGAGGCGATCGCCGAGGCGGACGTCGTCCTCTTCCCGCCGTCGAACCCGGTGGTGTCGGTCGGCACGATCCTGGCCGTGCCCGGCATCCGCGAGGCCATCGCCGAGGCGGGCGTGCCGGTCGTGGGCCTCTCCCCCATCGTCGGCGACGCCCCGGTGCGGGGCATGGCCGACAAGGTCCTGGCCGCCGTCGGCGTCGAGTCCACCGCCGCGGCGGTCGCCGCGCACTACGGCTCCGGTCTGCTGGACGGCTGGCTCGTCGACACCGTCGACGCGGGCACGGTGGACGAGGTCGAGGCGGCGGGCATCCGCTGCCGGGCCGTGCCGCTGATGATGACGGATCTCGAGGCCACCGCCGCGATGGCGCGCGAGGCGCTGACGCTGGCAGAGGAGGTCCGGGCGTGAGCAGTCCCGTGTCCTACCGGGTGTGGGCGGTCGGCGGGCTGCCGGAGATCACGGCCGGCGACGACCTGGCGAAGCTCGTCGCCACGGCCGCCGGCTACCTGGAGGACGGCGACGTCCTCGTCGTCACCTCGAAGATCGTCAGCAAGGCGGAGGGGCGCGTCGTCCACGCCGACGACCGCGAGGCCGCCATCGACGCGGAGACGGTCCGGCTGGTCGCCCGGCGCGGTCCGACGCGGATCGTGGAGACCCGGCACGGCTTCGTCATGGCGGCGGCGGGCGTCGACGCCTCCAACACGGCGCCGGGCACGGTGCTGCTGCTGCCCGAGGACCCGGACGCCTCCGCGCGGACCATCCGCGCGGGGGTGCGCGAGGCCCTCGGCGTCAACGTCGGCGTCGTCGTCACCGACACCTTCGGGCGCCCCTGGCGCCAGGGCCTCACCGACGTCGCCATCGGCGCGGCCGGGATCCGGGTCGTGGACGACCTGCGGGGCGCGACCGACTCCCACGGCAACGAACTCGCGGTCACCGTCACGGCGTTGGGCGACGAGCTGGCCGGGGCCGGCGACCTCGTCAAGGGCAAGGCGGGCGGCACCCCGGTGGCCGTGGTGCGCGGGCTGGAAAGTCTGGTGCTCCCGGCCGAGGAGAACGGCGACGGCGCCCGGGCGCTGCTGCGGCCGGCCGCCGAGGACATGTTCCGGCTGGGCACGTCGGAGGCGGTGCGCGAGGCCGTCTCCCTGCGCCGCACGATCCGCGACTTCTCCGACGCCCCCGTCGACGGGGACGCGGTGCGGCGGGCCGTGGCACTCGCCGTCACCGCCCCGGCCCCGCACCACACGACGCCGTGGCGGTTCGTGCTCCTGGAGACCGAGGCCGCCCGGGTGCGCCTCCTGGACGCGATGCGCGACGCCTGGATCGCCGACCTGCGCCGCGACGGCCGCAGCGAGGAGTCCGTCGCCAAGCGCGTACGGCGCGGCGACGTCCTGCGCCGGGCGCCCTACCTGGTCGTCCCGTGCCTGGTCGCCGACGGGGCGCACGACTACCCCGACCCCCGGCGGTCGGCGGCCGAACGCGAGATGTTCGTGGTCGCGATGGGCGCCGCGGTGGAGAACTTCCTGGTCGCCCTCGCCGGCGAGCAACTCGGCTCCGCCTGGGTGTCGTCCACGATGTTCTGCCGTGACGTGGTGCGCGGGGTGCTGGACCTGCCCGGCGACTGGGACCCGATGGGCGCGGTCGCCATCGGCCGCCCCGCCGCCGGCCCCAAGGAACGGCCCGCGCGGAGCGTGGAGGCGTTCATCGCGGTGCGCTAGGCGTCGCTCGTGACGCCGTCACCGGGGTGGCCGGTCCTGCCGAGGACGCCGGTGGCGCCGTCCCCGCGGCCCGCGGCAGTGGTGCTCCCGGCCGTGGATCGGGACGTGCACGGGGCACGGGTTCGGGGCGGGGCACGGCAGCGATTCCGGACGCGCGGGCAGACCGGCCCGGTTGAGCCGCCCGACCCCTACCGCCGGTGCGTCCAGCATGCCTTCACCGATGCGCCGGAAGCACTGGTGCCGTTGCCGTTCGCTCGTCGGGCGGCGTCGTCAACGGGTCCATGACCTCGGCTGCGTCCTGGGCGATCACGACGACGTGGGCGAATCTGCTCACCGGCGCAGTGTGCCGGGCGCGCGCGGCACCTCCGCAAGGGGTTTTCGCGGAGGCCGGCCGCGCGGGAAATCCGGTCGACGGACGGACGGGCGCGAGGGCAGGCTCCGGGCATGGAAGAACAGGTGTGGCCGCTGTACGCGCTCCGGATCACCACTCCACGACTGGAGTTGGGCCTGCCCGGGCTGGCGGGGCTCGCGGAACTGGCGGGCGTCGCCGCGGGCGGTGTCCACGACGAGGCCCGCATGCCCTTCACCGTCCCGTGGACCGACGCCAGTCCGCGCGAGCGCGAGCGGGCCACCTTCCAGCACGTGCTGGGGACGGTGGCGGCGTGGCGGCCGGAGGACTGGACGCTGAGCCTGGCGGTGCGGTGCGCGGGAAAGGTGGTCGGGCGGCAGGACGTGGCCGCGGACAACTTCGCCGTGACCCGGGAGGCGCGGACCGCCTCGTGGCTCGGGCTGGCGCACCAGGGCCGGGGCATCGGCACCGGAATGCGCGCAGCGGCCCTGCACTTGGTGTTCGAGGGACTGGGCGCCCGGTCCGTCACCTCCGCCGCGATGACCGACAACCCGGCGTCGCTGCGTGTCTCGCAGAAGCTCGGCTACCGCGACGACGGGCGCACCGTCGCGGCAGTCCGCGGCTCGGTCCGCACCCTGCGGCGGCTGCGGCTGGAGCGCGCGGACTGGGAGGCGCACCGCACCGTTCCCGTCGAGATCCACGGGCTGGAGCGCTGCCGGGACCTCTTCGGGGCCCGCGACGCCGCCGGCTGACGCACCGGCGCCGGGCGCCGCCGGGACCGGCACCTACCGGCGCCACCAGCGCCTGGGCCGCTCAGCCGGGGCGGGTGCGGCCGCCGGATGCGCGTCGTACTCGCGGGAGATCACCTCGACGCGGCGCGCCGCGTGGTCGGCGCGCACGGTGTCCAGGCCCATCGTGTCGAGTTCCCGCATGGTGGCCGCGTCGGCGTCCGACGCCGGGCGCAGGACCCGTACGACGACTTCCCGGGTCTCGGCGCCGAGTTCGATCCGGGAGAGCACGTCCTCCATGAGGACGCCGGACGTGTCCGGCCACGCGGCGTCGGCGAGCGCCATGTGCAGCATGAGGTGTTCCATGCCCGTGTCCATCCACCGGACCTGCGCGATCCACACGCACCGCACGTCGGGGTGGTCCAGGAGCCGCTCGCGGAGCGTGTCGCGCAGTGCCACGGCCATGGGGTGCGTGGACCAGCTGAACCGGACCGTGCGCTCGGTCGTCAGGACCATGCCCCTGGTGCGCAGCGTCTGCGCGACCAGGGCGAGGGGAACCGTGGCCCAGCCGTGTTCGGAGTACAGGGCGAGCGCCTCGGTCTTCGTGTGGAGCCCGATGTCCAGCAGACGCGTCACGTCGCAGTGCACGGCGACGGCACCGGGCCGGCGCTGCCGGCAGCACTCCTCGCTGACGTAACCGGGCAGCACGGGCTCCTCGTCCTGCCCCTTCATGAAGATCACCGAGCCGTTGTCGCCCACGGGGACGAACACGCCGAAGTCGATCAGGGCGGCGAGCAGCTGCTCCGCTTCCTCCTCCGGCTTCCGGCGGTCCAGTATGTCGGCGAGGGCGGTGTTCGGGGTCGTCACGCGCGGAGCATAGGCGCGCCGCGTGCGCGTCAGAGCGGAACGATGTTCCCCGGGGCCATGCGGGGGGCGCGGCGCGGGGGGCGACGGCCGGTCAGGAGGATGAGACGGGCGGCGCGGTGGCGCTGGCCCGCGTAGGGCTCCAGGAGTTCCAGCATGGTGGCGTCGTCGGTGCGGTGGGCGCCGGTCAGGGCGTAGCCGACGGTGTTCGGCAGGTGGAGGTCGCCGACCGTGACCGCGTCGGGATCGCCGTTGCTGCGCTGCAGGGTCTCGGCGGCGGTCCAGGGGCCGATGCCCGGGATCGCCTGCAGGCGCGCGAACGCCTCGGCGGGGCCGAGGCCCGTGGCCTGCTCCATGCGGGCGGCCGCGCGGGCGGCGCGCACGGCGGCGGCCGAGCGCTTGCCGTCGACGTTGGCGCGGTGCCACTCCCAGGAGGGGATCATGGCCCAGCCGCGGGCGTCCGGCATGACGCGCATGCGCAGTTCCTCGCCGGGGCCGGGGGCGGGCTCGCCGAAGCGCCACAGCAGGACGCGCCAGGAGCGGTAGGCCTCGTCGGAGGTGACCTTCTGCTCCAGGATCGCGGGCATCAGCGATTCCAGGACCAGGCCGGTACGGGTCAGGCGGAGCCCGGGGTTGCGGCGGTGGGCCTCGTGGACGACGCGGTGGCGGGCGGCGAACGCGCCGGGCTCGTCGGCGTCGCCGAGCAGTTCCGGCAGGCGGTCGAGCAGCCAGTCGGCGCCCGCGCCCCACGCCTGGGCCTCGACCTCGCCGCCGGCGGGGCGGGCGATGCGGAGGGTGCCCGGGCCCTCGGGGGTGCGCGACGCGCGGTAGACCGCGCCGTCGGAGCCCACCCGGAAGGCGGGATCGCCGGGCCCGCGGCGCAGGGGCCCGAGGGTCAGGCCCAGGTCCAGCGGGCCGCCCGGGGTCCACCGGCGGATCCGGCCCGGGGTGCGCGGGCCGGGCACGCGTGGCGTCGCGCCGCGGAGGAGTCGGGTCTGCTCGGGATGCACCCTCCGAGGGTACGCGCCGGGGCCGCGCGCTACTGGTCGGACGAGAAGCGCAGCGCCCCGTCCGGGATGACCGCTCCGCACCAGACCCGCGCGCCGTACCGCAGTTCGTTGTCCGCGCCGATGTGGGCCGCGTCGCCGATGACCGCGGTGTCCAGGACGGTGCGTTCGCCGATGACCGCGCCCGCGCCGATGAGGGAGTCGGTGATGATCGCGCCGGGCCGGACGACGGCGCCGGCGAGGACGGTACTGCCCTCCACGACCGCGCCGGAGCCGATCACCGCGCCGGCGGACACCGCGGTGCCGGCGGTGAGCTTGGCGTCGTCGGCGACGCGGGCGCCCTCCAGGACGAGGCGTTCGCCGCAGCGCCCCGGCACGGCCGGGGACGGGGCGCGGCCGAGGACGAGGTCGGCGGAGCCGCGCACGAAGGCGTGCGGGGTGCCGAGGTCGAGCCAGTACGTGGAGTCGACCATGCCCTGCAGGTGCGCGCCGGCGGCGAGCAGTCCGGGGAAGGTCTCCCGTTCGACGGAGACCGGGCGCCCGGCGGGGATGGAGTCGATGACGGAGCGGTTGAAGACGTAGGCGCCCGCGTTGATCTGGTCGGTGACGATCTCCTCGGGGGTCTCCGGCTTCTCCAGGAAGGCGGTGACGCGGCCGTCGGCGTCGGTCGGCACCAGCCCGTAGGCGCGCGGGTCGTCGACCCGGGTGAGGTGGAGGGAGACGTCGGCGCCGCTGCGGCGGTGGGTGGCGACCAATCCGGCGATGTCGAGGCCGGTGAGGATGTCGCCGTTGAAGATCAGGACGGGGTCGCCGGGCGCGGAGTCGAGGCGGTCCGCGACGTTGCGGATGGCGCCTCCGGTGCCCAGGGGCTCGTCCTCGGTGACGTACTCCAGGCGCAGTCCGAGGTCCGACCCGTCGCCGAACCAGGGCTCGAAGACCTCGGCGAGGTAGGAGGTGGCGAGAACGATGTGCTCCACGCCCGCGGCGCGGGCCCTGGCCAGTTGGTGGGTGAGGAAGGGGACGCCTGCCGCGGGGACCATCGGCTTGGGGGTGTGCACCGTCAGCGGCCGCAGCCGCGTGCCCTTGCCGCCGACCAAGAGGATCGCTTCAGTCACCTGTGTTGTCTCCGCTTCCTGGCGGGGCCGAACGTACGAGCGGCCAATCCTATGCGGGTCTCGTCGCGGCTCCCATCAGCGACCCTGGAGGGCCGCCGCCTTGCGGCGGATGTAGCCGAGATCGTCGTACAGCACCGTTCCTGGACATTCGGTCGCGAACCCGTCGCGGTGCCCGGAGATGGAGTTGAAGCTGACCCGGACACCCTTCCTGTACTTGTTGCTCCCTCCTGACAAGAGATATGCCGTACCGGCCGGATTGTGTCCGTAGATGCCGAGTTTCCAGGCGGCGAGCCGGGCGACCGCGTCCAGTGCCTCCTCGGAGGGCTCCGCGTCGCTGAACGTGCCGAGCACGGCGACGCCCATGCTGTCCGCGTTGAAGCCGAGGGTGTGCGCGCCGAACACGGCCTTGGCGACCCCGCCGCCCCGGCCCTCGTAGATGGTTCCGCACTTGTCGACGAGGAAGTTGTAGCCGATGTCGCGCCATCCGCTGCTGTTGATGTGGTAGCGGTAGATACTGCGGATGAGCGACGGCGCGTCAGAGCAGTCGTAGTCGTTGCCGGTGGCGCTGTGGTGCACGAACATCGCGTCGACCTGGTCGGTGAAGAGGAAGTCCTCGGTGCGCAGCGACTCGTCGGCGTGCCAGCCGGCCCGGGTGACGATGCGGGGGCGGGGGCCGATGTACGTGCGACCGGTGAGGGCCTCGGTCTCGGCCCGGGTGAGGGCGGGGACGACGGGGAGTTCGTCCTCGGTGCCCGAGGTATCGGTCGGGTCGGTCGTCACAGGGGTCCCGGGCTCGTCGCCGGTGTCGCCCGTGTCCCCTGTTGTACCCCCTGTGTCGCCGGGACGGCCCGTGGTGCCACTGTCCGTCGGATCGCCGGCGCCGCCCGGGGACCCGGTGTCCCCGGGCCGGTCCTGACTCCCCGGGCGCGCGGGGTCGTTGGCCGGTTCGTCCGTCGGATCGGGGGGCGTGACCGCGGGTACGGGGTCGGCGCCGGACGGCGGCGCGCCCGCGGTGGACGGCGCCGCCGAGGGCGCCCCCGGCGGATCGTCCCCCGGGTCGACCATGTCCAGCCGCAGCCCCTTGGGCAGTGCCGGCAGCGTGCCGCGCACGCCACCCGTCCGCTTGGGCACGACGCGCACCTCGACCCCGTCGCAGCGGCCGACCCACAGCGGGGCGGTGGCGCCGCGCACGCCCGACTCGGTCGCCTCCGGGGAACCCGCGTCGGGGGCGTCCTCGGAGTGCGACTCGATGTCCCGCCAGGCCGACCACGCACCGGTGCCGACGGCGCGGGTGCGCACCTGGACCGTGCCCTCCAGGTCGGTGCGGGCGTCTTCCCACGTGACGCCGAGCAGGGAGAAGGGCTTGACCGACCGCTCGGTGAGCCCTTCGGCCAGGGGCGAGCCGAGGGCGCGGCCGGAGGTCGCGAGCGGGGCCAGCATCAGGGTGTGGGTACTTCCCGACGGGGCGTCGGGAGCGGCGGCCCGGTACGGGGTGTGGATCGTCGCGGTGGCGCCGGAGGGCAGCGCGAGCGGGACGGCGAGAGCTGCCATGCACGCGCAGCCGACGGAAGTGGCAATAAAGGCACGCATGAGAAAAACACTTACATAAGCCCCAAAAACCCGCAGCCGGGATCTGACGGACGTTCCGATCCCGGCCGGCGGCCTGCCGCTCCCTCAGCAACGCCCGTGCGCAGGGCTCCTGACGTAGCCTGGGCCGCGTGACATCGACTGCCCGTACGCCCGCCGACCTGCTGCGTTCCGCGCTCGCGGCGGACCCCGCCCGCCCCCTGGTCACCTTCTACGACGACGCCACCGGCGAGCGCGTGGAACTGTCCGTCGCCACCTTCGGCAACTGGGTGGCGAAGACCGCCAACCTCATCCAGGACGAGCTCGGCGCCCAGCCGGGTGACCGGGCCGCGCTGCTGCTGCCCGCCCACTGGCAGACGGCGGTGTGGCTGCTCGCCTGCTTCTCCACCGGCGTGGTGGCGGTGCCCGGCGGGGATCCGGCCGGCGCCGACTTCGTGGTCTCCGGTCCCGAAACCCTGGAGGCGGCCCTGGCCTGCCCCGGCGAGCGGGTGGCGCTGGCGCTGCGCCCGCTGGGCGCGCGGTTCCCGCAGCCTCCGGCCGGGTTCGCGGACTACGCGGTGGAGGTGCCGACGCAGGGCGACCGCTTCACCCCCTACGCGCCCGTGGACCCCGGCGCCCCGGCACTGGAGCTGCCCGGCGGCGAGGAGCTGACCGGCACCGGCGTGGTGGAGCGGGCGGCCGCCTCGGCGGCGTCGCTCGGCCTGACCGCCGGTTCCCGCCTGCTGTCGGGACGGCCCTACGGCGACTGGGACGGGCTCGCGGCCGGGCTGCTGGCGCCGCTGGCGGCGGGCGGCTCGGTGGTGCTCTGCCGCCACCTGGACCGGCTGGCCGCCTCTGACCTGGACAAACGCCGGGAGAGCGAGCGCGTCACCCACATGGCGTAAGCAGGGGCCGGGGCCGCCGCTCCCGGGAGGCGGCCCCGCGGGATCCGCGAGATGCTGGACGGTCGAACGCACAAGTGAACAACTCCGCACAACCGAGTGCGGAATTGAACTGTCTGTACGGGTGAGAAGAAAGCCACACCATCCGAAGGACGGGACGTACGTGACCACGCCTGCCGATTCGCCGGAGTCGAAGGACACCTCTCCCGGCGCGGCGCCGCCGACCCGTCAGCGCCGCCGCCGGTGGCCGCGCGTCCTGGCCGGGGTGACCGCGCTGGCGGTGCTGTCCGGCGCGGGTGTCGCCTGGCACCTGTACCGGCAGCTTGACGGGAACATCCACACGGACACCGACACCTCGCGCGAGCTCCTGCGCGTCCAGTCCGAGCGGCCCAGCGCGCTGCCGCAGGCGACCTCCGCCGAGAACATCCTGCTGCTCGGCTCCGACAACCGGGGCGACGGCAACGGCAAGTACGGACAGGACACCGGCACCCAGCGCTCGGACACCGCCATCCTGCTGCACCTGGCCGCGGACCGGAAGACGGCGACGGCGGTCAGCCTGCCGCGCGACCTGATGGTGGACATCCCCTCCTGCCGGCGGCCCGACGGCAGCATGTCCAGGGCCCAGTTCGCCCAGTTCAACTGGGCGTTCGAGTTCGGCGGGGCGGCGTGCACGATCCGTACCGTCGAGAAGCTGACCGGGATCCGGGTCGACCACCATCTCGTCGTGGACTTCAGCGGGTTCAAGAAGATGGTCGACGCGGTCGGCGGCGTCGAGGTCTGCGTCCCGCACAAGGTGCACGACGAGGACGCGCACCTGGACCTGAAGGCCGGCCGCCAGGTGCTGCACGGCGAGGACGCCCTCGGCTACGTCCGCGCCCGCCACGGCATCGGCGACGGCAGCGACACCCAGCGCATCGACCGGCAGCAGGAGTTCCTGGCCTCGCTGGTGAAGAAGGTCGACAGCACCGGAGTGCTGCTCAACCCCACCAAGCTCTACCCGCTGCTGGACGCGGCGACCTCCTCCCTCACCGCCGACCCCGGGCTGGACTCGCTGCGCGAGCTGTACGACCTCACCCAGACCCTGCGCCGGACGCCCGCCGGGCAGGTGCGCTTCCTGACCGTGCCGCGCCGCCCCTGGGTCCAGGACCCGAACCGGGACGAACTCGTGCAGCCGGAGGCCAAGAAGCTCTTCACCACGCTGCGCGAGGACGGCACCGTGGCGGTGCAGGACGACGGCGCGAGCCCCCGGGCGAGCAACAGCCCCACGCCCGGCGGAACCACGTCCACCGCTTCCGCATCTCCCTCTGCGACCGGGGCCGCGACGGACGCCCCCTCCTACCGCGGAACGACCGCGGACCGCGATGTCTGCGGCGGCAGTGGGGATTGAACAGTTTGTCCAGTTGTAGGGACCGGAATTTGTCAGCTGCGCTCCTGGACGCTGAACTGTGGGGTTAGTGTGGGCGATCCGGCCTGACGCAGCGGCCGAGACGGAGGACTCGATCGACCGTGGACACGCAAGGCCGTAGGCAGCACGTCGACCCGGCGGACCAGTGGGTGTTCGATCCCGAGACGGGCAGCTACCAGCTGCGGCTGGACCCGGGAGTGCCCGCGGACCGCGCCGTTCCGTCCCAGGGCGGCCGTCGTCCCCAGCGCGACCCCCAGCAGGGCCGGCCCCGTCAGCAGGGGCCCGCCGGTCAGGGCGCCCAGCCCGGACGGGGCGGCCGGGAACAGCCTCCCGGGCCGCGCCGCCAGGCCCAGCGCGCGGGTCAGGGCGGACGGAGGGCCGCCGTCCCGGAGACCGCGGGCGGCCACGCGGCGACCCGCGCCGGCCGGCGCAAGGCGCAGTCGCGCAAGTCGGGCCGGAAGAAGGCGCTGATCTGGACGGCCGGCACGCTCGGCCTGGTCGTGGTGGCCGCGAGCGTCGGCGTCTACGTCCTGTACCAGCAGCTCAACGGCAACATCAACACGGTGGACACCGGCATCGGCTCCAACGCCCCCACCAGCGACGGCCCGGTCAACATCCTCGTGATCGGCACCGACAGCCGGCAGGGCCTGAAGGGCAAGTACGGCGACTCGGCGAACATCGGCCACGCGGACACCACGATCCTCTTCCACGTGTCCAAGGACCGCTCCAACGCGACCGCGTTGAGCATCCCGCGCGACATCATCACCGACATCCCGGACTGCCCGACGAAGCAGGCGGACGGCTCCACGAAGCTCATCCCGGGCGAGGAGGGGGTCCGCTTCAACACCAGCCTGGGGCAGTACGGACGCGACCCGGGCTGCACGATGCGCACGGTCAAGGCGCTGACCGGGATCATGCCGGACCATTTCATGATGGCCAACTTCGACGCCGTCAAGGACCTCTCCACCGCGGTGGGCGGCGTCGAGGTGTGCCTGGCCAAGGACATCGACGACCCGGACTCGCACCTCAAGCTGCCCAAGGGCAGGCACAAGGTGCAGGGCGAGCAGGCGCTGGCGTTCGTCCGCACCCGCCACAGCGTCGGCTTCGGCGGCGACCTGAGCCGTATCCAGCTGCAGCAGCAGTTCCTGGGTTCGATGATGCGGGAGATGAAGTCGGGCGACACGCTCACCAGTCCGACGAAGCTGCTGAAGCTGGCGAACACCGCGACCAAGGCGCTCACCGTGGACACCGGCATCGGCAGCGTGACGAAGCTCGCCGACCTGGCCAAGGACCTGAGCCGGGTGAACACCAAGAACATCACTTTCGCCACCGTCCCGGTCATAGACAACCCGGCGGAGAAGGTGCACACGACCGTCGTCCTGGACAAGACCAGGGCGCCGCAGCTGTTCACCATGGTGCGCCAGGACATCTCGCTCACCGAGGTGAAGAAGAAGGAGAAGGACGCGGCCGCGGGCAAGCTCAAGGGCCCGAAGGCCGACGCGATCAACGTGCGGGTCGAGGTCTACAACGGCAGCGGGATCTTCGGCGCGGCCCAGGACACCGTCAGCTGGCTGCAGAACGCGCAGGGCGTCACCCGTTCCACCAACGGCGGCAACGCACCCGCCGACGCGCAGAAGACGACGCTGAAGTACGCCCCGAACCAGGCCGACCAGGCACGGCGGCTGGCCGACATGATGGGACTGCCCGCGTCCGCGCTGATCCCGGGCACACAGGACGCGGCACCGCGCGCGAACATGACGCTCACCCTCGGCAAGGACTTCACCGCCGCGGGGACGCCGATCACGGCGCCCACCAAGGCGCCCGAGGGCATCCAGAAGGTCGAGGCCGACGACAAGAGCGTCTGTGCCAAGTAGCCGGCACCGGCCCGCGAACGGCTGGAACACAACTACGGGGATTCGACGGGGCTTCAGGGGTGGGGACCAGACATGACCGACCGTGGCGTGCGCGATCTCGGGTGGGACGACAGCCTGTACGAGACTCGTCCGCAGCATGAGGCGGACGCGGCGCGCACGGGGCCCCCGGCGCCCGGTGCGCCGGACGGCGGCCGTGCGCAGCGCGCGGCGGGGACCCGCCGGCGGCGCGGGCGGCGCGCACTGCGCTGGACCGCGGTCGTCCTGGCCCTGCTGATACTCGGTACGGCGGGGGCCGGTTACGCGTACTACCAGCACTTGAGCCACAACATCCGCAAGGGCAAGCGCAACAGCGGCGCCAGCAACGTGCACAAGACGCCCACCAACGCGCTCAACATCCTTCTGCTGGGCTCCGACAGCCGCAACACGGACGCCAACCTGAAGCTGGGCGGCGCCAAGTACACCCGCGGGGACAAACCGCGCGCCGACGTGATCATGCTTGTGCACGTCTCCGCCGACCGCAGCAACATGTCGGTGGTGAGCATCCCGCGCGACACCCGGGTGCCGATCCCGAAGTGCACCGACCCCAAGACCGGCGAGACGTTTCCCGCCACCACGCACGCGATCATCAACGAGAGCCTCACGCACGGCGGTCCGGGCTGCACGCTGGCCACCGTCCAGAACCTCACCGGGGTCTACATCGACCACTGGATGATGATCGACTTCGCGGGCGTGGTGAAGATGGCCGACGCCGTGGGCGGTGTGGAGGTGTGCGTGCGGCAGAACGTGTGGGACCACCCCACGCCGGACCAGCCCGGCGGCTCCGGCCTGAAGCTCAAGGCCGGCCGGCAGAAGATCTACGGCAAGACCGCGCTGCAGTGGCTGCGCACCCGGCACGCCTTCGAGAGCGACCTGGGCCGGGCCGAGGCCCAGCACATGTACATGAACTCGATGGTGCGGGAGCTGCGCTCGCAGAACGTCTTCACCGACAGCGGCCGGCTCCGGAACCTGGCGGAGGCGGCGACCAAGGCGCTGCAGGTCTCCGAGGAGATCGGCACCCCGAAGAAGCTGTACGACCTCGGCATGGAGCTCAAGAGCGTCCCGTCGAAGCGGATCACGATGCTCACGATGCCGCCGGCCACGGACCCGGAGAACGACCAGCACTACATCCCGGACGCGGTGAACGCGCCCAGGGTGTGGGCGAAGCTCGTGCACGACGTGCCGTTCGACGACAACGGCGCCAAGAAGCCCCCGAAGAAGCCCGCCGAGTCGGGACCGCCGGCACGTCCGGCCGCCGATATCCCAGTGGCCGTGGTCAACGGCACCGCCGGCGACAGCACGGGCACCCCCGTGAACGGCCGTGCGGGCGTCGTGGCGGGCCTCCTGGCCGGCCAGGGCTTCACGGGGGCCGTGAAGGCCGCCGAGGCGCAGCCGTCGGCCACCACCGCGATCGCCTACCCCGCCGCCCAGGGGGCCCAGGCCCGCTCGGACGCGCTCGCCGTGGCGAAGGCCCTCAAGCTGCCGGTCGGCCTTGTGAAGGAATCCTCACACGTTGCCTCCGTCACACTGGTCGTCGGCGCGGACTGGCGCGAGGGGACGGCCTACGCGGGCGGCGCCGATCCCGACGCGAAGCTCCCCGACAGCGCCGGCGCCCTCAACGGCTCGGACAAATCCACCTGTATGCCGGTGTATGCGCCGTATCGGTGGCAGTAGGGAACGCCCCCTTCAGGGCAGGGGGCAATCGTTTTACATGACTGATAAGAATCGAAGGCCTGGACAGTTGCCGACGTTATGTATCGTGACCTCCAACCATCCGCGAGCATTTCTGTCGGACCCCACAGGGCTTTGACAGTCGCGCAGCTGGGAATCACCAACGGTCCGCGGGCGCCACGGCGCCGGAGCCGACCATGGTGACCAGCGCGCCATGGGAGGCCTGAATGCGCCACGGCAGCGCCCCTGGGGGGCTCAACGCCCCTTACGAACCTCATGAACCCGGGTGGGGCAACGCTCCGTACAGGGGCGGTGACGGGGCGCCGTACGTTCCGCAGCAGCCCTCGTACGGCGGCGGCTA